>NZ_JTHF01000117.1 GCF_001043895.1 Methylobacterium indicum
GTGTGGGAGAGGGGTAGGGGCGATCGAAGATCGCGCGAGGGTGACACGCGTCAGGATCACGTACTGAGCGTCACGCTGCCAGCACGACGTTCAGTGCTTGAATAAGAACCGTAGCACCCTCACGCGCGATCTTCGATCGCCCGGCCCCTCTCCCACACGGGAGAGGGGAGGCGCGCGACTTCCACATGGAAGCGCGCCCAAACCGAGATGTTTGAACACGTTAGCCGCCCGCGGGGAGAGGGGACGAGGCGCCCCTCCGCTTCCCCCGACAGCCCTGCGATTGCGGGAGATCAATGACGCGGGCCGCCGCCCGCCCCAAGACGGCTCCTGCCCGCACCCGGGCGGCTGGACAGGCGGCGATGGCCTTGAGCGAACCTGCGACGACGGCACGGTCCACGGCTCCGCGTGAAGGCCGCAAGGCGAAGTTCGGCACCGCCGCGATCCGGCCGGCGGTGCCGGCGGTCACCGGCGATCTCTACGAAGCGCGCCGGAAGATCCACCCGCAGGCGGTGCGGGGCCGGTTCCGCACCGCGAAATGGATCATCCTGGCGGTGGCGCTCGGGGTCTACTACCTCGTGCCGTTCCTGCGATTCGACCGCGGCCCGGGGGCACCGTCGCAGGCGGTGCTGATCGACCTCGACCGCGGCCGCCTCTATGTCTTCTTCATCGAGCTGTGGCCGCAGGAGGTCACCTACGTGATGGGCCTGCTGATCCTGGCGGCCCTGATCCTTTTCCTGATGAACGCCGTCGCCGGCCGGATCTGGTGCGGCTATCTCTGCCCGCAGACGGTCTGGACCGATCTCTTTCTCGCGGTCGAGCGCCTGGTCGAGGGCGACCGCCGGGCGCGGCTCAAGCTCGACGCGGCGCCCTGGTCGGTCGAGAAGATCGCCCTGCGCACCCTCAAGCACGCGATCTGGCTCCTGATCGCCTGGTGGACCGGCGGTGCCTGGGTGCTCTACTTCGCCGACGCGCCGACCCTGGTGCGCCAGCTCGCGACCTTCCAGGCCCCGCCGGTCGCGGGCTTCGCCATCCTGACGCTGACCGCCACGACCTATCTGCTCGCCGGCCACCTGCGCGAGCAGGTCTGCACCTACATGTGCCCGTGGCCGCGCATCCAGGGCGCCCTCACCGACGCCCACTCCCTCAACATCCTCTACCGGGTCGAGCGCGGCGAGCCCCGCGCCTCGGTCAAGACGGCGGCCGCCCTGCGCGCCGCGGGTCGGCCGGCCGGCGATTGCGTGGATTGCTACGCCTGCGTCACCGCCTGCCCGGCGGGGATCGACATCCGCGACGGGCTCCAGCTCGCCTGCATCCAGTGCGGCCTGTGCGCCGATGCCTGCGACGCCGTGATGGCGAGGCTCGGGCGGCCGACCGGCCTCATCGCCTACGACACCGAGGCGAATGGCCGGCGCCGGGCCGCGGGCCTGCCGCCGGTTCAGCGAATCCTGCGCCCGCGCACGGTCGCGTACGGCCTCCTGGTGGTGGGAATCGGCGGCTTCATGCTCGCGAGCCTCGCGACCCGGAGCTTCACCGGCATCAGCGTCCTGCACGACCGCAACCCGCTCTTCGTCGTCCTGTCGGAGGGCGGGGTGCGCAACGGCTACGCCGTAAGGGTCATCAACAAGCGCCCGGTCGAGCGGCGCTTCGTCCTCGGCCTCGAGGGGCTGCCGGGCGCCCGTCTCGAGGTGGTGGGCGCCGCCGACGACCTCGTCGTGCCGGCCGACACGACGCGGGAATACCGCGTCCTCGTCTTCGCCCCGCCCGGCCGCGCCGGCTCGGCGCCGCTCGCCTTCCGCGTCACCGATCCGGCCAGCGGCGAGACCGCCCTGGCGCAGGACCACTTCAAGGCACCCTAGGACCATGCAGGCCCGCCTCTTCGCCCCGTTCCGCCTCACCGGGCGGCACGTCCTCCTCGCCTTGATCGGCTTCTTCGGCACCATCGCGGCGGCCGACGCCCTCCTGGTCACCTCGGCCTTTCGCACCTTCACGGGGCTCGAGGCGGCCTCGCCCTACCATGCCGGGCAAGTCTACACCGCCGAGCGCGCCCGGGCCCGGGCCCAGACCGCCCGGGGATGGCACCTCGACGGCACGATCGCGCGCGACGGCGCCGGCATCGGCCTGACCGTCTCCCTGCGCGGGCCCGACGGCGCGCCGCTCGCCGGCAAGGACCTGCGCGCCCGGCTGGAGCGGCCGACCGATGCCCGCCTCGACCGGGCCCTGGCCCTCGCGGCGACCGACCCCGGCACCTATGCGGGCAACCTCGATACGCTGCCGGCCGGCCAGTGGCGGCTCGTCCTCGAGGTGACGGGACCGAGCGGGATCGAGCTTCGGCGCGAGCGCCGCGTCACCATCGAGTAGGGGCGGATTTCGATGTGCTGCACCGATGCGGCGCTCGCCTATGTCGAGGCCCATGCCGCCTGGAGCGAGGCGAACACCCGGCCCTCCCGGGAGCGCAACTACGACGCCTTCGTCACCCGCACCCGGGCGGGCGCGGCCCGGGCCGACTTCGCCGTCGAGGGCGTGCGCTGCGCCTCTTGCCTCGCGGCCATCGAGCGCGGCCTCTCCGAGGTGCCGGGCGTAGCCGTGGCGCGGTTGAACCTCACCGAGCGGCGCCTCGCGGTCGAGTGGGCACCCGAGGCCGAGCCCGATGTGGGACTGATCCGGGCGCGGCTCGCCGCCCTCGGCTACGCCGCCCATCCCTTCGACCCGCACCGGCCGGCCGATGCCGAGGCGGCGGAGAGCGAGCGGCTGATCCGCGCCCTGGCGGTGGCGGGCTTCGCCTCGATGAACGTGATGCTGCTGGCGATCTCGGTCTGGGCCGGCAGCGTCTCCGACATGACGCCCGAGAACCGCGACCTCTTCCACTGGATCCAAGCGCTCGTCGCCCTGCCGGCGGCCGCCTATGCGGGCCGGCCGTTCTACGAAGGGGCGCTCCGCGGTCTGCGGGCCGGACGGATCACCATGGACTTCCCCATCACCCTCGGGGTGGTGCTGACCCTCGTGATGTCGGTGGTCGAGACGGCTCTGGGGGCGACCCACGCCTATTTCGACGGGGCGATCATGCTGCTGTTCTTCCTGCTGATCGGGCGGGTGCTCGAACAGGCGATGCGGCGGCGGACCCGGACGCTGGCCGAGAATCTCGCGGCGTTGCGCTGCGAGACCGCGGCGCGGATCGAGCCCGACGGGTCGGTGCGCGACGTCCCGCTCGCCGAGGTCGCGCCCGGCGCCCGCGTGCTGGTGCGCCCGGGCGAGCGGGTGCCGATGGACGGCCGGATCGAGCGCGGGCGCTCGGACCTCGACCGCAGCCTCGTCACCGGCGAGACCGCACCGGTGCCGGTGGAGGAGGGGGCCCTCGTCCAGGCCGGCGCCCTCAACGGCGACGGCGCGCTCGTCGTCGCGGTCACGGCGGCGGCCGGGGCGGGCTTCCTCGACGAGGTCGAGGCGCTGATGCGCCGTGCCCTCGAAACCCGCTCGCGGGCGCTGGTGCTCGCCGACCGGGCCACCCGCCTCTACGTGCCGCTGGTCCATGCGGCCGCCGCGCTGACCTTCGCCGGCTGGCTCGTCGCCGGGGCCGGTCCGCACGCCGCGCTCCTCACCGCCGTCGCGGTGCTCGTCGTCACCTGTCCCTGCGCGCTCGGCCTCGCGATCCCCGCCGTCCAGGTCGTCGCCGCCGGCGCGCTGTTTCGCGACGGCGTGCTTCTCAACGACGGCTCCGCCCTGGAGCGAATGGGCGAGATCGACACCGTGGTGTTCGACAAGACCGGCACGCTGACCCTGCCGGAGCCGGTCCTGGCCGCCGAGGCCGGTGACGCCGCGGCGCTGGCCCGGGCCGCCCGCCTCGCCCTGTCGAGCCGCCACCCGATGGCCGCCGCCCTGGCGCGGCAGGCCGCGGAGGGCGCCGAGCCCTATCCGGGGGCGCAGGAAGCGGCAGGCCTCGGCGTCCGGGCGACCGTCGACGGCGTGGAGCTGCGCCTCGGCTCCCCAACCTTCTGCGGCGCCGAGGCGCAGGCCGAAGCGGCCCTCGCCGCCGCGCCGGAGGCCTCGGTCATCTGCTTTCGCGCCGGGGCCGGGGAGCCGGTCGCCTACCCGGTCGCCCAAGCGCTTCGCCCGGACGCGGCGGCGGTCATGGCCGCGCTGCGGGCGGAGGGACGACGGATCGCGATCCTGTCGGGGGACCGGCCGAGCGCGGTCGCGGCGGTCGCCGCGCGGCTCGGCGTGAGCGAGTGGGAGGCCGGTCTCACCCCGCAGGACAAGATTATTCGCATCGAGGCCCTCGGCCGCGCCGGTCGGCGGGTGCTGATGGTCGGCGACGGCCTCAACGACGCACCGGCGCTCGCCGCCGCCCACGCCTCGCTCTCGCCGGTCACCGCCGCGCATGTGAGCCAGGCCGCTGCCGACGCGCTCTTCCTCGGCCGCAGCCTCGCGCCGGTGCTCTCGGTGATCGCGGTCGGCGCCCGGGCCCGGCGGCTGATGCGGCAGAACCTGTGGCTCGCGGGCGCCTACAACCTCGTCGCGGTGCCGCTCGCCGCCGCGGGGCTCCTCACGCCGCTGATCGCCGCGTTGGCGATGTCGGGCTCCTCGGTCGTCGTCACGCTCAACGCGCTGCGCGCCCGCGCCCGTCCGCGGCCCACGCCGTCTCCCCCACCGGAGGGGACCGCCGAGGTGCCGGCGGATCCGGCCATCGCCACCCCCTGACCGCCTCCGGACCCTGCCATGGCCGTGCTTCTCCTCGTCATCCCGATCGCCCTCGGCCTCGGCGGCCTGGGCCTCGGCGCCTTCCTGTGGGCGCTGCGCTCCGGCCAGTACGACGACGTCGAGGGGGCCGAGCTGCGGGCCCTGTCGGACGACTGAGCGCCGGCCCTGGTCCTCCCTTGCCCACCAGCGGAAAACAGCCCATGACCGATGCGACCGCCCTCTCGGAGACGATCCGGCCCGACACGACCGTCGCCGCCTTCCTGGCCGACCGGCCCCTGCGCGGGGTGAGCGGCAGCTTCACGGTGGCGAGCGCGTGCCACCGCATGCGGGATGACGGTATCGGCGCCCTGGTGGTGGTCGAGGCGCACCGCCTCGTCGGCATCGTCACCGAGCGGGACGTGGCGGTGCGGGTGATCGCCGGCCACCGCGACCCGCACCTGACCCTGGTGCGCGAGGTGATGACCCGCGATCCCCGGACCATCGCCGCCGAGGCGAGCCTCGCGGACGCGCACGCGCTGACGCGCGTGGGCGGATTCCGCCACCTGCCGGTCATGCGCGGCGGCGAGGTGGTCGGGATGATCTCGCTGCGCGACATCCCGCCCGGGACGGCGCAGGCCCCCGGCGCGCCGGCCGGAGCCCCGACGGACCCCGCTTGAGCAAGATCAAGGCGGCCCGCGCCGGGCCGGACCACGATACGGCAAGACAGGGTCCAAGGCCGCCATGCCCGCTCCCACGGGACCGGTCCTCGTCGTCGACGACGACGAGGCCGTCCGACGCTCGCTCAAATTCGCCCTCGAGCTCGAAGGGCTCGACGTGCGCCTCTACGAGGATGCCGGCCAGCTGCTCGGCGAGGCGGGGCTTCCCCGGTCGGGGTGCCTCGTCGTGGATTATCACATGCCGGGCATGGACGGGGTCGAGTTGGTCGGGCACCTGCGCGCCCGGCGCGTGAGCCTGCCCGCCATCCTGGTCACCGGGCGCCTCACCGAAGATCTGCGCCACCGCGCCGCGCGGGCCGGCTTCCGGCAGGTGGTGGAAAAGCCCTTCGAGGACGGATCGCTGCTCTCCGGCATCCACGATGCGCTGTCCGCCTCGGCGTGAAGACGCACCGGGCACCCCCGCGTCGGCCAGCGGCTGACGATACTGCGCGGTCCACCCGGGTCTCGATCCCGGTCACCGCCGCCAAGATGGGGAGCGGCTCATGCTCCGGAGCGTCACCGGGATCGGGTCGTGTCGAACAGGCGTGACGGACCGCGCCTCGCGATCGGGCCGTGTGGCAGGCGGTCCGCCTGTTTCAAGGGAGCGGACCGACGCTCAGTGGCGGGAGCCGCCGGACGTCATGCCGCGACGCTTCTGGCCCCTCGGCCGGGACGGATGCTTGCCGTTGCCCATGTTGCGGACGGGGGTCACCAGGGAGTTGCCGTCGATCGTTGCGCTCGTGCCGGTCTGCCCGGCGCTCGGGGCGGGCAGCGGCGCCGCGGAGGCCGGGATCGACATCAGGACGGCACCGAGAATTCCGGCGCATGCCGTAACGGTCAGTCTGGAGACGGTCATGGGCTCTGTCTTCCTCACGGGCTCGTGATGCTTCCTGCCGGACAACGACGATCCGATCGCCGCGTTCCCCGCGCGGGCGTGGCCTGTTCCGACGGGTTCCCGACGCGCAGGTTCGTCGGGCCGGGTGAGGCCCGCCGCCGGGACCGCCGCATGCCGCCGCTCGAAAAGACCGGTCTGTGCCGAAGCGTGCTTCGTACGCAGATCGCGGGAGCGGACGCTGCGGCGCAGCGCGACGGTGAAGGCCCCGAGACCGTCCTGCATGGCCCGTCGCCCCCATGCTAAGCCAGGCGGACAGGCAGTGCCGCGTGGTGACAGTCGTCGATGAAAGCCATTGCATCGGTTCCGAACCGCGTCGTCAGCGCGATCCGACGGTCGTTCCGGCAGTTCCTGGCTCTGCCGCTCGCTACGGTGATCGGTTTCGTCGGCCTCAGCGCCCTGGTCTATCTGGCGGACGGGTCGTGGTCCGGCGACCGGGCGCCCCACGGCTTTGCCTGGCTCGGGGCCCTGATGGGGGATCGCGCGGCCCTGGGCAGCCTGCTCGCGACCGTGGCATCGAGCATCGTCACGGTCACCTCGATCACCTTCTCGCTCCTGCTTCTCGCCGTGCAGCAGGGCGCGGGCGCCCTGACGGCGCAGGTCACCGACCAGTTCATGGCGCGGCGGACCAACCAGCTCTATTTCGGCTACTTCGTCGGCCTGTCGGTCTTCGTGCTGACGACGCTCGTGACCAATACCGACTACCACCGCCCGGTCTTCGCGGCGGCGCTCAGTCTGTTGCTCACCGCCCTGGCGCTGTGCCTGATCATCGTGATGATCTACAACACGATCGACCAGATGCGGCCGGAACAGATCATCCAGTTCATCCACGACAAGGTGCTCGAAGCGCGCGGCACGGATCTCGACGTGCTGGCGGCGACCCGCAGGACGACGCGCCGCGACTGGGCCGACCGCGCCCTCGTCCGCTCCCGGGAGAGCGGCTACGTCGTCGGGCTCGACCTCGCTCGGGTCGAGACGGCCCTGGAGCGGCACGGCGACGTCGAGGTCGAGGTCCTCATCGCCCTCGGGACGTATCGCGCCGTCGGCGACCCGGTGTTCCGGCTCCGGTGCGGCCCCGGCGTCGTCCTGGACGCGGAGGCGCAGGAGCGCATCGCCGAGGAGACGCTCGCCGCCTTCGCGTATGACGACGGGCGCGATCTCCAGACGAGCACCGCCTACGGCCTGCACCAGCTCGCGACCATCGCCTGGACGTCCGTCTCGACCTCGAAATCGAACCCCAATCCGGGCCTCACGGTGATCCAGGCGCTGCGGGACATCATCGCGCAGTGGAGCCGCGGCGAGATCGAGATCCGGGGCGATGACGGCGCCCGCATCGTCTACGGCGACGCCGCTCCCGTCATCGCGACCGACGCCCTCGAGGCCGTGATCGTCGTCGCCTCCGAATCGATCCAGTCCCAGACCCTGACCGAGGCCGTCGCCACGCTCGCCATCCTGCTGCGCCACGTCGAGGCGCCGACGGCCGGGAGACTGGCGGATGTCGCCCACCGGGCGCTGTCGAGCCTGGGCGAGCACGTCCTGACGCGGCAGCTCGAAGCCGCCCTGCACGACCTGGCCTCGGCCTTGGAGGAACGCGGCTTCGGGAGCGTGGCGGAGGAGGTCGCCAGGGCATCCGCCGCGCTTGCGGGCAGCCTGGGCAAGCTGAACTCGCGCTCGACCCGGGTGCCCGGGACGACGTCGTAGGGCAGCCCCCGCCATTCGGTGGAAGCCCGCATCGGACCGACGCCGCACGCTTGCGTCCGAGACCCTGTTTGACCGATCGACATACTCTATCCTACCAGCAACCTCATCCTGAGGTGTTAGTCGATTGGAAATCGACTAACCTCGAAGGAGGGATCCAGAAGTCTCCGAGATCACTCGATCCCTCCTTCGAGGCTCGGCGATCTTCGATCGCCTCGCACCTCAGGATGCGGTGAAAGGGTATGATAACCCAAGACCGCTGCTGGTATTTGCCAGTCATAATCAAGCAGGCTCTCCAAGTTTTTGCCGTTACTTCGCGACGGAGGCGCTGCCTTGGCGATGACTTCGAACGTCCGCAATCCCCGTGTCGGCGAGCTGGCCCGGCGCCGCAAGACCGGGACCACCGAGGCCGTGATCGGGACCTTGGCGAAGCCAGGCCCCCCCGGTCCATCACCGATACGGACGCGTTCGGGCCTAAGGGGAATCCCTTACGCGTCGAACCGGAATGTCGCCGCCGCCCTCGATCGCCTAGCCATGGACCTCGTCAAGACCGCCCGAACGATCGCCCGACGAGGCATCCGATGCAGCTCGCTCTCGCCACCGCCGGCCTCGGCCCCGCGCTGAACGCCGGGCCCGTCCACGCCCATCTCCGTCCGGAGGAGCCGGGGGCGCGCCGCCGCGTCGAGGCCGACGAGGAGATCTACGCCGAGGGCGACCGCCCGCTCCACTTCTACAAGGTGGTGTCGGGCGCGGTGCGGACCTACCGCCTTCTCAGCGACGGGCGCCGGCAGATCGACGGCTTCCACCTCCCGGGCGACATCTTCGGCCTCGAGGCCGGCGACGAGCGCAGGACCGGGGCCGAGGCGGTGGTCGACACGGTGCTCACGGCCCACCGCCGGAGCGACCGGGCCGCGCTGACGGGCGATGCCGGGGCGCTGGCGTGCGAGGTGGTGGCGGCGATGCTGCGGGCGCTGGCCCGGGCGCAGGATCACATGCTGCTGCTCGGCCGCAAGACCGCCAGGGAGCGGGTGGCGAGCTTCCTCCTCGGCCTCGCCGAGCGGGCGGGGGCCGACGGCGTCCTGGCGCTGCCGATGTCGCGGGCCGACATCGCCGACCACCTGGGTCTCACGGTCGAGAGCGTCTCGCGCACCTTCACCCAGCTGGAGCGCGACGGGCTCATCGCCCTGCCGGCCCACCGGCGCGCGGTCGAGCTGCGCGACCGGGCGGCCCTGCGGCGCCTCGACGGCTGAGGGCGCCGGGGGCGGACGCCGCGCCCGGTTTTTGCTATCCCGGCGATCCGATCCCGCGTCGCGCCCTTCGGCCCGCATGACGAAGCCCGATTCCACCGCGATCCCGCCCCCCGACGCCGCGCCCAACGCCGAGGAGCTCCGCCAGACGCTCGAGGAGGTCGGCATCTGCTTCTGGTCGCTCGACGTGCCGACCGGGCGGATCTCGGTCTCGGCGAGCGGGGCGCGGCTGTTCGGCGTCCCGCCCGATCGGCTCACCACCTTCGAGGCGACGCAGGCCCTGGTCCACCCGGACGACCGCGAGGCGCGGGCGGCGGCGATCCGGCGCGCGCTCGACCGCGGCGGCAGCTACGAGGTCGATTACCGGGTGGTGCGCCCCGACGGCCGGAGCGACTGGCTGCGCTCGCGCGGGACCATCGAGATCGACCCGCAGGGCGGGCCGGTGCGCCATCGCGGCGTGGTGTTCAGCATCCATGCCCAGCGCCAGGCCGAGACCGAGCTGCGCGCCCGCGAGGCGCATCTGCGCTCGATCCTCGAGACGGTGCCGGACGCGATGATCGTCATCGACGAGGAGGCCCGCATCCAATCCTTCAGCGCGACGGCGGTGCGCCAGTTCGGCTACGCGCCGGAGGACGTGGTGGGGCAGAACGTCAGCCTCCTGATGCCCGAGCCCTATCGCAGCCGGCACGATTCCTACATGGCCCGCTATCTCGCCACCGGCGAGCGGCGCATCATCGGCATCGGCCGCGTCGTCGTCGGCCGGCGCAAGGACGGCTCGACCTTTCCGATGGAGCTCGCGGTCGGCGAGATGCGTTCGTCGGGGGCGCGCTACTTCACGGGCTTCATCCGCGACCTCACCGAGCGCCAGCGCACCGAGACCCGGCTGCAGGAGCTGCAATCCGAGCTCGTCCACATGTCGCGCTTCACCGCGCTCGGCGAGATGGCCTCGACGCTGGCCCACGAGATCAACCAGCCACTCACCGCCATCGCCAGCTACCTGAAGGGCTGCCGCCGCCTGCTCCAGCGGATGGAGGGGCCCGAGGTGCCGATGCTCGCCGACGCGGTCGGCCAGGCCGCCGACCAGGCGCTGCGGGCCGGCCAGATCATCCGCCACCTGCGCGAGTTCGTCGCCCGCGGCGAGGGGGAGCGCCACATCGAGGGGCTGCCCAAGCTCGTCGAGGAGGCGAGCGCGCTCGCCCTCGTGGGCGCCAAGGAGCGGGGCGTCCACGTCACCTTCGCGCTCGACCCGCAGGCGCCGCTGGTGCTGGCCGACCGCATCCAGGTGCAGCAGGTCCTGCTCAACCTGATCCGCAACGCCATCGAGGCGATGCAGGACGCCTCCCGGCGCGAGCTGCGCGTCACCAGCCGGGCCTTGCCCGGAGAAGGTCTCGTCGAGATCGGCGTCGCCGATACCGGGCCGGGCCTCGCGCCGGAGGTGCTGGAGCGGCTGTTTCAGCCCTTCGTCACCACCAAGGCGCACGGGATGGGGGTCGGGCTCTCGATCTGCCGTACCATCGTGGAGGCGCATGGCGGCAAGATCCTGGCCGAGTCGCGCCCCGGGCAGGGGACCTGCTTCCGCTTCACGCTGCGGGCGGTCGACAGAGGGGAGCTGGACGATGTCGGGTGAGGTGCCGGTCGACGTGGTCGACGACGATCTCGCGGTTCGTCAGTCCCTCGCCTTCCTGTTCGCCTCCGACGGGATCCCGGTGCGCCTGCACGACTCCGCCACGGCCTTTCTCGCCGCCCCCCCGCAGGCCGCGGGCTGCATCGTCACCGATGTGCGCATGCCGGGCCTCGACGGGATCGAGCTGCTGCGCCGCCTGAAGGCGCAGGGCGACGGGCGCCCGGTGATCGTGATGACCGGCCACGCCGACGTGCCGCTCGCCGTCGCGGCGATGCGCGAGGGCGCGTTCGACTTCATCGAGAAGCCGTTCGACGACGAGGTCCTGCTCGCCGCCGTGCGCGCCGCCCTCGACAGCGGGCGCCGGGCCGCCGAGCGCCACGCCGCCGTCGCCGAGACCGGCCGGCGCATCGCCGCACTCTCGGAGCGCGAGCGCCAGGTGCTCGACGAGCTGATGGCCGGCAGCCCCAACAAGGTCATCGCCCAGGCGCTCGGCATCAGCCCGCGCACGGTCGAGATCTACCGCGCCAACGTCATGGCGAAGATGCAGGCCGGCAGCCTCGCCGAGCTGGTCCGGATGGCGCTGATGGTCCGGCCGGGCGGGTAGGAAGCCCGCCCGGCCCGCGCGTGCGACGGCGCTTCACCGCCCCCGGGCGGCGTCGGCCTCCTCGTTCCAGTCGAGGGCGGCGTAGGTGTCCCTCAGCGCGCGCTTGAGGAGCTTGCCGGCGGTGTTGCGGGGCAGGTCGTCCTGGAACAGGATGCGCTTGGGGACCTTGAACGGCGCCAGGCCGGCCCGGCAATGGGCGACCAGCTCCTCGGCGTCGACGGCGGCGCCCGGGCGGCGCACCACCACGGCGGTCACGGCCTCGATCCATTTCGGGTGGGGCAGGGCGATCACGGCGACCTCCGACACGCCGGGATGGGTGAACAGCACCTCCTCGACCTCGCGGCTCGCCACGATGGTGCCGCCGGTCTTGATCACGTCCTTCACCCGGTCGACCACCGTGATGTAGCCGGCCTCGTCCATGATCCCGACATCGCCGGAATGGAACCAGCCGCCGCGGAACGCCTCGCGGGTCTCCTCTGGCTTGTCCCAGTAGCCGGCCATCAGCTGGGGCGAGCGGTGGACGATCTCGCCCCGCTCGCCGGGGGCGACGTCCCGCATCGCGTCGTCGACGATCCGGGTCTCGACGTTGAAGACCGGCCGGCCGCAGGAGGCCGGGCGCGCGTCGTGCTCCTCGGGACGCAGGACGGTGGCGAGCGGCGCGATCTCGCTCTGGCCGTAGCAATTGTAGGGCTGCGCCCCCGGCAGCCGCGCCCGCAGCTCCTCCAGGACCGGCACCGGCATGATCGAGGCGCCGTAATAGACGTGGCGCAGGCTCGTCAGGTCCCGCGTCGCGAAGTCGGGCGAGCGCAGGAGGCTGATCCACACCGTCGGGGGGGCGAAGAACGAGGTCAGGCGGTGCGCCTCGATCAGCTGCAGGCAGGTCTGCGGCGCGGGCGCCTCGATCAGCACCGTCTCGGCCCCGGCCAGCAGCTGGGGCATGGTGAAGGCGTGCATCTGCGCCGTGTGGTAGAGCGGCAGCGCGGCGAGCGCCCGGTCGTGCGGCCCGAAATCGAGGGCGAGGATGCAGCTCTGGTACTCCGCCAGCAGCCCCCGGCTCGTCATCATGGCGCCCTTCGGCGCCGCCGTGGTGCCGGAGGTGTAGAGGAGCTGCACCACGTCGTCCTCGGCGAGCGGCACCTCGACCGGCTCGGCGGGACCGCCGTCGCCCGCAAGGTGCAGCACGTCGAGGCCGGTCCCGCCGAACAGGGTGCCGAACCAGGGCGCGGCGGAGGCGCCCAGCGCCTCCCGGGCATTCCCCTCGAGGGCCGGATCGACGATCAGGCAAGCGGCGCCGGATTGCTCGACGACGTAGCGCAGCTCGCGCCCGGTAAGCGCGTAGTTGACCGGAACGTGGATGATCCCGGCCCGGGCGCAGGCGAGCCAGAGGATCAGGTAGGCGTCCGAGTTGCGCCCGAGCGCGCCGAGCCGGTCGCCGCGCGACAGCCCCGCCGCCAGGAGCCCGGCGGCGACCCGGTCGGCGGCGCGGTCGAGGGCCGTGAAGCTCCAGCGTCGATCGGCGAAGGACAGGGCGTTGCGGTCCCGGTAGCGCCGCGCCGCGCGGCGCAGGGCGTCCGAGATCGTGTCGCGCCGGGCGCGGTCGGCCTCCTGCATGTCCTCGTGTGCCATGGCGCGGCGTCCCTCCGGTTTTCGGTGTTTGTCGTTCCTTGTCGCAAGGTCGTGCCGCCAAGTCACGCCGGTGCGGGCGCCACGCGGGCGGCGACGTCGAGCCGGTGCGTCGCGGCATCCCCCGAACGCACGAAAACCGCCGCGGCCCGGCGGGGCGGCGGCGGTTCGGGACGCGTCGGGGCTGCGGCTTACTTCAGCCAGCCGTCCACGGTGGCGCGGTTCGCCGCGATCCACTTGGCGGCGGTCTCGGCGGGCTTGGCGCCCTTCTCCTCGTTCTCGGCCATCACGGCCTCCTCGTCCTTGATGCCGAGCTTGAACTTCTGGAGGATGCCGTAGACCTCCGGCATGTCCTCCTTCAGGCCCTTGCGGGCCAGGGTGTTGACGCTCTCCTCGCCGCCGAAGACCTGTTTGGGGTCGGCGAGGTACTTCAGCTGGTAGCGGGCGAACATCCAGTGCGGCGTCCAGGCGGTGACGACGATGTCCTGCTTGCGGCGGATCGCGTCCTTGAGCGCGCTCGTCATCGTGGCGTCGCTGCCGTCGAGGAGCTTGACCGGCAGGCCATAGGCCTTGATCGCCGCCTCCGAGGTCTTCATCACGCCCGCGCCGGGATCGATGCCGATCACCTTGCCGTCGACCTCGGCGGCCTTGGTCTTCAGGTCCTCGATCGAGTTCAGCGGCGAGGTGGCGGGCACCGCCCAGCCGATCTTGGCGCCGGTCACGTTCGGGCCGATCAGCTCGAGCCGGTTCTTCAGCTTCTCGTAATAGGCGCCCTGGGTCACCGGCAGCCAGGCGGCGACGCTGGCGTCGGCATCCCCGGTCGCCACGGCCTGCCACATCGCGGCGGCGGCCAGCGGGATCGCCTTTACCTCGTAGCCCTTCTCCTCCAGGGCGAGCTTGAGGATGTTGGTGGCGACCACCGCGTCGGCCCACTCGACATAGGCGAGGCGGACCTGCTTGCCGGCGGCCTCGGCGGGCGTCTGGGCGAGCGCGAGGCAGAGGACGACGCCGAAGGTGGATGCGCGCATCGAGGGACCTTTCTGGACGAGCAGTGGCGAGGGGGCTTGACCAAGGGGGCCTGGGTGAAAGGTCAGGCGGTGCCGTGCGGGCGGGCGCGGGCGGCGAGCGCCTGGGTCGCCCGGTCGAGGATCACCGCCAGGATGACGATGCCGATGCCGGCCTCGAACCCGGCGCCGGCCTCCAGGCGCTGGATCGACTGCCACACCACCCGGCCGAGGCCGCCGGCCCCGATCATCGCGGCGATCACCACCATCGAGAGCGCCAGCATCATGGTCTGGTTGACGCCCGCCATGATGGTCGGCAGCGCCAGCGGCAGCTGGACCTTGAAGAGCTTCTGGGCCGACGACCCGCCGAAGGCGTCCGAGGCCTCGACGAGCTCGGCCGGCACGTTGCGGATGCCGAGCGCCGTCAGCCGGATCACCGGCGGCACCGAGAACACGATGGTGGCAAAGCAGGCCGAGACCGCCCCGAGGCCGAAGAACGGCAGGGCCGGGATCAGGTAGACGAAGCTCGGCAGCGTCTGCATCATGTCGAGGACCGGCGAGAAGATCCGCCAGGCCCGCCGGCTCAGCGCGAACCAGATCCCGACCGGGATACCGATGACGAGAGCCGCCGCGGTCGCCAGGATGACCAGCACCAGGGTCTCGACCGTCGCCTGCCACAGCCGCAGGTTCCACAGGAACAGGAGGCCGAACAGGGTCAGGAGCCCGACCCGCCGGCCGCCGATCTTCCAGGTGGCGAGCGCCGCGACCGCGATCACGATCCAGGGCGGCACGGCCACGAGGGCCGAGGTCAGCGCGTCGATCCAGTCGGCGACGTGGCGGCTGACCGCCCGGGTCAGCCAGCTGCCATGGTCGGTGAGCCAATCGAGGCCCTCGTCGCTGAGCGTGTCGAGGGGGAATTTGGGGATTGTCCAGTCCATCGCTCAGCTCCTGCCGGCTCGGAGGAAATCGCGGCTTCGTGGCCGCCGGGGACGGATCCGCCGGCGCCCGGGCGGGCCGAGAGGGCCAGCACGACGTCCCGGCTCGTGAGGCTGCCGACGAGGCGCCCCTCGGTGTCGACCACCGCGAGCACGCCCTCGGCGGCGACCCGGCCGAGGAGCCCGGCAAGGCCGGCTCCGGCCTCGACGGTACCGGGATCCCGGTCGAGGAGGCTCGCCAGCGTCTCGTCGGGGCGGGCGGCGGCGAGGCGGACGGCCGGCAGGCGGCCGGCGAAGCGGTCGTCGGGCCCGGCGACCAGCCAGGCCTCGCCGCCACGCCCGGCCAGTACCGCCCGCGCCTCGGCGGCCGTCTGGGTGGGGGAGAGGACCGGGGCGGTCCCGTCGGCCACCTGTCCGGCGCGCAGGACCGCGACCCGGTCGATATGCGCGACGAAGCGGGCGACGTACTCGGTGGCGGGCGCCGCCACGATCTCCTCGGGCCGCCCGGCCTGGACCACCTCGCCGTCCTTCATCAGCACGATGCGGCCGCCGAGCGCGATCGCCTCGTCGAGATCGTGCGAGACGAACACGATGGTCTTCTTCAGGGTCTTCTGCAATTCGCGCAGCTCGGCCTGCATGTCGCGGCGGATCAGCGGGTCGAGGGCGCTGAACGCCTCGTCCATCAGCAGGATCTCGGCATCCGCCGCGAGGGCCCGGGCGAGGCCGGCCCGCTGCTGCATGCCGCCCGAGAGCTCGTTCGGATACTTCGCTTCCCAACCCTTGAGACCGACGAGCTCGATCGCCCGCATCGCGCGTTCGCGCGCCTGCGCGGCCGGGACCTTCTTGATCTCGAGGCCGAAGCCGACATTCCCCAGGATGGTACGGTTCGGCAGCAGCGCGAAATGCTGGAAGACCATGCCGAACATTTTCTGGCGGAAGGCCAGCAGGTCGCGGCGGCTCAGCGCCGTCACGTCGGTGCCGTCGACGACGATGCGCCCGCAGCTCGGCTCGACGAGACGGTTCATGCAGCGCAGCAGGGTCGACTTACCCGAGCCCGAGAGGCCCATCAGGACCAGGATCTCGCCTTCCGGCACCTCGACGGCGACGTCGCGCAGGCCGACCACCGCCCCGCAGAGCGCGGCGATCTCGGCCTTGCTCTTGCCCTGGGCCATCAGGTCCATCGCCCGGGCGGGGTCGTGACCGAAGATCTTGCCGATGCCCTGCAGAGTGATGCGGCCCATCTGCTCACGACTCCCCGGGAGTGACGCAATCCCCGATCGATCACCCGGCACCGCCGGCGACGCGGTGCCTTCGATCTGGGATGATGAAAAGCTAGTGGGGCCGCACGGGAGGGCTTGTCGCGCGGCGACGCTTTCTACCGGAAAAACGACCCTTGTGGAACGCGACAACCTCATCATGCTTGTGCAGCGCAATATTGGCATCGTCGACGGCACGGGTGATACTGTCTTGTGCAGATGCTGACTGCCCTTTCGGCACATCGGCCGATATGACCTTGCGTCATTTCCGCGGGCCCTTCCTTCCTCGTCGATCCGTGACCTCGATCCGGCATGTGTCGGGGCGGTCCGCCGAGCAACCGTCCCGAACCCGCCTGCGGCGCATCTGCGACGGTCCAGAGATGCGTATTCTACACCAATGCTCATGTGCCGAAATAATTACTCGCACAAACACTTGTAATTTGATTATTTATATATCCAACAATCGTTAAATTTTTTCTTTTACGCTCGCAATCAGTCGATACGATCTGCAGAGATCATATGAAAATTGATAAAAAATCTAGAAAGGCGTGTCTCGGCTACAATCATGACGGACGATCGAAAATATGTTTCCCAGAACACAACCTTGACACCGGCCGCAACTCGGTATGATTTTGCATCACGGATCAATTTTGACCGACCCGGAAACCGGCCGCTTCCGTCGTCTTGTCGTCGAGCGGTGAGATCTTGTGCCGATGCGGGCAAGACCACGAGCCGGGACGTCGAGAATCCCGGGGGAGCCATGCCCGAACGTCCCGTCTACGAGGTCGGCCTGGTGCTGGCCGGTGCCATCTCGGCCGGTTGCTACTCGGCCGGCGTGATGGACTTCCTGATCGAGGCGCTGGACGGCTACTACGCCGCCCGCGACGCGCCCGGCTGGGACGGCCCGACCCACGACGTGCGCGTGCCCGTGCTGGCGGGCGCCTCGGCGGGCGGCATGACCGCCGGCATGGCGGCGTTGCACATGTTCCGCCGCCTCGACCACGTCCAGCCGGCGGCTCCGCCGCCGCCCGAGCCGCAGAACCGGCTCTACGCGAGCTGGGTCCGCGACATCGCGATCGAGCGCCTGCTCGAGACCGGGGACCTCGACGGCACGACCGGGCTCCGGTCGGTCCTGTGCAGCGCCGTCCTCGACGACATCCTGGGCCGCGCCTTCGCGATCGACGGACCGCCCGTCCGCCGGCCCTGGATCGGCCGGGGCGGGCGCGACGCCTTGCGGGTGATGCTGACGCTGACGAACCTGCGCGGGGTCCCGTACTCGTTCGGCCTCGTCGGGGCGGGGGCGAACCGGGCCTTCGGCATGACGAACCACGCCGACGTCGCCTCGTTCGAGCTGGGCAGCGGCCGGGCCCCGACCGGCGATCCCTGGCTCGACGTGACGCGGACGGACGACCCGGCCTGGGACTTCTTCAAGGTCGCGGCGCTCGCGACCGGGGCCTTCCCGGTCGGGCTCGCGCCCCGCCACGTCAGCCGGCCGGGCGCCGAGCTCCTGACCTGGGGCACGGTGGGCCGCGTAGACGCCGACGGCCGTTTCGTCGTCATCCCGCCGGATGACCGCTACGACGTCAAGGGCACCGCCCGGTACTGGGCCGTGGACGGCGGCACGATCGACAACGAGCCGCTCGAACAGGCGCGGCGCTACCTCACCAACGGGTATCCGGACGAGCCGGCCGGCGACAAGGCCCGACGCTCGGTCGTGCTGATCGCGCCGTTCCCCAACTACCAGGCCCTGGCGGCCGATCCCGTCACCGGCACCCTCGCGACGGCGCTGCCGGGCCTGTTCTCGGCGCTGATCAACCAGGCGCGGTTCAAGCCCGACGAGCTCGCCCGGGCGCATGACGGCTCGGACTTCTCCCGCTTCATCGTCTCGCCGGTGCGCCAGCGGGCGGACGGCAAGCCGGTGATGTTCCCGATCGCCAGCGGCGCGCTCGGGGGGTTCAGCGGCTTCCTGCACGAGAGTTTCCGCCGCCACGACTACCTCCTCGGGCGCCGCAACGCCCAGGCCTTCCTGCGCTGGAACTTCGTGCTGCCGGCGACGAACGACCTGTTCAAGGGCCCGACCATCGCCGAGCACTGGAAGGTGCGCGACGCCAGCGCGGCGACCGGCTCCGTCGCCCCCGGCGGCGAGAGCGGGTTCAGGGTCCGGACGCTCCGGCTCGACGGCGGCCCGCCGGAGGGCGTGGCGCTCTATCCGATCATCCCGCTGACGCCGGAGCTACAGAAGCCGATCGAGATCGGAAAGGCGGACCGGGCCCGTCCCGAGGACGTCCGGCAGGATCTCCTGCGCGGCGACCTGAAGCGGCGCATCGAGAAGGTGGTCTCGACCCTCGTCGACATCGACTTCCGCAAGGAAACCGACGATATGGGCGTGATCCTCGGCTATCTGGCGCGCAAGGGAGCCAAGACGTTCGGCGTCGGCGTCGCCTCGCGCAAGGTCGACGCGATCGTCGCGAGGACGATCACGGCGTTGAAAGCCGATTTTCCGGCGCACGACACCGACGCACCCTGACGTTCAAACGACCAGGTGCAGCAGACGGGCCGGGCGCGATCGCGACCCGCCCCGACGATCGTCCATTCGAGCGGAGACTACGAACGTGGGAACGGGGCGCCTCGCCAAGATCATCGTCGGCCTCGTCGCCGTCGTGCTGATCGTCGTCGGCATCGGCTTCAAGATCTACCGCGACAAGCTGTACGTCGCGCTGCCCGACTATCCACCCGTCAAGGCGGCGCGCTGGCTCGGCCAGGCCTGGTCGAACGACGAGCAGGACTGGTACCACCACGCCGACCAGGGCACGCAGACCCTCAACATCCCCTACGAGTGGTTCATCGCCCTCGAGCAGCCGCGCCTGACGCTGGTCGGCGATGTCGGCCGGCTCGCCGATCCCGCCTATCTCGACCGCTACGGCTTCATCCCGGGCGCGACGCGCGGCGGCGAGATCCAGCTGCCGATCGGCTTTGCCCGGGGCGGCGACAAGGCCAGGGACCAGGGCACCATGCTGCTGCCCGACGGCCAGCCCTGGCTCAACCCGCGCACGGGAAAGCCGACCCACAAGATCGGCTTCACCTGCGCGGCCTGCCATACCGGGCGGCTGACCTATCGCGAGACGGCGCTCCTCGTCGATGGCGGGCCGGCGCTCACCGATCTCGGCAAGTTCCGGCAGGGTCTCGGCCTCTCGGTCCTGTTCACCAAATACGTGCCCGGCCGCTTCGACCGGTTCGCCATGAACGTGCTCGGCGAGGATGCGAGCGAGGCCGACAAGGCCGCCCTGCGCGCCCAGCTCGACGCGCTGTGGGACCGGCTCGACGCGGTGCGCAAGCTCGACAAGAAGGTCTCGTCGGCGACGGTCGACGAGGGCTACGGCCGGCTCGACGCCCTCAACCGCATCGGCAACACGGTCTTCGCCCTCGACCTCGACGACGCGTCCCGCGAGGCGAACTACGCCGCCACCACCGCGCCGGTGAACTTCCCTCACGTCTGGAACACGTCCTGGTTCGACTGGGTGCAATACAACGCCTCCATCGAGCAGCCGATGGTGCGCAATGCCGGCGAGGCCCTCGGCGTCTCGGCTCCCGTCAACCTGACCGATCCGGGGAAGGGGCTGTTCGCCTCGCAGGTGCATGTCGAGAACATCGCCCGCATCGAGAAGCAGATCGCCGGCGAGCAGCCGGACGCGCAGGCCGGTTTCACGGGCCTGCGCGCCCCGCGCTGGCCGAGCCTGTTCGCCGAGGTCGACGCGGCGAACGCGATCGACCCCGACCGCGCCCGCAGGGGCGCCGGGCTCTACGGCGAGCTGTGCCAGGGCTGCCACCAGGCCCCGATCGGCAGCACGGCGTTCTGGGATTCCAAGGCGTGGCTGCCGCCGAACGCGTCCGGCCAGCGCTACCTCGTGGTCAAGACGCTGCCGATCGGCACGATCGGGACCGACCCGGCCCAGGCCGAGGACATGATCGCCCGGACGGTCGCCCTGCCGGCCCCGCTGGTGCAGGCGCTCAAGGACCGGCGCGAGGACGGGCCCGGCGACGTCGCGCTCGGCGAGCCCGACAAGGACGGCCGCTACGCGTTCGGCCCCGCCCTCGGCGTGACGGTGAAGCGCACGGTCGACCGCTGGTACGACGGCCAGACCCCGCCGACCCCAACGCCCGACCGCGACAGGCTGAACGGATACCGCCCGAACGGCATCCAGGCGCCGGCCGCCTACAAGGCCCGCCCCCTCGACGGGGTGTGGGCGACGCCGCCCTTCCTGCATAACGGCTCGGTCCCGAACGTCTTCGCCCTGCTGTCGCCGGTGGCGGAGCGCCCCAAGAGCTTCACTCTCGGCCGGCGGGAATTCGACCCGGTCTGCCTCGGCTATCAGCTCACCGCGGTCGCGGCCTCGCGCAAGGACCCGCGCGCGTGCCTGAACGCCGAGGCCGGCGCCGAGGCCAACCGGCTCGGCGGCCTGTTCACCCTCGACACCGCGCAGCGCGGCAACCTCAACACCGGCCACGAATTCGCGGACGGCAAGGGGAAGGGCATCATCGGGCGGGCGCTCTCGGTCGACGAGCGCATGGCCTTGATCGAGTTCCTCAAGACCGACTGCATCAACGGCGTCGACCCCGACCCCGCCCGGGCCGCCGCCTCGACGACGCGCTGCGAGGCCCTCGCCTCCGCCGCGCCGCGGTGAGGCGCGAGCCCGGCCCAGGGACGCGGATCAGCCCTGGCCGGCGCAGGCGAGGTTCAGGAACTCGCGGAATGCCCGGGCGGCGGGGGTGAGCTCGGCCGTCGCCCGCCAGGCGAGGCCGACATCCATGGTCGGGACGTCGTCGGCGAGCTCGCGCCGCTCCAGGCGCTGGCCCTCCAGCGACCAGGGCCGGTAGACGAGGTCGGAGAGGATCGTCACCCCCATCCCGGCCGCCACCATGCTGCGCACCGATTCGACCGAGGAGGTCTTGAAGATCACCTCCGGGCGGTGCGGGCTGCGGGCCCAGTAGCGCCCGGCGGTGTCGCCGGCCTCGTCGACGGTGAGCAGGATGTAGGGGTTGCGGGCGACCTCGGCGAGGCCGACCCGCTCCTCGCGCAGGAGCGGGTGCTCGGCGGGCAGCCACAGCCGGCGCCGCGACCGGATCAGGGTCTCGCAGGCCAGCGCCTCGCGGGCCTCCAGGTTCGAGACCAGCATGACGGCGATGTCGAGGGCGCCGTCGAGGAGCGCCTGCTCGATCGCGTCCCGCGGCGCCTCGTGCAGGCTCAAGGTCACGCCCGGGAAGCTCGAGGCGAAGCGGGCGTGGTGGCGCGGCAGGAAGTAGCCCGCCACCGTGTAGGTCACCCCGACCCGGACCGTGCCGGCGACCGCCGCGCCCGCCGCCCGCGGCTCGCGCACGGCCTCCGCCACCGCCGCCATGATGTTGCGGCCATGCAGCAGGAACCGGCTGCCCTCCCGCGTCAGCGCGACCCCGGCCGGGTGGCGCTCGAACAGGCGCACGCCGAGCAGCGCCTCGAGCTGCTGCACCGCCGCCGTGACGGCCGATTGCGACACGTTCAGCTCGACGGCGGCTTGCGAGATGCGGCCGGATTCCGCCGCCGCGATGAAGTAGCGGATCTGCTTGAGCGAGATCGACATGCCCTGGCCCCCCGTCGGCCCAGGGGTATCGGATTTCTCGAATGCCGCCACGCAGATTTCCGATTTTACAATGGACGGGGCGGCTGCAACTCTCCGGACGCGTTCCGGTCGGAGGCACCCCCGATGGTCTCGATCAACTGCGACATGGGCGAGAGCTTCGGCATCTGGCGGCTGGGCGACGACGCGGCCCTGATGCCGCACATCCACGTCGCCAACGTCGCCTGCGGCTTCCACGCCTCCGACTTCAACCACATGCGGGCGACGGTGCGGCTGGCGCGCGCCCACGGCGTCGCGGTCGGGGCCCACCCGTCCCTGCCCGACCGGCAGGGCTTCGGCCGGCGCGAGATGAAGATCGGCCGCGAGGAACTGGCGAACTGCCTGATCTACCAGATCGGCGCGCTCAAGGGCTTCCTCGACGCGGAAGGGCTAGCCCTCAACCACATCAAGCCGCACGGCGCGCTCTACGGCATGGCGGCGCGGGACCCCGAGATCGCCGGGGCCGTCTGCGACGCCGCCGACATCTACCGGGTGCCGATCCTCGGCCTGCGCGGGACCGAGCACGAGCGCGTCTACGGGGCCCGCGGCCACGCCCTGGTGGCGGAGTTCTACGCCGACCTCGACTACGCCGACGACGGCGGCCTGATCATCACCCGCGAGCACCCGCCGGTCGATCCCGAGGCCGGCACCGCCCGGGCCCTGCGGGCGATCCGCGAGGGCGTGGTGGCGGCGCATGGCGGGCGCGACGTGCCGGCCGGCCGCGACAGCATCTGCATCCATTCCGACACGCCGGGGGCGGCGGACCTCGCCCGCACCCTTCGCCGGGCCCTCGACCGGGATCCACGCCGGGACGGGCGCGACGACGCGGCCTAAGCAGACTTGCGTTGGCAGGCCCACGCTTCGCCCGCTTAGGTTATTGTTTTGTCGCAGATTTTTGGCGCCGAACCGATATCCACTTCGGCGAAATCTGCTTAGAGCATTTTCCGACGAAGTGGATGCCGGTTCGTCGAAGAAAATGCGGTCAAACAAAGACTTAGGGAGCTTCGCGATTGCAACGCGATCGTGAAGCGCTCTAGACCGCGCCGGCCCGGCGACACCGCCCGGGGCGGGCAGGACCGATCCCCGGGATCGCCCCCGGCAAGGCCCCGAGACGACTCCGACACGACCACGAGGACGACCATGGCCCTCAAGACCATCCAGGCCCCGATTCCCGGCACCTTCTACCGAGCGGCCAATCCGGGCGACCCGCCCTTCAAGGCCGAGAACGACGCGGTCGCCGTCGGCGACACGATCGGGCTCATCGAGGTGATGAAGACCTTCACGCCGGTGATCGCCGAGGAGGCCGGCACGCTGCGGGCGTTCCACGTCGGGAACGAGGACGCCGTCATGGCCGGCCAGCCGCTCTACGACATCGAGGCGTGAGCGGCATGGCGCTCCGCCGGATCTTCGTCGCCAACCGGGGCGAGATCGCCCTGCGGATCGGGCGCGCCGCCCGCGAGCTCGGGATCGAGACCGTGCAGGCGGTGAGCGCCGCCGACCGGGAGATGCTGCCCGCCCGGCTCGCCGACGCGGTGGTCGAGGTCGGGCCTGCCCATGCCGGCAAGTCCTACCTCGACAAGGCGGCGATGCTGCGGGCCGCGATCGAGAGCGGCTGCGACGCGGTCCATCCCGGCTACGGCTTCCTCGCCGAGAACGCCGATTTCGCCGCCATGGTCGAGGCGGCCGGCCTCACCTTCATCGGGCCTTCGCCGGAGACGATCCGGCAGATGGGCGACAAGGCGACCGCCCGGGCGATCGCCGCGAAGGCCGGGGTGCCGACGGTGCCGGGCAGCGAGGGCCGGGTCGAGGGGCTGGACGAGGCGAGGGCGGCGGCCTCCGCGATCGGCTTTCCCGTGATGATCAAGGCGGCGGCCGGCGGCGGCGGGCGCGGCATCCGGGTG
>NZ_JTHF01000118.1 GCF_001043895.1 Methylobacterium indicum
CTACGGATGGCGCACAATTGTGCTTAAGAGCGACAGGCACGCAGGCTAAGACCCTCATCCCAGACAGAAAAAAGGCCGCCCAAGAGAGCAGCCCGAAGTCTAGGGAGGAAACGCCCAAGAGGGCGAGCAGGACCGCGACGCCATCGCGGTCGTGCATGGGGTATGTATTCCATGCTTTTCTGCATCGCACCATACGACCTATGTCCCAGGAACCATGCGCGGGGCGCATGGTTGCACTAACGATTTGCGCACATCCAGGTTGTATATGGCGTGGCTCCAGCTAGCCCAGGAGCACGGCCTGAGGAACGGATCGCCAGCCGCCTTTCTCAGCCAGCAGGTCAACCAAGTCGGCCCGTCATTATGACTTCTATAGCGCTACAGCATGATGGCGCTGAAGCGCTATGAGCTCTGCTTCGCCCCGGCCTTCAGCGTCTCGACGGACGGATGCCCGTGCTTCTGCAGCGCGGCATCAATCCCTTCCATGATGACGTCGTGTACCTTCACGTCCCGGGTGAAGGCGATCTCGCGCAGCCGCCTGTGCACCTCGCGCGGCAGGTAGATAGACGTGTGTACCGTTTCGGGGCGCGGGCGCCGTCCAGCCGGCTTCGCGGGGGCCTCAAGCGGTGCCCGATCGGCGGGAGCCTCAGGCTTAGGCGCGGCGGGCTCAGCACCTGGCAGGGTGAGACCGCCTATCAGGGAGGGGCGCTTGCTCATGTCCGGTTACCCTTCATCTTGCGATCCACCCACGCCCACAGCGCCCGAATTTCCTCGGCGGCCTTCCCGTCCGGGGCGAACTCGGTAACGCCCTGCCCGGCCGCGATAGCGTCCTGATGGTCGGCACGCTGCGCCAGCGGTGGCTCTGCTAGAACCCCGAACATGCTCAAGCCACTGGCTGCCTCTGTCGCCCGGGACGACCGTCCGGGCGGGCATTGGTTCAGCGCGAAGGCGAACCGATCCCGCATCCCGAGCCGCATCAGGGTCTCAATGGTCGGCATCGTGGCCTGTAGGTCGAGGCGCGAAGGACGAGCCGGCACGAGGGCGAGGTCCGCAGCCTGCATCGCGAGGTTGCCACCAGTCGAGGATACACCCGCAGTGTCGAGGATCGCGACGGTGTAGCCCTCTGCCTTCAGCGCCTCGAGGATGGCAGGCAGCTCGCCGAGCCGGTCGGCGGGCAGCCGATCAACAGCAGGCGCATCCGCTGTGCGGGTGTCGCCCCAGGCGCCAAGCGATCCCTGCGGGTCAAGATCAAGGGCGACGACCTTCTCGCCAGCCTGTGCCGCGGCGACGGCGAGGGAGGCCGCCAGCGTCGTTTTCCCGACGCCTCCCTTCTGCGTGACGAGTGTCAGAGTCCGCATGTCTCACCTGTGATGCTGTAGCGCTGTAGCAGGTAAATGCCACAGTATGAAAGCACTTCGAACGCATGATGTTATCGTGCTAAGGCACCGTAGCGCTACAGTGCTACACTGTCACAGCACGGTGCTCCATATTGATGCGCCCCGGAACGAGCGTGAAGCTGCTCCTCGCGCTACCGGTCGGAGCTGACGGCACTCCTTCCGCGCGGTCTCGGCTCGATCGTCGATCCATCGCCGAACTTCGTCATCATATCTTCCGCTTCAGTGACGCCAGCCTCGTCCGGCGATAGCCATCGGAGGCTGGCGATCAGGCCACCTCGCCAAGGATCTCCCGCACCACCTGCGGCCGCTTCTGGACCATTGCCAGGAGCACGCGGGCAGGCCCCTCCGGGCGGCGGCGCTTCTGCTCCCAGTTCCGGAGGGTATGCAGCGAAACGCCGATGGTCGCCGCAAAGGCCGGCTGAGCGAGTCCGGTCCTGGTCCGGATCTCGGCCACGTCCAGATCGTCCGGGACGTGGACAACGGTCCCCTCGGGAGGATTGCCCTCCATATAGGCCAAGGCGCTCTCGGCGCCGCTCAGGATGCGGGTGAAGCTGTCGGTCATCGGAGACACCACGTGGAGGGTTGCAGGTTCATCAGCGCTCCTTGCTGCGCCGGCGAGCCAACTTGATTGCGGTGGCCACCTTCTTGAACTCGGCAACCTCCGCATCGGTGAAATTTTCGCGGTCCCCCTTGCTGAGGACGGCAACGAGGAACACCGGGATCGTCTCGTCGAGGTAGATCGAGACCACCCGGTAACCGCCCGACTTGCCCTTGCCGCGGCCAGCGACCCGACCTTTGCGAAAGCCGCCGGAGCCCTGGATCTCGTCGCCGTAGTCCGGCGTCTTGGCGTAAGTGTTGACCGAGCGTTGGCGCTCCACCTCGGTCATGCCCGCTCGCTTCGCGTCGGCGAGGTAGTTGGGGGTCTCGACGACGGTGTGAAGCGGCTTGGACATGAGCAGGCGTAAGTCAATGGACTATGTAAGTCAATGGCTTATGGTGCGCCGCGGACAGTTTGGCCCACTCGTTGCAGATCAAGCTCGCAGCGCGCCGTCTCCCTACACGAAGGCCGGCGGCCAAATGGTCGGCCTCGCCACACACCTATGACGCTCAGCCTCTTTATCAGCATTGAAGCATCATAGCATTTTAGCGCTATCATGCTGCTGTCTCTGAAGTGCTTTAGGCGCTCCCTGCCTGTCCCTGCGCGAGCGCCTTGTCACCCTGAAGGGCTCGCCCACGAAGGTCACCAAGACGCCTGAGGGCCGGGGGATCGGACCAAGGATCGCCGCGAAGCTAAGGCCGAAAAGCTGGCAGGCTCATTGCCACCAAGCTGATCAGCAATCCACAAAAACGGGTCCACATCGCTTTGGCTATGGTGTGACCGCGTCGAGCCTGGCATAGCGCGCTCATGGCCAACGAAGTCCCGCACCCCTACTCCATCGAGGTTTCCCCACTGCTCAAGCCGGAAGGAAACTTCCAGTGGGCGATCCGCCGGAGCGGCAAGTTGATCGAACGGTCCGATCGACCCCACCGCAGCGAGGCCAGAGCCTTCGAGAGCGCCATGGAAGCTGTCGAGCGGGCCATGAAGCCGGGAGCCGATGGCGGCCGTCGCTGAGCGCGCAGCCGGCTGAGACACTCGATCCCGCCCTCGTTGCCCGGTTTGCGCGAATTGCCTTCAGAGCACAGCACTGAAGCTTGGTTCCGACCCATGCAGTCGTTCCGCATATTGGGCTCGGCCGTGCGGAAAACAGGTGTTTTCCGACATCCAAGATGATCAACCGTGCGTGACGGTTCACACCTGACGCTGACAACCGCTTCATGAGTCTACTGGCGACCCAACCCAGCCGCCCGGACCGCTGTCGACGCTTCTCCAAAGCAGCCGTTCGTCAGCCGACAGGCAATTTCGGCTCAGGGTGGAAAGCTGTAGTCAGCCTTGATGCCGAAAGCGGACTTAGGACGGCCAGCAGCTTAGTTCAACATGAATGAACCCAAGGCGAACCGGCCGCTTTGGGCTCTTTCGATCTAATTTAGGCACTGAGAAGGTCTGCCTATCGAAGACCTAATCCCTTGCGCGGCATGTGAGGCACGCAGATCTATAAATGACCACACAAAGGAATGCGCCTTGAGGTATTCCAGCTCATACTAATTTCATAATGCGAAGGTCTTGCATCACGACAACAGCTCATGAGAGGAACATCCCAAAGAACTTCCGTACGATGTTCTCGGTATCCAGCACGCATGCCCGAACTTCTTCCGTCGTCAAGCTTACTTGCCGCCCGACAACAGCCGTAATGTCCCCAGATTTATCAATATAACTCTGGTCAACCACGCCTAAGGTATGAGCAAAGCAATGCCTCTTTTGAAAGCTGCGCACTAATGCGTTCCAGTCATGCGAGACTGATTTCATATCCCAAACCGCCGACATCTTTTGTCTCGCGGCGGCTATGTTCTGAAATGAATTTACGGGAGGTAAGTTGCCAGCCGATCCTGACTGTCCCACCCGAACCGCCATCACGTTGCAAGCCCTCATCACTCCGTCAAACGTACCAACAGTACGTGACAACAGGTCCGCTAGGCGATCCCTGTCTGGGTTCTGAGCAAGATCTCTCTCCACACTTTCGCGCAGATCCCTCATGATATCTCGAGGGTTTTCGATCGCACATGTCGGGCATTTGAAAACCCGTCCCTGACTACGCGTCAGAGTGTGATCCCGAGGGCATTCATATTCAATGTCAAAGTCTGTGGCATCTTCTGATCGAGAATCTTTCGGTTTGAATTCAAAAATTGGACCGTAGAATCCACAAGATCTTGGGCAGGAAATGGTAATCGGACTCAGCCCATAACGTTTTTCTGGCAGCTTAACCCAGCTTACCGCTTGGCATGCAGGGCATGTTACCATCAGCCCTAGCCGTTTAGGATCGAGGGCATCGAGCGTGGCCTCATACCGCCGATCTTCCTCTTTCATCGACTCTCGATATGCGGAGTGGGCATCAATCATCGGGTTGTTTTTCCAAAGGTGGCTTGAGAAGCTACTACATCCCCGCATCCCATGGCAGCGCTCTGGACGTATGCACGGTACGGATTGCGTGGTGGTATGATTTTGGCACGCCCCAAGCCTACCAGTGGGCGGGTCTGTTTCCGGCGTAAGCAGAAAACTTTCATAGTAAACATCCTACAAGCGCAGAGTAGGTGGTTGCGCCGGAGTACTCTGGAGCAGACTTTGCGAGTGTCCGAGTTGGATCGGAGTAGGCGCGACGGCGATGTCTGCTTCTACTAACTCTCGCCCGAAAGCGGACCGTTGCAAATCCACACCGTGCGGCCATTCCGCGCCGCCGGGTCAGGTGCACGGAAAACATATGTTTTCCGACATCAAGGTCGCTGGCTGGGCGACAAAAATCCTCTCACCCTAGCTTGCTCTGATGCTACGCTAAAAGCCGCCGTGCCAGGAGATCCCGCGAACGCCGGCCCACGTCCTCTGCGTGCTCCGGCGCCGGGAAAGTGTCCGCTTCTAGGCTGCGGGCACCGGCACGCCGATCTGCGCAACGATTGGCGTGTAGATATCGATGTCCGCGCCTGGTGCTCGGATCGAGACTAGCAGGGCATATCGAACGGAGCGGTCCCAGCGCTGAAGGTTAGGCTTCTCCTTCCACCAGCCGCTAACTGGGTACACCGCAATAGCGTCACGCGATGCCAATTCCGCGGCCGTCCCACGCCAAATATCGGAATGGATTGATCCACGGTCACGCGGAAAACCAAGGAACCAGTCGTCTCCTCCGGTATCGGAGACATGCGCATCTCCTTGCTCTTCGATCTCTGCCGCCTTGTTGATACGGCTTTCAAACTGGCGCCGGCCTTCAAGCGCTCTCTTCACTGCAAACCGAAGCCCATGCGATGCGTAGCGGTGTCGACGGGTCCAGCCTCGCTCGCCGGGGTTCGGCTCAATAAAGTAGGAGAGCGTAACCCGCAGTTCGACCTCTAGTTCGCCGAGCGCACTTAGCTCGTCACGCGGCCATGGAAGTCGATGTAGGTTCATGTGACGTGTCTTAACGCGCGATTTCTCCATGAAAAATGGGAGGAGAGCATCTTGTACGAGGAGTGTTGCGTCGTTGGCTGCGCTGGCCAGAGCTCGATCAAGACTGGGGACGCCCCACCCATATCGACGTAACAGAGCAAATTTCTCTGCACGCGATGCTGCGGCCTGGAAGCGCTGACGCATGGGCTGCGTCCATTCCGCTGAATGGACCATCAGGGCGCGGACTGTCTCCGGCCAAAGAGTTGGCTGAGCGGTCATGATGCGCGCAGCCATATTGGCTGCGAGAGCAGTTGCCCCGCTTGTATCCCCGAATGATTTTAGGAGTCGATTTTGTGGCTCATAATGAGTGGTAATGAGCTGGAGATCATCTACTGGGTCACCCGGGTTGGTACCGTCGTGTGCCAGGTTTCCACCCTCAAACACGACATCTGGACGGATCGGCCACTGCCGATCCCAGATTGTGGACGTCCGACTGACCGGAGATAGCTCACCAGCTGGGGCTATCGCAGACCACCCCACTAGGGTGGGATCCGCGATCGTAATCTTATCTGTACATGCCCCTACAACCAAGGGGTTCCAAGCCTGACCCGGATTTGCGACCTCTTGTAGATCGTTAGCATCAGGATAGGTGGTATGAAGGATGTCCCCACTTAGATTGCCAGCCGCGAGGATCATCAGACGTGGCGCGCTGATGTTGTAGCAGAGTTGGTCGACCGCGGCTGACCAAGAAGATGGGCGCCCTCTTGAGACACCAATCAGGCTACTCACAGCCATGCAGATGACGCGCCGGCGAAAAGGTGCCTGGCGTTCCACATGGCCGACGCTTACTGCCGTCACAGCGCCATATAGCTTTGGGTCTGTAGCTCCCCGATCTGGAAGGATCTTTACAGTCTCCAATCGGTGGCCGACTACTATGGGACCAGTTTGAGAAAGGGCTGCCTCGATGTCGCCGAGGAGGGCGATACCGGCCATACCAGTGCCATGCCCATTCCAGGTCCGGTGCTCGGCGAGGGACCATTGCGGATCATAAGCATGCTGATCCGCAGCCGCGAGGCTCGCCCTCAAGAGAGGATGGCCACGCGTCGCGCCACTGTCGAGGACGCAGATCGCAGGAGCCTCTACAGGCGCGGTCTGCATCCGTTTTTCCAACTCATCAACCCAGTCTGCTGCCTCGTGCGCCTCCATTTCCAGGAAGAAGGTTGGCACATCTTTCGCTCGACGAAACTCAGCAACACCATCTGTTCTCTCTATGAGAATTTGCATCAGGGTAGGCGTACCGAGCGCCAGGATCACTACACGCTCAGGAAAGCCTAGCGCCTGATCTTTCAATGCGATCCCGAGCCGTCCTGCAGCCCGCTCAAATTCAGGCTTGCGCTCACCTCGGATCCATACCTCCCACCAAATTTCTTCATTATCTCCTGGAAATGTCCCAAGAGCGTCTGTAAACAAGGCACGAACACCGGCAAGTCGAGCGTCTTGGATTGAGGCCACGAGTTTTTCGTTCTTGGGACGACCGCTCTTTTTATTGTTCTTATCACGATATTCTGTGACTTTCTGAACGAAATGATCTGCCGCGCGCTCTGGAACAAATACTGTCGTTTGTACTACTTCTGCATCTTGCGAGATTGGCGCGACTGCAACGATCTCAATGCCTTTGGTGCGGTTCTCAAGCCCGTCCAAGGCGTCTCGATGGTCAACAGGTATGTCGAACTGAAGGTAGAAACCCGGTTCTCCGTCTAGAGGCACATCAGCCTGAATTGCGCGCCTTTGCCGAGCCTCAGCTATCGCTGTCTCGATCGCGCGCGCCAATCTCACCGCATGCGCCGCTCTGGCGCGTGCAGGGGGCTTGCCTGTGTGTGGTTGCCTCGGGGAGGTAAATTTTTGTTCTCGCCCTCCGCCCTCTAGATAGATGTGAGGGCGGTCTCTGTTCTGATCGGGCATGGGACTGGAGAGCTAGAGGGAGGACGCCTTCCTCTCTGCAATCGCCGCGAGGAAGGCTGCTGTCGTTACACCCTCTAGGTTGTTAAGCACAGCCACTTTCGCTGTCTCGTCAGCAACTCGTGTGAGTTCGGCCTGCCCGAGCCCATGCGCTTCTCTCAGAACGAATGGCCAATCGACAGTGGAAGTATCAAAAGTTGCGAGTCGGTTTTTAAGTATGCCGTACGCAATATCAATATTTGGCGCACCATAGATGATCACATCATCAAACCGCCGCGACAAAGCTCTATCCAAAAGTTCAGGATGATTTGTCGCGGAAATTATGAGGCTTTGACCATCGTCAGCCTCGATAAACTGCAAAAAAGAATTGAGTACCCGGCGGATCTCGCCCACGTCGTTCTGCCCGGCCCTCTGCGTGCCGATAACGTCAAACTCGTCGAAGAAGTAGACACCGCGCTGACTGGCAATCGCATCGAAAATGAGCCGCAGGCGCGATGCGGTTTCACCCATCAGCTTGCCTATCAGGCCATCATATCGGACTGTAAAGAGAGGCAGCTTCAGCTCGCCAGCGAGCGCTGCCGCTGTCATGGTTTTTCCTGAGCCTGGTGGGCCTACTAGTAGTAGTTTGCGTCGTGGTGCGAGCCCCCGGCTCCTTAGCTTCTCTTGCTGCCGGTGCTCCTGGACGACCCTCTTTAGCCGGTCGCGAAGATCGGAGGTCAGCACCATGTCAGAAAGTAATATGTCCGAATAACGGGCGAGTAGCAGGTCAGCGAGCTCGCCTTTTGGCTGAGCCATTGGGACAGGTCCAGCTCCGCGTCGACCGACTTTCAGTCCTTTGTTGCGAGTAGCATCAATGATTTCCCTCAGCTCGAGCGCAAGCTTGCCGTGCCCCTGACGCGCCTCATGAGCCGCCAGTTGCGTCGCTACGGAGAGGAAGTGCTCCTGATCTCCGTCCAGATTGCTGCGTAGGAGCGCAACGATGTGGCGTGCGGTGGTCATCTCATCGGCCGCGAGCGGAAACCTTTATGCCGCAATTTCTTAGATGGTGCAGCAACCCAGGTTCACACGAGCGGCCAATCGCCACCAGTGCTGCGGGGCACCGCTCCTCGCAATTCGAGCGATCTGGTTAGCCTGATTTTAACCACGGCGCCTGGTCAAGGAGGCCACACTGCCGGCTTCTCGGCCGCGAGGACGCGATGCACCGAGCCCTTGCCGATCCCGAGCTTCGCCGCGGATGGCGTTCATGCTCAGCCCCATGGCGGACGATCAGCTCGTAGCGGTCTCGAAAGGCTGCGGATCCGTTGAGGCCAGGGTCATCAGCGCCGGATTGAGGCGAGTGAGGATGGCGTAGACCGTGCTGTAGGAAGGGATGCGCCAGCCCTGAGCCTCGGCGATGGCAGTGTCCCTTCGATGGATGGCGGCGGCCGAGGATCTTGGACGTCGCAGAGCCATGCCGTCGAGTAGGGTCACGAGGTCGGCAAGCAGGCGGCTGTGGTCCGCATTGCGGCGACCGGCACGGGCAAGGCCGATCGGTCCGTCATGGCGATACCGCGCGAGCCAACGCTGGGCGGTTCGCAGCAGCACATCGGCCTACGCGGTGGCGCGGATCAGGGGCACATCATGCTCCAGTAGGCTGAAGCACGGCGAAGCGCGCCATGGCCAGGTGTCCGTCATGGAACCTCCCTCACCGGTGAAGTCTGCCGGTCAAGCCTGTCCGGAACCGACCGGTTCTGGACAGGGCAGCCAGATCTGTTCAAAACCTAGCTTCTGCACATTCCGGACATGTGTCTAGTTCCGGTCAGGGTTTTCGGACAAATCCGCTTCATGCCGCGTACCTTCGCCTACCTCCGCGTCTCCACCCCCGGCCAGACCACCGACAACCAGCTCACCGAGATCCAGGCCGCCGGGTTCACCATCGAGCCGCGACGCCTCGTGACCGAGACCGTCTCGGGATCCACCGCGGTCGGGCAGCGTCGCGGGTTCGCGCGCCTGCTCGACAGGCTTGAGGCGGGAGACGTCCTCGTCGTCACCAAGCTCGATCGGCTCGGCCGCAATGCCATGGACGTGGGCGCGACCGTCGCCCGGCTCGACGAACTCGGCGTGCGGGTACACTGCCTGGCACTGGGTGGGGTCGACCTGACGAGTTCGACCGGCAAGCTGACGATGGGGGTGATCAACGCGGTCGCGGAGTTCGAGCGCGATCTCCTTATTGAGCGGACCCAGGCTGGCTTGAGCCGGGCGCGGGCGGAAGGCCGACGGCTCGGCCGGCCAGCCAGTCTCAGCGGCGAGCAGCGCGCGGAAGTCGCGCGCCAGCTCGTGGACGGTGCGAGCGTGTCGAGTCTGGCACGGACCTTCAAGACCAGTCGGCAGACTATAATTCGGATCAGGGACTCAACCGTGCCGTCTTGACCACTTCGTCATCCCATAAAAATTTTATGATCAGCTATTAATCTATAATAAAAATCTATTATGTATCATGTTTTTCAAAAATCGTATTTTTGATCCAGTAATGATTTTTCTATAACCCTGGCCAAAAAAAACTTTTTTCTTCTTTTGAATGAAAGTAATATTGATTTTTTGCAGTGTATTTTTCCATCGGCGGGAAATAATGTTTTATCCATATCACAATTTCATCAATAAAAATTGTCGTTACATATAAACATCCTAAAATAATTCCGAGACGTGTTGCACAAGGAAAATAATATGTCACCGTTTCGGATGCACCGTCAGGAGGTGAACTCGAAGCCATAGCAAACGCTACCGCTGCACCTGTAAAACCAGCTGCCGACGCATTTGAACCTACATCATTCGGGCGCCTAGTAGCTATTAACCATAAAACACCAGACGAAAGTCCGCATATAGCTGACGAATAAACAGCCATTGCTCGAGCGTCGCCTATATTAAATTTATCAACCCACCAGTAAAGAAGTTGGTTTGCCCATACAAAAATAATAAACATATTTAATATTGCTGCTACTAGTAACGAGCTACCAGACTTATTTCTTATTATATCTTTTTCTTTATATTTTGTGTATTTGTAATATGTTGATTTTTTGTTTTTACATGTTGATATGTTTAATTTACACATATCTATTTCCTGATTGTTTATAGATGGCATACTGATATTTTTATGTGTTATATTTTATATAAAAACTTTTAACAATAAGTTTATATTATGTAATATATTGGGGATCAACGATAGCGTTGCAACTGACAAAATAAATTTTGATTTTTATTACATTATATCAAATAAGATACTATAATATTTTCAGAAGTTTTTCGTCTCTACAGAGATCATAATTTCGAAATCTGGTTCCATACGCCCCCCTTATGCGAGCGTGAGAAAGATCTGGAGAGGCGGCGTAGTCGCCCTCCAGGGCGTCGAAGCCGCCGGCAGCCCAGCGCCAGGCGACCGGGCCGGGGTCAAGGCCCTTGCGGCCTTGAGGCCGGTTCGGGCGGCTGGCCCCCACTCAGCAAACTTGGCCGCAGGCCTCCTTGTGTCGCGTCAGTCGACCGTCACCCGCAGGGCCGAAACCGCGCAGCGGGTTCGGGGAGCCGCCGCAGGCGGCGAGTAGGGCGCGGCCCGAAGGGGACGCCCCTCCTGGGCTTGGACACCCTATGGGCCCGACGACGCTGCGTCTTCGGCAGGAGTAACCGCCTCAGCGCCGACGACAGCCGCTGCAATCGCCGCAGCCGCCTTGCGCTGCCGGGCCCTCTCCCGGTCGACCTCGCAGTTGCGCTGCATGTCGTGCCGATCCTTCTCGCTCACCGGCTCGACCGGGTGGCCGTCGAGGTCGTAGCGCATCGATCCAGGCTGGGCGACCGCGTGCCGGTAGCTGAAGCTGCGCACGTAATCGCGGATCGCCCGCTCGCAGACATTGACCGTCACCTCGGGCCTGCGGCGGGCGAGGATCTCGGGGCCGAGACCGACCTGGAAGGGACGCAGGGGATCGCCCATTGCGGCTGGGAGAACGCCGATCGGGGCAACGAGGAGGGCGTTGAGCGTCTGGGCTCGGGCGAGGACAGCGGGCCCGGCGGTGCTCGGCACCCGGCTTCTCACCCATGGACGGAACGGGCGAGCAGGCTTGGCGGGCGCATCCGCCGCCGCCGGGGCGCCCGGCGCGGGCTTCGGTACCGACACGACCTCGACAGGCTCGACACGCGGGCTGGATGCGGCGGTGTCCGCCGCGGGCCGCTCCGGAGCAACCTGCTGAGGTGGGGCAGGCACCTTGCCCTTGAGTGTAAGCGTCGGCCGCGCAGGCCGGGCCGGCACTGCAGCGGGCATGCGAGGAGCAGCAAGGGCAGATCCTCGGCTTGGCTCACGTCCAGTTTGCATCGGGGCTCCATCGCGGGGCGACCGAGCCGACCAGCATCCGACTCACCGCGTCGTGCCCCAGTCGAGCCAGGGCGTGCCGCTGTGTCAATCCGGGCAGCGCATCGTCACCGACGGGTCTCGATGCAGTCGCACCGAAGGGCTACACAAGCGCCGCCGGATCGGCACCGCCTGCACATCTCATTCAGCTCATGATCCCGTGATGCCCACCCTGTCCGATCGCCAGCGCGTCGAGCTCGCGATCCCGGCCTACCTCCTCTATGCGCTCACCGCCGCGCCTGGCGTGTTCGTCCCATCCAACCCGGACCAGGCAGCGAGAGCCGAGGCCGATATCGCCACACTCCGCTCCGACCTCCAGGCCGCCCTCCTCGAGCCGTTCGGTGACCTCACCGGAAAGAAGCAGCACGCCCTGCTGCGCCGCGTCGAACGCATCGGGAAGGGCGTGATCACCGGATGGGGGAGCAAGCCGGCGCTGAGCGTGATGCTGACGCTCTGGTACTTCGTGAAGGACCTGACCGACCGCGAGGTGCTGATCCTGTGGGAAGGCTCGGCGATGGAGCGGGCGACGAGCCGGCTCCTGCCGATGTTCGCGCACGGCTTCGACGAGCAGAAGCGCGACGCCACAGCCCAGGAGCAAGCCCGGCAGCTCCTCGCCTATCTAAAGGCCGAAGGGCTGTATGGCTGAAGGCGTCTCATGCGAGCCATGCCCGTCGCACGCCACTCAGCACGTTAAGCTGACGATCGCCACGGCCGACACCGGCCGCCTGATCCGCGCGGCCCTGTGGGGCCTGCGGCGGGTCAACCGGCCGGGGTTCCAGTACAAGAAGACCGGCGTGCTCCTCCTCGACCTGGTGCCTGCCGGCAGTGTGCAGGGGTCGCTGTTTCTGCGGCCGGACCCGCCGGAGCGGGTCCGGCTGATGGCGATTGTGGATCAGCTCAACGCCCGCCACGGCCGGGACCGGGTGCGGTTCGGGGCCTCCGGCCTTGAGCGTGGGTGGAAGCTCAAGGCCGAGTTCCTGTCACAACGCTATACAACTCGTTGGTGTGAGTTATTATGCGTTTGATTTGAGGGAGTTGCGCGTTGGATATCGAAGATGATTATGCCTTCCATAATGGCAAGCTGACTGGTCGCACTTACTTCACAAAACGTTTCTCAGGGGGGCTAAGGATAGCATCCAAGGTTTTTGATTTGCCCCATTGCCTAGAGTTCGCAAAAGAATGCGGTGAGGTTGTTCTAAGGGTTACGCATAAGGGCAGGCAAGAAATAAGGGCGACCTTTAGTGAGTATGCCCGCGACAGTCATGCCCTGACTATACAAAAATGGAACGCTGTTAATGGCATTCCTAACGAAAAAGTTAGTTTTACATTCAGACCTAACGAGCTAGATAAGCTTTTAGAGTTTATTGCTACGGTGAAAAATGTTCATTTTCCGAGCGAATTAAAACTTAATATCAATGACAATGACTTAGCAGTTGTCCCAATTAGTAACGTTCAGGCTAGACAGTTTGCCGTTGATAATCAGGCGCTATTCGCGCAAATCGCTCAAAACGAAATTACAGAACAGGATATAATTGCCCTCGGATACAGGCGAAAGCAGCTAGTTATATTTGAGAATATGCTTTTTGATAGCGAGTTTTTTGAGAGCGAGCGCCAAAGGCTAGGTAATGCTAAGCCAGAAGCAGTATGGCAGATGTTTTTTGATCGCAATAAATGGATTTTCGGGCATGGGCTATCGTATATTTTCACAAGCGCCTTAAAGGACAAAAAACTAGAGCAGGTTGTTCGCGGACATAGTGTTTCAGCGCCCGGCAAACGTGTTGATGGACTCCTAAAAACAAACGCTCTCATTCAGTCGCTCTGCTATGTAGAGATAAAGCGCCACGATACCGATCTGCTAAAGCAGTCAACATACCGCCCAGGTGTTTGGCAATGCTCGGACGAACTTGCGGGAAGCGTGGCACAGATACAGGAAACAGTGCGGGCCGCGGTTGAAACTATCCGCAGTCGATATATCGTTGCTGATAAAGACGGAAATCCGACCGGGGAGGATTTGTGCAACGTCCATCCAAAATCATATGTTGTTGCTGGTTGTCTTGGTGAATTTAAGACAGCGCATGGTATAAATTTTCAGAAGTATCAAGCGTTTGAAGGCTTCAGGAGAAGTCTAAACAGTCCAGAAATAATTACTTTCGACGAGCTTTACTTCAGAGCAAAAAATATTGTTGCGGCAGAAGAGGATGAAAACATCCCGTTTTGAATAAATTATGGCCGTTTTGCGTGGACGACCGGCTCTGCCGATCGCCCACGCTATTGCTTTTGTTCTCTTTATCTAAAGAGGTTCATTATTGTCATCGGCATAATCTTCAAATCCTGCGTCCGGAGCATAATATTCGGCGGCATCATAGTAACTGGTTTTCTTGTATGTATCACTGAGCGAGCATGCAGTAAGTTGGGGTAGGCCAACAATTTTTAGGCCACATGCAACACATTCAAACTTGCTCGGAATGTATTGTTGAGTCTCTTTTATAGTATCCTCCTCAATCGTCTTAGTCGGTATAGAGATTGGTTCCCCGGTGAGGAGAGATTTGGAATTGCATGATGGACAATCAACCACGTGACCGTCATAACGGCCTGCCCATACCTCTGCCTGTTCTTCAAGCTTTTTCTTCTCTTTAGAACCTTTTCCATCCCATACAGTTTTATGAGATTTGATCAGCCCTGCAACAGCCTTAGCGGCTTGATCTTTTGCAGCAGCTATAAGTTTTTCAGCCAGTTTGGCCTCTCGCTGTCCAATAAGATCAGCCAAATCTTTTCCGAGGCAGCTCATAAGAGAGCTGCACGCTCTGTAGAAAGACGGAAGCCATGTGGAAGATTTCAAGCCCTCAAATGGCATTTCGCCAGAATGTAGCTCTGCATTCCTTTTTCCAGTATGACCAGCACACCATTTTCTTAAGTCATCTTCGAACTTATCTGGGTGAATGTCTCGAATTCTATTTAGGACATCTGATATGGAAATGGATTTGGGTGAAAATTTTGGTGCTGTTGGTGTGTAACCCAAGGCATGATAGAGATTGTTCCAATCTTCAGGGTCAGCCAAAAGAGTAGGGCTTACTTTAGCTAAGACAGCTCTTGCTAAGAGCTCGATTGTAAGACTTGACCAGAATGCAAATTTCCAATCGTCTCGGTCGCATTTAAGCATCTCCTCGACATAGCGCTGCGCTTTAATAAGGATAGTTTCACTATCCCAGATTGCCGGTGGGAAAATCGAGGGGATGTTTGTCATTGACGGACGCTCTTGAGGTATACGCGATCGATCACACGATGGCTGTCGGGATTGCTCACGGAGCTTCGACCGTGAATTGATCTCCAATTGTCAATAATGAGCGTATCTCCTTTGTTAGATAAGCAGAATTGATCATGCTTCTCTATCATTATCTTGTTTTTTAAATGGGTAAATCCTTCTATGCCAGCATCAGATGCTGGCTGAATAAATTTTTCATCCCAGCGAACGATGCGTTCGCCGTCATCAGTATATTGAATGAGGCGAAGAAAACGAAATTTACCGTTCGTGGGACGGCGGGAGCGGACAATAGCTCGGGATAAAATATTCTCATCATCACTGTTTATTATCGACAAACTATCGATGACTGTCGTTTTTACGGTGGGATCGCCAATGACACATCTTAGAACAAAATAACGTGGCGGCAGATACCAATGTGCGAAGTCAGTATGATAGGGAAAGTCGCCCAATCCATAATTGCCACTGTATGTGTTCGGGGTAGATTTGTTTTTTGAAGTAGGCCTAAGTTGATGAATTGCCTCTCCTCCGCCTAAGCTGATTGGCTCGCCGATTGAGTGAATTATGTCTCCTGTATCTAAATCTGGCTTAAGGGTGGGTAAGAAGGCAAAGCCCTGACGTCTAAGTTGTTGAGATATATGCATGTCACGGCTAATTGTTTTTCCAGATCACTTATCGGACCATCGCATAGAGCGCGGCTACCCACAATTGCTTCAATGTAACAGTCACGCCTTAAGGATCACAACTCACGAAATATGGGCTTCCGATCAGCTCGCTGACACCGGGTCGGCCCACGCAGAGGTGGCCGAAACCAAACGGCGATAATGTTAGGATTAAATCGTGTCGTGTGCTATATGTCCGACAAAGGACACACACCATGCGGACCACTCAATCCCTCAGCATTACCCTACCCCACGAGATGGCGCAGATGGTCAAGGCCAAGGTCGCGGCCGGAGAGTACGCCACCGCCATGGGTTGATGAGGCTAGGCGCCCCTATTTCCGGCAGGCCGAACCGCTTCCCCTAAAACAATCAGCCGGCATTTCTTAGGGGCCAGACCGTGTGCGCTTCTCATGGTCGGGCTTGATCTAGATCGGAAGCTCAGGGCAGAATGCACCCGCAGCGCTAAGCCACGATGTAGAGTGAATTGCTCTTAGTGTAATCACAGGCGCTTTTCGGCAAGGGAGTTGTCGTATGTCAGGACTTGAGGATAGGCTTTTACCCGAAACAACGCGGAGTTGGTACCTAACCAAAATCGCGTTCAACCGTGATTACACAAAAGCTAGACCACTCGAAATGAAGGCATTCAAAGTAATAGAGAGGGCATTTTTAGATGAATTTGGAGGAACAGAGCCAGAAAATTTCAAAAGCAAATTGAAGATTTCCTCCCACTTTCTTGAGCAAAGTTCTTCTGACGAGAAAAATCTTTCAACTTTTTTCCAATATGTAGATATAGGAGGAAGTGGTAGTACAATATATACTGTTCTTGCATTCAAAAATATAAAAGATAGTTATTTTTCATACGCGTTGAAAATCAACACTAGCGAGGCAGGCGGAATATATCTTACTAGAGATTATGGAGAGACGGGTCACAAACTCGTAGTTGTTAAAGATAGGCATATATATGCAGAATACATTCAAAATGATGGACATTATATAGGAAACACTGCGGAGTAAATGAGATTAAATATTTTTACTAGTTAGTAGCAGCATGCGTAATTAGCTGCTACGCTCATATTATTATAGATTGCATGTGAAGACGAGCGTTGCTTTGTGGTGTACAATAATTAGATCCCGCCCCATCGCAACAACTCACGGGTAATATAGAACATAGGGGTGCCAAGGCCAACAGCTATAATTAAACCCCCTAACAATAATGTGAGGGCTAGTAATCCTCGCCATCCATGTCCACGTAGATATCGATCTTTGCCAAAACCAAAATCGTAATCATGTGAAGTTTTCATGGCCGCACCTTCGGCGAATTGTTGATGTCGTCATCATTAGAGCAGTGCTCAAGGCAGCGAATTATCCAAGCATTTAGGGATTGACCATTCGCTTTGGCCTTGGTGTTGAGACGATCGCGCAGCGTATCAGGGAGTCTTAGAGTGAACTTGCTTTCACTCGACCCAGCTTCCGGAAGTTTTCCAAATACAGACTCGAATAAGTCTACATCATAACTGCGATGTTTTTCCAGCCACTCGCGAGCTTGCTCAGGAGTGTAGGGAATTATGCCTACTTCTGGGCCATCGGGGCCGTCATCAGCATGATGATAAAGGAAGAAAGCACCAAACCTATTTTTGTAGAGATGCTGGCCATACGTGACGGGGTACCCGTCCGCTTCTTCCTCCCAACCAGCAAGGCGGGTCGCTGTCTCGGTATTATAGGTTTTTCCGTCGATGATGCGTTTGCATTTGTGCGCCATCGTCACCTCCATCAGGTGACGGCATCTAATTCAGGTGACGGCATCTGTCAACAGGTGCCGTCACCTGTTTTTTTGAGGTGCTCCTATGGGTGATAATATCCTTATCAGACAAAAAACGCCGTAGCTGCGCCGCCCGCGGAAGTCACAACGTGAGCCCGAGGTCGCGACGACGGTCGAGGTCCCGTCGCTGCTCCAGGGTCTGCTGCGGCTGCACGTCGAGGCGCTGGTCGAGTTCGCGGCGCAGGACCCGGGCAATCAGGTGATCCAGGCTCCCCTCCTTGAGGTAGGTGGCAACGAACCCGCCGCCGGACAGGATCTCGCGCTCCTCGCGCGTGAGCCACTGCCCTAGTCCAAGACCCTTCTCCGCCGTGTGCCCAATCGCCCCGCTCGCGCCGAAACGGCGAGCGACGGCACTCGCGAATGCCTCGATCTCGGCCCGCTGCTCGGAGGTCGCCACGGCCTTCGCGACGACGGCATCGAACGCCCGAGGATCGGTCCCAGGCGTCCGGGCGATCGTGATCAGCGCGGCCGCCGCCGCCGGCGACAAGCCCGGCACCTCGACTGTGATGCGCCACCGGTAACGCTCCTCCTCCGGACGCATCTTGTCGGCCATGAACGAGAACATGTTCTTGAGGTCGATGGCGGACCTCCTGAGTTCTCGATAGGAGGCTTCAGCCCTCGCCCGCTCCTCCTTCTCGGCCTTCGGAACGAACCAGCCTTTTCGCCCTCGTAGGCCGCCATAGGCCTCGGGGTCGGTCAGCAGGTCATCGATCCGGTCGCGGTAGCCTTCTCCGGGTGTGCGAAGCTGGGCGTAGATCGCCTTGTAGAGGCTGAGGGGATCCTTGACCGCCAGGCGGATCTCGTAGCGCAGCATGTCGAGTTCCGCCTTCAGATGTCGCTGCGGATCGACCCGACTTTCGAGGACCGCATCGATCGCCGCTTCGTCGTAGGGAACGGCGGCCAGGAACGGCTTGAGCGGTGCGACGATGGTCGCGCTCCCCCCCGCCTCGGCCGCCTGCGGTGATGCGGGCTGATCGTCGGGTCGTCGGGCCTCCGAGGCGGCGACCTCCGCGCGGGGCTCACCCCCATCCCGAGGCTCGCCGAGGTAGTCCAGCACCGACGCCTTCAGCCGCCCTCGGCCCAGCCGGCCCACCAGCGCCGCGAAGTCCGGGAACGCATCCTGCCCGGCGTACAGACCGACCTCGTCCCGGTGCCGCGTCAGCGCCACGTAGGCCAGGTGACGGTCCATCCCCGACGAGGCCAGCACGAACGATCGGTCCACCGTCGCCCCCTGGCTCTTATGGATCGTCGTCGCGTAGCCGTGGTCCACCGCGTCGTAGGCACCCTGCGCGATCGTCACCGCCCGCCCGTCGTCGAGCGCCACGCTCAGCCAGCCCTCGGCCGCATCCGTCACCGTGCCGAGGCTGCCGTTCTTCACTCCGAGTCCGCGATCGTTGCGCAGGAACACCAGCCGGTCCCCGGCCGCGAAGCTCAGCCGCCCGGCCCCGCCGGTCGCGAACCCCACCTCGTCCGTCAGCTCCCCGGCCGCGCGCAGCCGGTCGCGGATCGCGTCGTTGAGCGCCCGCACGTCCGCCCGGGTATGGGCCAGCGCGATCCGGCTCGCCTCCGGCCGGGCCGTTAGATCGGCCAGGTAATCCGCCACCAGGCGCTCGCGCGCCGAGGCTCCGTCCGCCGTGAACCGGATCGCGCCATGCTCGCGATAGGCCTCGAGCCCGGCCCGGGTCTCGCGCGTGCCCAGGGCCACGCTCGCCTGCCGCTGCCAGGCCGTGCGCTGGCGCCGGATCGCCTCGAGCTCGAGGAAGCCGGTGCGCTCCGACAAGACCCGGAACCCGGCGCCGGGCCCGATCGGCTGCAGCTGCTCGGGATCGCCCACCAGCACCAGCTTGGCGCCAGATCGCTCGACCGTCTGGACGAACTGCGCGAGCTGGCGCGAGGACACCATCCCGGCCTCGTCGATCACCAGGATGTCGCCCGTCCCGAGCGGATGTCGCTCGTTGGTCCAGGCCAATTGCCAGGACGCCAGGGTGCGGCTCGGGATGCCCGAGGAGGCCTCCAGACCCTCCGCCGCCTTGCCGGCGAGCGCGGCCCCATGCACCCGGTATCCGGCCGCTTCCCAGGCCTCGCGCGCGGTGCCGAGCATCGTGGATTTGCCTGCGCCGGCGAGGCCGATCACGCTGGCGATCCGCTCCGGTCCGGTGACATGGCGCACCGCCGCGCGCTGCTCCTCGGCCAGCTCCGGACGACGCGAAAGCGCCGCCTCGACCGACGCCGTTCCAACCGAATAGCTCCGGTCGGCGAGCAGCCGATCGGCGCTCTCGGCCATGCCGGTTTCGATCGCCAGCATCGCCTTCGTGGTGAAGCGTTCGTCCCCATTCCGCTCGCCGCCCGGCAGCTTCACCAGCGCATCCGCCGCCATCACCCGGGCGAGCGCGGCCTGGAAGGCGTCGGGCTCGTCGACGCCGTAACGATGCAGCGCGCGGGCGACGTCCTGGCGGCTGAACACCGCCTTCTCGTCGGTGAGGATGCGCAGAACCTCCTCCGGCCGGCGCGCGATCAGGTCCGCGTTTCGGGCCGCGGTCTCGGCGTCCAAGGCCACCCGATCGACCCCGGCCTTGCCGCGCCGTTGCATCTGGCTGGCATGCACCCCGACATGCTCGGTCGGGGCGAGCCCGATGCCGCGATCGAGGTGCGAGCGCCGGTCGATTGCGACCGCATGACCAGCCTTCGCGAGGTGCTCGTTGGCCCGTTCCTCCCAGATCGCCCGCAGCGCCTCGACCTCGCCCCGCGCCGTCGTGGCGACGTCGAGAACCCGGGTCTTGGCTCCGAGCCCGTCGGCGGTCACGACCCGCGTCGTGGTCAGGATGTGGGCGTGCCAGTTGCGCTCGTCGCCCTCGCGGCCGGGTGCGTGGATGGCGACGTCCACCGCCACACCGTAGCGGGCGCACAGCCGCTCGGCGAAGTCGCGCACGAGGCCGGCGCGCTCCTCGGGGGTCAGCTCGTGCGGCAGGGCGACCTGGTACTCGCGGGCGACCTTGGCATCCTTGCGCCGCTCGGCCGCCTCGACGGCGTTCCACAACGCGGCGCGATCCTGCGCCCAGGCTGCTCCGTCCGGCGCCACGATGAAGCTCGCCGCAACCCCGCTGCGGCGCTGGTAGTCGTGGATCACCCCGGTTCGTTCGTCAGCGATGAGGCAGGCGGCGCGGTACGCGGCAGCCGCGGTGGCGCTGCGCCCGCCGGCGCGGGAGACGGCCTTGATGCTGAGGTGGTAGATCGCCAAGTCGGCTGCGTTCCTGGCCGTCCCTGCCGCAGGAGGAGGACGGGTTAGCGCTTGCATTGCGATAGCAATGCTAAAGTGCGCCCTTCCACTCCTTTCCAGGGTTACCACAGCCTGATATCACCGCAAGGAGCTTGACCGTTCGTCAGGAGACCGATCCGCATGCCGGCGCCCCAGGCCGCCTCCGCCGAGGCTACCCGCACCCGGCTCGCGCAGGCCCAGAACCGGCTGCAGCAGCTCGACGCGCGGGCGGCCCAGGAGGAGCGGAAGCGCGACACCCGCCGCAAGATCATCCTGGGCGGTCTGCTCCTCGATGCGGCCGGCAAGGAGCGGCGGTTTGCCGAAGCGCTCGACGAGCTGATGACCCGCATCCAGCGTGCCCAGGACAAGACAGCTTTCGCCGAATGGACCCCGGCCAAGCCGGCGGATCGGGCCTGACGATGCACGCGATCCCGCGGGAAGGGCACAGCTTGCTCGGGTCCGATCGCTGCTCCGGCACCGGACCCGTGGTACGAGAAAAGGCGGAGCTGATGGGTGGGTCAAAGGCAGGCGGCGCAGCGATCCGGAGCGGGTTTCGCCGGCCTCGCCTTTGACGGAAACTCGATGATGGCACCGGGTCGAACCAGGCCGATCCGGCAGGATGGAAGGGGCCGCACTGAACGGTCAGGATGCGATGGACACCGAACGGCTCGCTCACCTGCCCGACCGCAAACGCCGCGAGCTGCAGCACGCGGTGCGGATCCTGTTCGAGGAATTCGAGGACGCGCAGAAAACCAAGCTGTCGGACAAGGCCCGGCGCGGTCGCATCCTCAAGCTCGTGCTGTTCGGCTCCTACGCCCGCGGTGACTGGGTCGAGGACCGTGGCAGCGGCTACCTGTCGGATTACGACCTGCTGGTGGTGGTTAACGATGGCCGTTTCGCCGAGCAGTACGAGGCGTGGGAGAAGGCCGAGGAGCGTCTACTTCAGGAGCTGAGCCTGGGTGGTCGACTGGCGACGCCGGTGAACGTGATCGTGCATACGCTGCAGGACGTGAACGACCAGCTGGCGCAGGGCCGTCCGTTCTTCGTCGACATCGCGCGGGACGGCATCGTGCTGCACGAGCTGGCGGGCTTTCCGTTTGCCGAGCCGAAGCCGCTGACGAAGGAGGAGCGGCGGACGGAGGCCGCCCGGCACTTCGAGCATTGGTTTCCCGACGCTGCCTCCTTCAAAGCGGCAGCAAGCTTCCTGATCCAGCGTGGCGATCTCCGTCTCGCTGCCTTCCTGCTGCATCAGGCCACGGAGCGGCTGTATCACTGCGTCCTGTTGGTCCTGACGCTCTACAGCCCGAAACTCCACCGCCTGACCAAGCTACGGTCGCGAGCCGAGAGCGTCGATGCCCGATTGATTCCGGTCTGGCCGCGCGACACGAAATTCGCCCGGCGCTACTTTGCCCTCCTGAACCGCGCCTACGTCGATGCGCGGTACTCGCCCCACTACGAGATCACCGACGAGGAGCTGGCCTGGCTGGTCGAGCGGGTGAGCGCGTTGCAGGAAAGCGTCGCGGCGGTCTGCGCCGAACGGCTCGAAAGCGTGGGGGCGAACCAGCCGGACGTATGAGCCGCCGCAGCGGATTCGTGGTTCAGGACAGCATCATTCTTCCTCGGAGGTGAGCTGCCGACTCCGAGCGGATTCTCGGGCTCCGAAGCCCAGCGCTGAATCAACCACGATGCTGCGATACCGCGGCTGCACCCATGCGAAAGCAGCCCGTCCGGTTGAACGAACGCCGCCTACGGCCCTCATGCTGAAGGTGCATGCCTTGGCGCCCGTCTCGGACCCGTTGGTGCGAATCTTAACTCCGCCAGGATGAGGCTCTGCCAGGCCCGCGACCCTGCCTTTCGGCAGAGCTTTGTGGCGTTTCCAACCCCTCTCCGGTTCATGGGCACACGCCTCGACGTAGCCGTTCCAATGCGGCTTCAAGTCCTTCGCAGACCGCTACGGGATTCCGCTTGTCCATCTCGCCCATAATCACACGGCTTCCGCCTAGGAATTGCTTTTGGGCGACTTGGGATGCGGACATAGCCCTGGAGGCGGCGACGTTGGGCGCTGGCGCCCGTTGGGGCTGGGGACGCGAGGGTACTGGCCTGCGGGATGGCGCTGGCACTCCACGGGCTGCCTGAGCGCGGGCATTCGCTGCCGTGAACGCGACGGCATACTCCTCCCCGAAGCGGTGTAGGATCGCCCTGCGCTGAAGGCCGCCCTCCGTGCGCTGGTACTTCTTGCCTGCCTCGGGCTCGTACCGGGCGAGGAACCCCACCTCGACGAGGACCGCGAGGGCGCCCCGCACCCGGGCTTCGGTGAGCCCAAGAGCTTCGTGCTCGGCCAAGGCCCGCCGGTCGACCGGGATCGCACATAGGAGCCGCCTGGGGCTGCTCCAGAACCGAGCCAGGAACACCGCGAGGGCGAAGGCCGCATCTCGGTTCTTCCGGCCTTCCAAGGCAGCCGACAGCCGATCGCGAACACCGGCCGGTAGACGGTACGGGCCAGCACTGTCGGGGCACCAGGCGGCCCGGCTGGACACCACCTCACGCCGTTGGCGCGGCTCATCAAATCCCCTCGGGGCAGGCATTTCGCCGCCACCCCGAGCATAGGCGTGCGTCATCGTTCGGCCCTCGTCGGGCCGCGGTTCAGCATTCGGCGCCGCCGGTCGGGCGGTCCGTCACAGGCAAGCCGAGCCCGTCTCCGAAAGCGACGCTTTCAGATTGACTCTCACAGCGATTTCGGGGGATGATCCGCCTTGCACAGACTGGATCGGCCCCCTCGGGGCTCTAGACCCTGGTGGCCCTGGCAGGCCTCCGGGGTCTTGCTTTTTCAGGTGGCTGCTGTCGCGGCGGTGATCCTGGTAGCGACTCGCGGGATGCGAGCCGCCTTAATCAGCCATTCGGCACGAACGGCAACGGTTCGTCAAACTTTGGCGGGGTTGGCGACCTCAGAGGCCGCGGGATAGATGGCCCGATGGCTGTTCACCCGCTTGGCGGTGAGCCAGGCGAGGCCGCGGTTGAGGGACATCCCAGAGGAGAAGCGCCGACTTGCCGATGCGCTGCGGATCAGTGCTATGGCCGAGCGCGACCGTCTCGCAGCCTTCGTCCTTGACGAGGCGACGGCGTTCGCGGCTAACCCCTTCCCGTCCACGACGGCCGGCGTTGCCCGCCAGCGCTGGGGCCTGCGCGAGATTGAGTTCGAGGCGATGGAGATTGCTGCGGCAGGACTACCGTGCCTCCTGGCAGCACTGGCCTGCCTACCGTCTGCGGAACCCCTGCGACAGGAGATCCTGCGGACACCGGCCCACGTCCTCTACCTGCTGCATCGGGCAGAGGGCGGGCAGATCGTCGGAGCGGTGCTGCACGGGAAGCCTCGTCTAGCCTTACCGCTCTTCGTCCAGCCTGATCCTGCTCCTCGCCTCGTAGCTCGGCAACAACGGCGCCGGCAGGTGAGCGCACAGCAACTCGACCTGTTCGCGATCGACGTCCCCTGATCGGGCTGCCGGATATTAGGCCATGCCCGCTCCATCGCTTTCGAGAACGATCATTATCGAAAATGGCCCCTAGCGTCGCCATGCTGCAACGCTCTAATGCTGTAATGCTATAGCGCTGAGGCGTTAAAATGCTGCAGAATGGCAACGAGTTGGCATCACGACCCTGAGGCGAGGGCTTACCATGCCCGATCGTACAGAGACCGCTCATAGTGGAGGCCGTGTGAAAACGCCGAGGGCACTAACGACATAAGGAAATCTGATCCGCCCGACCGAGGCCCTGCTTGAAGAGAGCGCGGGAACGAACACCGCCAGACCCGGCACGTTGATCACCATCAGCGGCAGGAGCACGCGAATGATCGACCCGACGAAAAGCACCGATCACGGTAAGGACCACCCGCACGACCCAAGTAAGGCCAAGGCGGATTTGGCGGCAGCCAGCGCGCCTGGTCAGCTGAAGCCAGGTGACGATCTCGAAGAGCGGCAGGACCAGTTGCTCGATCAAGCGGTGGAGGAGACGTTCCCGGCCAGCGATCCGATTTCCCCCAAGCGGATCACCAAGTAGCTCGTTCAGGACGACCTGCGACGGGGCATTCGCCGCGCCTGTGCAAGAAAGTGCCATCTGCCTAGGGATGGCGCACAATTGTGCTTGAGAGCGACAGGCACGCAGGCTAAGACCCTCATCCCAGACAGAAAAAAGGCCGCCCAAGAGAGCAGCCCGAAGTCTAGGGAGGAAACGCCCAAGAGGGC
>NZ_JTHF01000119.1 GCF_001043895.1 Methylobacterium indicum
AGGTCGCAGGCGGGATGGAAATCGCTGACCGGCGAAGCAGCCTCTCAACCCACGTGAAGGCACCGGCCCGCGCCTTCGGGCATGCCGGCAGCATGGACCGACACCCTCTCGCCACCCGGGACGATCGCCTCACCCCCTCCGATCCACGCCTCTGGGTCGTGCTCGCCATGGCGCTGGTCTTCTTCGGCCTGGGCGGCCTCTTCCTGGCGGCGCCCGCGCTCGGCGCGCTGATCTACGGCGTGCCGGAGCCCGCCGGGATCGGCCGGACCTATCTTCGGGCGATCGGCGCGCGCGACGCGGCCCTCGCGCTCTATCTCGGCGGCCTCGGCCTCCTGTCGACCCGGCGCGCCGTGGCGATCGTGCTGGCGGGCAGCCTCGTCATCCCGGCCTGCGACCTCGCCCTCGTCCTCTCCGCCGGCACCGCCGCGTGGTGGCAGATCGGGCTGCATGGGGTGAGCGCCGGGGTGCTGGCGCTCACCGCCCTCTGGCTCGTCCGCCGCAGTCATACGAAATCCGTTTGATCGCTTCGCGATGCGGATTCCGGCTTCGCTCAAGCGCCGCGCGGGCTTGCGATACCATGTCCGGAAGGAATCTTCCGGACATGGTATCAGGCGGCGTAGTCCGGCTCCTCCCGGTCGAGCCGCCGGCGGATCGCCGCGAGGTGGAGGCGGGCCGATTCCGGATCGCCCTCGCGCATCTGCCGGTAGGCGGCCTCGGCGATGGCGGGATCGACCGGCAGGACGGCGCGGCCGGTCGAGAGGGCGAGCACCTGCACCTCGGCTGCGCGCTCCAGGTAGTAGAGATCGTCCCAGGCCTCCGCGATGGTCGGGCCGAGCACCATCACGCCGTGGTTCTTCATGAACACGATGTCGGCCTCGCCGACGCTGTCGGCGATGCGGTCGCCCTCGCGCTCGTCGAGGGCGAGGCCGTTGTAGTTCCGGTCGAAGGCGGTGCGGCCGTAGAACTTGAGCGAGGTCTGCCCGGCGAAGATCAGCGGATCGCCCTCGGTCATCGAGAGGGCGGTGGCGTAGGGCATGTGGGTGTGGAAGGCGACGCGCGCCCGCGGGATGCGCTTGTGCAGGCGGGCATGGATGTAGAAGGCGGTCGCCTCCGGCTGGCCCTCGCCCGAGACGACGTTGCCGTGGAAGTCGCAGACCAGGAGCTTCGAGGCGGTGATCTCCGCGAAGGCGTAGCCGTAGGGATTGACGATGAAGAGGTCGTCGTAGCCCGGCACCATCGCCGAGAAGTGGTTGCAGATGCCCTCTTCCAGGCCGTGGCGCGCCGCCATGCGGAAGCAGGCCGCCAGGTCCTCCTTGGCGCGGCGCACCTCCGGCCCGGCGAGATCGGGCTGGTTGGGGCCGTCGGGACTCCGTTCGCCGGCCGGCGCGCCCAATGCGTGAGCCATGGTGTCGAGGTCTCCTGCGTTCCGGCGGATCCTTGCGGAAGTCGGCCTCGGTTGTCCACGGGGGGGGGCGGCCCGAACCCGATCCTCGAAATCAGCGCGGCGCGCGCAGGTGCTCCAGGAGGGCGGGAGTGGCGTAGCCGTCCGCCGGCAGGCCCGCGGCGATCTGGTAGCGCCGCACCGCCTCGCGCAGTTTCGGCCCGGCGCGACCGTCGAAAGGGCCCTCGTAGAGCCAGAGGGCGGAGAGCCCGCGCTGGAGCGCGGTGACCCCTGCCTGATCGAGGCGCGGCCCGGTCGGCCAGGGCGCGGCGAGCGGCGGCCCCCCGGCGATCCGGTCCGAGAAATGGCCCACCGCCAGCGCGTAGGAATCCGAGGTGTTGTAGGCGCGGATCGCCTCGAAATTGGCGGTGATCAGGAAGGCCGGCCCGCCGGCCCCGCCGGGCAGGAACAGGCTCGCCTCGCCCTGGTCGGGCAGGGCCTCGCCGTCGAGGCTTCGCACCCCGCGCCGGGCGAAGTCGGAGAACGGGCCGCGATAGCGCGCGAGGTCGAAACCGGCCGGCAGCGTGACGGCGACGCCCCAGGGCAGGTCGCGGCGCCAGCCGGCCTGGGCCAGGAAATTCGCGATCGAGGCGAGCGCGTCCGGCGCCGAATCCCAGATGTCGCGCCGCCCGTCGCCATCGAAATCGACCGCCGCCTTCAGATAGGCCGAGGGCAGGAACTGCGTCTGCCCCATGGCGCCGGCCCAGGATCCGCGCATCCGCTCGGGCTTCACGTCGTGGTGCTGGAGGATCTCCAGGGCGGCCAGCAATTCATCGCGAAACAGCTCGCCGCGGTGGCGCGCCTCGGCCAGGGTGGCGAGCGCCCGGATCACCGGCATCGTGCCGGCGCTGGCGCCGAAATCCGATTCGATGCCCCAGAAGGCGAGGAGCACCGGGCCCGGCACGCCGTAGCGCGCCTCGATCGCCGCCAGGGTCTCGGCGCGGCGCGCGGCCTCCGCCCGCCCGCGGGCGATGCGGCCGGCGGAGACGGCGCCGGTCAGGTACTCCCAGACGGGCCGGCCGAATTCGCCCTGGCGGCGCAGCCGCGCCAGTACCGCCGGGTCCGGGGTGACGCCCCGGAACGCCGCGTCGAAGGTCGTACGCGAGACGTGCCGCGCTTGGGCGGCCGGCCACAGCTCCTCGACGAAGGCCCGGAAATCGCCCGCGCCGCTGGGGGCGGCAAGGAGCAGAACGGTACCGAGCGCCAGGACGCTCCGCAGGACGAACCGGGTCTGGGGCATCGATCAGACCCGGTTGCGACGGGCCAATGCCTCTTCCCAGGCCAGCGCCTGGGTGACGATCTCGCGCAGGTCGTCGTGCTGCGGCACCCAGCCGAGCTCGGCCCGGATCCGGTCGGCCCCGGCGACGATCCGCGACGGGTCGCCCGCCCGGCGCGGCGACAGCTTGACCGGGAAGTCGACGCCGGAGACCGACTTCACCACGTCGATCACCTCGAGCACCGAGTAGCCGCGGCCATAGCCGCAATTGAGGGTCAGGCTCTCACCGCCGCCGCGCAGGTGGTTGAGCGCGACGAGGTGGGCGGCCGCGAGGTCCGAGACCTGGATGTAGTCGCGCAGGCACGAGCCGTCCGGGGTCGGATAGTCGGTGCCGAACACCTCGAGCTGGCCGCGCTTGCCGAGCGCCGCCTGCGTCGCGACCTTGATGAGATGGGTGGCGTTGGGGGTCGACTGGCCCGAGCGCCCGCGCGGATCGGCCCCCGCCACGTTGAAGTAGCGCAAGACGACGTAGCTGATGCCGTGGGCGCGGGCGGCGTCCTCCAGCATCCACTCGGTCATCAGCTTCGAGCGGCCGTAGGGGTTGATCGGGTTCGGCGTCAGGTCCTCGGGCACCGGCACCACCGCCGGCTCGCCGTAGACCGCGGCGGTGGACGAGAAGATGACGTGGCGCACGCCCGCGCCGATCGCCGCCTCGATCAGCGCGCGAGACTTGACCGTGTTGGCGAGGTAATACCCGAGGGGATCCGAGACCGAATCCGGCACCACGATCTTGGCGGCGAAGTGCGCCAGCGCATCGATCTTGTGCGCGCGGATGGTCTCGGCCACCAAGGTCTGGTCGGCGACGTCGCCGCGCACCAGCGTGACTTCCGGCGGCAACGCCCAATCGAAGCCGGTGGACAGATCGTCGAGGACCACGACTTCCTCGTGTCCGGCGTCGATCAGGGCGAGCACCATGTGGCTGCCGATATAGCCGGCCCCGCCCGTGACAAGTACCGCCATTCCGTCCGCTCCCCGGTGTGAGACGGGTTGATCCATACCCCGCAATGCTTCAGCGTCAATTAAGCTGTCCGGTGGCAAGGCTGCCCGCGGGGAGGAGGTCCGGTGGGTGCGAAGCGCCCGGTCGCGCCTAGTCCCGCCGGGCGGTCCGGCAGCTCCTCGGTGTTCACTGGATCACGCACGATGAAACGCATTCGCAAAGCCGTCCTCCCGGTCGCGGGCCTCGGCACCCGTTTCCTGCCGGCGACCAAGGCGGTGCCCAAGGAGATGCTGACGGTCGTCGACCGGCCGGTGGTCCAGCACGTCGTCGACGAGGCCCGCGAGGCCGGGATCGAACACTTCATCTTCGTCACCGGCCGCGGCAAGGCGGTGATCGAGGATCATTTCGACATCTCCTACGAGCTCGAGCGCACCCTTCAGGAGCGCAACAAGACCGAGGCCTACGAGGCCCTGAAGAAGGACCTGCCGGCCGCCGGCCAGACCAGCTTCACCCGCCAGCAGGAGCCGCTGGGGCTGGGCCACGCGGTGTGGTGCGCCCGCGAGATCGTCGGCGACGAGCCCTTCGCGGTGATCCTGCCCGACATGCTCAGCCGCGGCAGCATGGTGCAGATGCTCAAGGCCTACGAGCAGCACGGCGGCAACATCATCGCGGTCGAGGAGGTCGCCCCCGACCAGACCCATCAATACGGCATCGTCAGCGTCGGCCAGGAATACGGCGACACTTTCGAGATCACCGGCATGGTCGAGAAGCCGGCGAAGGGCACCGCGCCGTCGAACTACATCATCTCGGGCCGCTACATCCTCCAGCCGGAGATTTTTTCGATTCTCGAGCGCGGCGAACGCGGCGCGGGCGGCGAGATCCAGCTCACCGACGGCATGAAGCGCCTGTCGGAGACGCAGAAGTTCTACGGCATGCACTACCGCGGCAAGACCTACGACACCGGCTCGAAGCTCGGCTTCCTGGTCGCGAACCTCGCCTACGGCCTGGAGCGGCCGGAGCTGCGGGACGCGCTCAAGCAGGAGATCGAGGCGCTGCTGGCGAAGGGCTGAAGACCGTCCGGCCCCGCGCCCGGCCACCGATGCCCGGTCGCGGGGCCGCCTATTCGTCGTCGAACCAGTTGCGCCCCGGCTCGATGCAGCGGTAGCCGACGAGACATTCCGGCGTGTCGCGGGTCGGCACGACGGCATTCTTGGTGATCTCGGTCGGCTCGCAGAAGCTGCGGTCGCGCACGTAGCGGTCGTAGGTGTAGCCGCCGGTGCCGAGCACCGCGGCCCCTCGCGCGGCGAGGAAGTTGCGCGCCTGGCCGCAGGTCATCGCGAGGGTGGAGGGCCGGCCCTGCTGCGCGAGGGCTGCCTCCGGCACGGCCACGAGCGCGCCGCCGAGCACCCCGACGAGGGACGCGGCGAGCAGGGTCGGAGACGGTCGGCGTTCGGTGGGCACGGCAGGGCTCCCGGGATCAGGAGCGCAGGCAACGCCCGCCGCCGCCGGCCGGATCCCCCGCCGCTACTGCGTCAATTGCCCCACGCTGAGGATCGCCCCCATGACCGAAATGATCAGGCCGCCGATCAGGCCGCCGATCGCCACGGTCACCAGGGGGGTGAGGAGGGCGAGCAGGCGGTCGATGCGCTGGCGCGTCTCGGTCTCGTGCATCTCGGCGGCGTGGAGGAGGACGCTGCCGAGGCGGTTCACCTGCTCGCCGCTGGCGATGAGGTTGAGGGTCGAGGCGGCGTAGGGCTTGAGCGAGGAGAGCCCCGAGGCGAGGCTGCCGCCCTCGGCGAGCCGCCGCCCGGCCTCGTCGAAGGCCCGGCGAAACACCTGGTTGCCGGCGAGCGGGCGGGTCGCCGCCACCGCGTCGGGGATCGGCACCTCGGCGGTGAGCAGCGTGCCGAGCACCCGGCAGAACCGGCCGCACTCGATGCCGACCACGATCTCGCGCACCAGCGGCAGGCGGAGCGCGAGTTGCGCCCGCGCCGCCGCGAAACCCGGCACCCGCCACACCCTGGCGAGCGCGAGGATCAGAACCGCGAGGCCGCCGATCAAGAACGGCCAGGTCGCCGACAGCGTGTCGCCGAGCCAGGCGGCGGCGCGGATCGCGAAGGGCGGCGCCTGGCCGCTGCCCTCGAAGAGGGGGCTCAAGGCCGGCACCAGCACGCCGACGATCATCGCCACGGTGCCGATCGCCATCGCGACGAGGAGCGCCGGGTAGATCATCGCCGAGACAAGATGGCGCCGGACCGCGTCGCGGCGCTCGATCGAGGCGGTGAGCGAGCCGACCACGTCGACGAGGGTGCCGGTGGCCTCGCCGGCGCGCACGATGTCGACCATGTCGCGCGGGAAGGCCTGCGGATGGGCCGCCATCGCCCGCGACAGGGAGGCGCCGGCCACCACCCGCTCGAGCAGGTCGGAGAGGACGGGCTTGAGGGCCGGCCCGGCCTGGCGCTCGACGAGGCGCAGGGCCTTGTCGACGGTGAGCCCGGCGCCGACCAGCGTCCCGAACTCGCGCAGGAAGGCGACGCGGGCGGCGTCGTTGACCCGGTCGCGCCCGAAGAGGTCGCGGCGCCAGAACGGGGCCGGGCCGGCGGCGGCCTGGGCGATCTCGTAGACCTGGAGCCCGTCGGTGCGTAAGCGCGCCACGGCGCGCTGGCGCGTCTCGGCCTCGATGGTGCCGGCCCGCGAGCGCCCGTCCGCGGCATAGGCCTTGTAGGCGAAGCGGGGCATCTCAGAGCGTCCCTTCGAGCACCCGCCCGACCTCGTCGAGGGTGGTCTCCCCGTCGAGCACCCGCGCCCGGGCGCTGTCGGCGAGCCCCGTCATCCCGGCGGCGCGCGCCCGGGCGGTCAGGGTCTGCTCGTCGGCCCGATCGGCGATCAGGCCGCGCAGCTCCCCGTCGAGGGTCATGATCTCCGAGGCGACCATGCGGCCGCGATAGCCGGTGCCGTTGCAGGCCGGGCAGCCGCGGGCGCGCTTGAGGCTCAAGGGGGTCTCGGGCGCAATGCCGAGGCGCAGGCGCTCCTGCGGCATCGCGGGCGTGGCTTCGGCGCAGGCGCCGCAGAGCCGGCGCACCAGGCGCTGGGCCACCACGCCGTTGAGGGTCGCGGCGATGAGGTAGGGCTCGATGCCCATATCCATCAGGCGCGTCACGGTGGCGGGGGCGGAGTTGGTGTGGAGCGTCGAGACGACGAGGTGGCCGGTCAGCGCCGCCTGGACGGCGATGCGGGCGGTCTCGCCGTCGCGGATCTCGCCCACCATCACCACGTCCGGGTCCTGGCGCAGGATCGAGCGGAGCGCCGCCGCGAAGTCGAGGCCGATGCCGGGATGGGCCTGGACCTGGTTCACCCCGGCCATCCGGTATTCCACCGGGTCCTCGACGGTGACGACCTTGAGGTGCGGGCTGTTGATCCGGCGGAGTGCGGCGTAGAGCGTCGTGGTCTTGCCTGAGCCGGTCGGGCCGGTGACGAGGACGAGGCCGTTCGGCCGGCTCGTCATCGCGGCGATCTCCCGGATCGCCGCCGCGTCGAAGCCCAGCGCCGAAAAATCCTCGACCCGGCGCGAGCCGTCGAGGACGCGCAGCACCACGCTCTCGCCATGGGCCGTCGGCAGGGTCGAGACGCGGATATCGACCTCCTGGCCGCGGTCGGGGGCCTGCATGCGCCCGTCCTGGGGCAGGCGCCGCTCGGCGATGTTGAGGCCGGCCTGGATCTTGATGCGGGTGGTGAGCGCGAGTTGGACCGATTTCGGCAGCCGCTCGGATTCGACGAGCACGCCATCCACGCGGTAGCGCACCCGCATGTCGGCCTCCTCCACCTCCAGGTGGATGTCGGAGGCGGACAGCTCGAAGGCCTTGCGCACCAGCCGGGCCGAGAGCCGCACGATCGGCGCCTGGCTCGCCACGTCGGCGAGCCGCGCGAGGTCGTCGTCGGACCCCGCCTCGCCCTCCTCGGCGACGTCGCCGTAGACGGTGCGGTGCGCCCGCTCGAAGCTGCCCGGGCCGACGAGGCGGGGGGCGACCGCCCGCTCGACGAGGTGCTCCAGCGCCCGGATGGTGTCGGCGTCGAACGGATCGACCAGGGCGACGACGAGGCGCTCGGCCTCGACCGCCAGCGGCAGCACCCGGGCGCGGGCGCAGTAATCGGTCGACAGGAGATCGGGCAGGACCGGCTCGCCCGGCAGGTCGTCCTGGCGCAGGATCGGCAGGCCGGTGGCCTCCGAGAGGGCGGTGACCAGCGTCGCCTCGTGGACGAGGCCGAGCTCGGTGAGCAGCAGGGGGAGGGGGCGCCGGCCGGGCCCGTCGAGGGCGGCGAGCGCCCGCTCGTGACCGGCGGCATCCAGCACGTCGCTCTCGGCGAGCCGGTCGACGAAGGTGCGCAGGTCCTCGGCGCGGCCGCGGGCCGCATCGCGCCGGTCCGTTCGCATGCGCCGCGGCCGGGTCTTCCCGCCCCAGATGCTGAGCATCGTCCTGCCCCAGAGAAAGCCGAATGGGCACGACCCACCTGTGGGGCATTCTCGCGCCACGTCCTTAAGCGGACGGAAATGTCAGGGCGCTAGACCGGGCGGTACCGCCCCGTACCGGTCGTCGGGCGCCGGAGCCGACCCGTTGCGCGCGCCCACCGCCTCTTCGCACGCCCTCCTGTCCTCCGCCCGGGCCTCGTTCCGCCAGGGGATCGACGCGGCCGCGCACCTCCTCGGCTTCGCGGAGGTGCGCACCGACCGCGTGCCGGCCCTGCTGACGCTGCGGCTCGGGGCCCCGGGGGAGGCCGGCCTGACGGCGACCGACCGGCGCGACGGCCAGGACCGGACCTACCGCCTGGAGGGCGGGGCCGACGACCTCGCCGAACGGCTCTCGGCGATCCGGGGCGGCCGCGCGGAGGCCCGGGCGAAAGTGGTGGTCGATCCCGCCGCCTGCTTCATCCGCACCCTGGACCTGCCGAGCGCCGCCCTGCCGCGGATGCGCGCGGTGCTGGCCCAGGAACTGGAAGCCGCGACGCCGTTCCGGGCCGACCAGGTCTTCAGCGACTGGTACGTCGAGGGCGAGGATGCCGAGACCCGCACCCTGCGGGTGCGCCACGTCGTGCTCAAGCGCACCCGGCTCGCCCCCGTGCTGGCGGCGCTGGCGGAAGCGGGGCTGAAGGCGAGCGTCGTCGCGGTCGGCCCGGCGGAGGACCGCACGATGCCGGTCGATCTCCTGTCGAGCGGGCACCACGCCCTGCCGGGGCTGCTGCGCGGCTCGGGCAATCTCGTGCTGGCGGCGGCGACCGGGCTCTGTCTCCTCGGCGCCGTCCTGGGTCTGCGCCAGCACCAGGCCGCGACGCTCGCCGCCCTCGACGACGCCTTCGCGACCGCCCGCCGCGCCGCCGCCCAGGGCCGCCCGCCCGCGATCCAGGCCGGCATCGCGCAGATCCTGGCCGAGCGCGGGCCGCCGCTCGCCCGGACCTGGGATTCGCTCGCCGCCGCCCTGCCGGACACGGTCTCGGCGGAAAATCTCCGCGTCTCCCGGGCGGGGCTGGAACTGACGCTGCGGGCGCCCGACCCGACCGTGGCGGTGCCGGCGCTCGCCGGCCTGCCGGGCTACGGCGCCCCGGCCCTGCAGCGGGTCGAGCCCGCCGGGGGCGGGCAGCGCGTCGTCGTCACGCTGCCGCGGCTGCCCGTCGGGGGCCGGCCATGAGGCCGTCCGACATGAGGCCGTCCGACATGACCCCGCCCACCATGACCCTGCCCGCGGTCCGGCCGCTGCTCGTCGGCCTTCTCGCCCTCGGCGTCGCGATCGTCCTCGGCACCGGGCCGGTGCTCGACGCGCTCGCCGCCGCCGACGACATCGCGGCGGCCCGCGACCGCCTCGCCCGCGCGCAGGCCGCCGCGGCCGCCGCCCCGGCACCGGCCCCGCTCTCGGCCGCCGACGAGGCCGGCCTCGTCATCGCCTTCCGGAGCCGCCTCGACGCGCTCGCCGCCGGGCGGAGCGTGGCGGTGGACGGGGCGGGCCTCCAGCCGGACCCCGCCCGGCGGCGAGCGCGTCGAGGCGGCTCC
>NZ_JTHF01000012.1 GCF_001043895.1 Methylobacterium indicum
CGGCGCGAGTATCTGGCACTGGATCGTCGTCGGCCATGCCCTTCTTGAAGGCCTTGATGCCCTTGGCGACGTCGCCCATCAGATCGGACACCTTGCCGCGCCCGAACAGCAGCATGATGATCACGCCGACGACGATCCAGTGCCAGATACTCGCGCCGCCCATGGTTCTCTCCCGCGCAGCGTCAGCTTCGCTGCCGCACTCGTCACGGGGCGTTCTCGCACGCCCCAAACCTCTGATCCCGCACGCTCATCGTCGCCGCACCGGCTGAGCCGAGCGCGTACGGTCCGGCCGGAACCTAAGGACGCGAAGAGGCGAAAACAAGCGTTTCCTCCGGCGCTTCCTCAGAGACGGACGGAATGACCACCGGGGATTTCATGCGATCGGCTCGCCCTCGCCGGACGGCGGATCGTCGTCCGGATCGGCGCCGTCGCCCGGCTGCGGCACCCGGAAGCCGGCCGGCAGCCGTCCCTCGATCAGGCCGAGGCCCTTCAGCTCGTCGAGGCCCGGCAGGTCGGAAATCGCATCGAGGCCGAAATGGTCGAGGAAGGCCGGGGTGGTGCCGTAGGTCACCGGTCGCCCCGGCGTGCGGCGCCGGCCGCGCAGGCGCACCCAGCCGGTCTCCAGCAGGAGGTCGAGGGAGCCCTTGGAGGTGGTGACGCCGCGGATCTCCTCGATCTCGGCCCGGGTCACCGGCTGGTGGTAGGCGACGATCGCCAGGGTCTCGAGGGCCGCCCGCGACAGCCTGCGCGGCTCGGGCGCGTCGCCCCGCAGGGCGCCCGCGAGGTCGGGGGCGGTGCGGAAGGCGTAGCCGCCGGCCACCCGGACGAGCGTGAGCCCGCGCGTCGCGTAGGCCCGGGCGATCTCGGCGACGACCGCCGGCACGTCGGTGCCGGGCGGCAGCCGGGCGGCGAGCGCGGCCGGCCCGAGCGGCACCGGCGCGCTGAAGATCAGCGCCTCGGCGAGGCGCACGGCCTGCGAGGGAACGGGCGGCTCGGTCGGGCGGGGAGGTCTTGCGCTCACGGCCCGGCCGCGCGGATCTGGATCGGCGCGTAGGGGGCGTCCTGGCGCAGGAGGAGCCGGCCCTCGCGGGCGAGTTCGAGCACCGCCGAGAGCGAGGAGGCGCGCACCGTGGCGCGGCTCTTCGGGTCGGCGAGGTACCGGGCGAGGCAGGAATCGAGATCGGTCCAGTCGTCCCAGGGGCCGATCAGGCGCTCCAGCGCGGTCCGGGCGTCGATCAGCGACCACACGTTGCGCGGCGGCAGGGTGACCTGCGCCCCGGCCCGCTCCTGGCACTGGCGGGCATAGGCGGCGATGAGGTCGTGCAGGGAGACGGCGAAGGACCCGCCCTCCCCCGCCTCGGGCTCCGGCAGGGGGGCGGCGCGGCCGAAGACGTCGCGGCCGAGCCGGGTACGCTCCGAGAGCATCAGGGCGGCGGCCCGGATGGCGTCGAGCCGGCGCAGCCGCAGGGCCAGGGCCTCGGCGAGATCGCCGGCCGCGGGCTCGGGGCCGCGGGGCGGGGCCGGCAGCAGCAGCCGCGACTTGAGGTAGGCGAGCCAGGCCGCCATCACCAGGTAATCCGCCGCCAGTTCGAGCCGCAGGCGCCGCGCCTCGTCGATGAAGGCGAGGTACTGCTCGACGAGCGCCAGGATCGAGATCCGGGCAAGATCGACCTTCTGGCGGCGCGCCAGTTCCAGCAGCAGGTCGAGGGGGCCCTCGAAACCGTCGACGTCGACCACGAAGGCCGCGCCCTCGGACGCGTCCTCGTCGATCTCGCGCGCGGTCTCGTCCGCCCTCATCGCCGCGTCCCGTCAGGCCGCGGCGGCGAGCCCGGCATCGAGGCGGGCGCGGGCTTCCATCGGGTCGAAGGACGCCGTGTCGGGGGCGAGGCGCGCCAGGGCGGCCTCGGCCCGGCGCAGGGCCTCGCCGGCGAGGGACGGCGCCGCCGCCACGACCTCCTCCATCTCGGCCCGGACGCCGTTGCAGTGCAGGCCGACGTCGCAGCCGGCCCGGAAGGCCGCAGCGGCGCGGTCGCGGAACCCGCCGGCGAGCGCGTTCATCGAGAGGTCGTCGGTCATCAGCAGGCCGTCGAACCCGATGCGGCCGCGCACGATCTCGCGGATCACCGTCGCGGAGGTCGTGGCCGGGTTGTCGGGATCGAGGGCGCGGAACACGACGTGGGCCGACATCGCCATCGGCAGGTCGGCGAGTGCCCGGAACGGCTGGAAGTCGTGGGCGTCGAGCTCGCCCGGGGTCGCCTCGACCACCGGCAGGGCGTGGTGGCTGTCGGCCCCGGCGCGGCCGTGGCCGGGGACGTGCTTCATCACCGGCAGCACGCCGCCGGCCATCAGGCCCTCGGCCACCGCGCGGCCGAACGCCGCCACCACCGCCGGCTCGGTGCCGTAGGCCCGGTCGCCGATGACGTCGTGGGCGCCCGGCACCGGCACGTCGAGCACCGGCGCGCAATCGACGTTGATGCCGACCGAGGCGAGATCGTGCGCCATCAGGCGGGCGCCGAGATGGGCGAGCGCCGGGCCGTTCTCCGGGCCGCCGGCGCGCAGGTAGGTCCGGCCGGCCGGGTAGGCGTTCCAGTGCGGACGGGTCATGCGCTGCACGCGCCCGCCCTCCTGGTCGATCAGGATCGGCGCATCGGCCCGGCCGATGGTCTCGCGGAGCGCCGCCGTGAGGGCGCGGACCTGCTCCGGGCTCTCGATGTTGCGCTTGAACAGGATGAAGCCCCAGGGCTGCGCCTCGCGGAAGAAGGCGGCCTCGTCGGCGCTCAGGGTCGGGCCGGCGCAGCCGAGGATCAGGGCAAGGCTCGTCATCGACGGCGATTCTCGTCGGTTCGGGGGCTGGAACGGGGAGCCCACCCCGCCCGCAGCCAGGGGCATCGGGGAGCGGGACGGGCGATTCGAGGACGCGGAATCTAGCGCGCTTTTCCGGTGCGGGGCTGTCGGCGGAGCGCCACAGAAGCGGGGTTTCCCCCGGCCCGGCCGAAGCGGGAAGCCTCCCTTCGGAGGCATCCGGCTCGGGCGCTCGACAGGCTCAGTTCTTGCCGGCTCAGTTCTTACCGGTTCAGTTCTTGGCGACGAAGCAGGCCGCGCCCGCCGACTTGAGCTTGCCGCACAGGCCGTCGGCGCTCTCCTTCGACATCGGCCCGACGCGGACGCGATAGATCGACTTGCCGTTGACCTCGGCCTGGCGGATCAGCGGCGACTGGTTGCCGAGCACGGCGGCGTAGCGCTCGCGGGCCTGCTTGAAGGCGACCTCGGCCTCCTTCTCGGTGGCGCGCACCGAGAGCTGGACCGAGAAGCCGCCGACCGGCGCCTGGGGCGTCGGCATCGCCTGGGTGGTGGTGGGCGGCTCGGCGGAAGCGACGCGCTGCGGCGGCCTGGGCGCCGGTGTCTCGGGCGCCGGGGCCTCGGCCGCCGCGGCCGGGGTCTGCGGGGCGATCGGTACGACCCGGGCGCTGCTGCGCGGCGTCACCGGGGCCGGGGCCGGGGTCGAGCCGGTAGCCTCGGTCGGCAGGGTCATGGTCGGGATCGGCGAGGCGGCGGCGCCTTGCGCCTGCGCGGCCTTCTGCTGGGCCTCCTGGGCGGCGCGCTGGGCCTCGGCCGGCGACGGCTCGGGCCGCACCGAGACGGTGCGCACCCGGCGCGGCTCGCCGAGCGATTCGGTCAGCGCGTTGCCGGGGGTGGCGGGCGAGGCGGAGGGGCCGGCCTCGGCCACGAGGGCCCGGGCCGCCTGCTTCACGTCGAGGGGCTGTTCCTCGCGGTTGACGATGCGGATCTGCCCATCCTTGGCGGTGGTGCCGCGCTCGTAGATCTGCTTGTTCTGGTCCGGGATCTCGACGCCGCCGGCATTCTGCGGCGCGACCTTGAGCGGCGCCTGATCGGCCATGACCAGGATCGGCGCGCCGGAGCGGCCGTGATGGAAGGCCTTCCAGGTCAGGGCGCCGCCGATCGACGCCGCCACGATGCCGAGCGCCGTGCCGACGAGGGCGATGCGCCGGCGGCCGCGGGGCCGCGGCTCGGCGGCGAGGGCGGGCTCCGCCTCGCCGGCCGCGGGGACCGGATCGGCGACGGCCTCGTGCTCGGAGGCGGCGAGGTACTGGTTGAAGGCCCCGGCCGGCGGGTGCGACGGGGCGGCCATCGTGGGCTCGGACCGGCCGGCGGCGAGGGCGCCCGCCGGTGCGGCGAAGCCCGCCTCGCCGTAGCTCGGCAGCACCGGCTCGACGCGGCCGCGGCTTTCCGCGTTGCGGGTCGCCTCCTTGGCTTCCTTGGCCTCGAGCAGGGCGCGGAACGGATCGTCCTGACCGACGATGCGGGCGAGTTCGGCGAGCGGATCGGGCCGCGCGCCGGGCTGGGCGGGGGTCGGCTGCCGATCGTGCTCGAAGCCGTCGTAGTCGACGGGAACCCGGGAAGCATTCGTCGTCATGGCAGCACCATCCTGTTCGCCCTCACGTCACCTCGCGGCGCTGCAGCAGGCCGGCTCGGCGACATCGGCCGCCCACCCCGATATGGGGAGGGCGGCCGGCAGATCCCATCGCTCGCGTCCCGCCGCGAAGGCGCCTTCGCACCCTCCGCGGCGTCCGGTCGCGCGCCGATCCCGGCGCCGAGCCTCAGCGCATCTCGTCGGGTGCACCGACGCCGAGGATCCCGAGATTGGACGCGACCACGCCCTTGAGGGCGGCGACGAGGGCCAGCCTCGCCTCCGTGGACTTTCTGTCGGTTTGATTAACAAACCGTAATTGCGGCAAGTCTTTGCCCTTGTTCCAGAAACTATGGAACGCGCTGGCCAGCTCGTAGAGGTGGAAGGCGAGGCGATGCGGCTCGTGGGCGGCGGCCGCCGCCTCGATCACGCGGGGCACCTGGGCGATCAGGCGCATCATGTCGAGCTCGCCCGAATCGGTGAGGCCCGACAGGTCGGCCCGCGCCAGGGCGGCCGGCGACAGGTCGAGATCGGGGAAGGCCTCGCGGGCCTGGCGGAACACGGATGCGGCGCGGGCATGCGCGTACTGGACGTAGAAGACCGGGTTGTCCTTCGACTGCTCGACCACCTTGGCGAGGTCGAAATCGAGGGTGGCGTCGTTCTTCCGGTACAGCATCATGAAGCGCACGGGGTCGCGACCGACCTCGTCGATCACCTCGCGCAGGGTGACGAACTCGCCCGCGCGCTTGGACATCTTCACCGGCTCGCCGCCGCGCAGGAGCCGCACCAGCTGGCACAGCTTGACGTCGAGGGCCGCCTTCCCGTCCGAGACCGCCTTCACGGCGGCCTGCATGCGCTTGACGTAGCCGCCGTGGTCGGCGCCGAGCACGTCGATCAGCTCGACCGCGCCGCGCTCGACCTTCGAGCGGTGATAGGCGATGTCCGAGGCGAAGTAGGTGAAGCTGCCGTCGGACTTCAGCAGCGGCCGATCGATGTCGTCGCCGAAGGCGGTGGCCCGGAACAGCGTCTGCTCGCGGTCCTCCCAATCCTCCGGCAGCTGGCCCTTGGGCGGGGGCAGCCGGCCCTCGTAGACGAGGCCCTTCTCGCGCAGGTCGGCGATCAGCGCCGCGACGGCACCGCCCTCGCCCCCGGCCTGGAGCGTGCGCTCGGAGAAGAAGACGTCGTGATGGATGCCGATGGCCGCCAGATCCTCGCGGATGCGGTCCATCATCCGGTCGATGGCGAAGTCGCGCACCAGCGGCAGCCACTCGGCCTCGGGCTTGTCGCGCAGCGTGTCGCCGTACTGCGCCTTCAGGGCCTCGCCGACCGGCACGAGGTAGTCGCCCGGATAGAGCCCCTCGGGGATCGTCACCGTCTCGCCGAGGGCCTCGCGGTAGCGCAGGAAGGCCGAACGGGCGAGCACGTCGACCTGGGCGCCGGCATCGTTGATGTAGTACTCGCGGGTCACGTCGCGGCCGGCCGCGACGAGGAGGTTCGCCAGCGCGTCGCCGAACACCGCGCCGCGGCCGTGGCCGACATGCATCGGCCCGGTCGGGTTGGCCGAGACGTACTCGACGTTGACCCCGCCCGGCACCGCGGCGCCGCGGCCGTAGGCGTCGCCGTCGCGCAGCGCCGCCCGCACCACCTCGCCGTAGATCGAAGGGTTCAGCCGGAGGTTGATGAAGCCCGGCCCGGCGACGCTGGCTTCCGTCACCCTGGGGTCGGTGCGCAGGTCGGCGGCGAGCGCCTCGGCGAGCGCCTTCGGGTTGGTGCGGGCCTCCTTGGCGAGGACCAGGGCGGCATTGGTGGCGAGGTCGCCGTGGCTCGAATCGCGCGGCGGCTCGACCACCACGCGGGCGCGGTCCAGCCCCTCCGGGAGGGTGCCGGCGCGGGTGAGCGTCTCGAGCGCCTCGCCGATGCGGGCCTCGAAGGCGGCGAAGATGTTCATGCGTTGACCAGTTCTGCAAAGTTCGGGCCGGCCGGGGCGGAGGGCCCCCAGCCTGCACGGGGCGCTCTTCTCACGCCGGGGCGGCCGGCTGCAAGCGGGGCTGAGATGGGATCGGGTCGCCACGCCGGACGCATGGCACATCGCTCCCCCGCAGCCGCATGGGAATGGTGGCGCGGAACCAGAGCCGCATCTCTCAAGGTCGCTCATGCGCCGCAGCGCGAGATTTTTCGTAAACGCCTTGCGCTACGTCGACAAGTTCATCGAACTGCACCGGTACGATTATTGATCTGTTGATTTGCGCTCAAAATGCGTTCCAGATCAGGGAAAAATGGTTAATCAATCGTTAAATATCGTGAAATCCCTGTTAAGACACCACAATGCATTATGCGGCACAATTTTTTTCTGAACCTTGAAGCAGGCGGCGAGAATGTTATCGTCTTTGCAGGCGACACACCCTTCCAGTCGCGACGGCTCCGTGGCGAGCGGAGCTTGTGGCGGATTTTGCCGGACGTCACCGAAACCCGCGAGGGCTTGAGCAGGCATGGCTGGAAGGGAGGTGAACGGCGTGATCGGATTTCCGATGATCACCGTCATCGTTGCCAAAAACCCGACCGGATGGTCTGTGACCATCACGATCGGGCTCTGGTAGCGGCCTAGCAAGTCGCCTAACGAGGGTCGCGGCTGCCACCGCGGCCCTCACTCGCTGAAGATAGGCCCGGTGGGCCATCCGATCAATTGTTTGACACGGCCATCGCGCAAGAAACATTTGGCTGCCAAATAACCGCTGGCTGAATTTGGTCGGCCGGTTTCTCTGGCTGGCAAACGGGACACCCAAATGAAGCGTCGGCACATCGACCTCAAGGGGCTTGCCTGCGCGTCGATCTCCCCCGAATCTCGTCTATGAGTGCACGGCGATCTCGGCACCGTGAACGGAGCGGCCGCGGCCGACGATACCGTTCATGACGACATGAAAAAGGGTTGGCTGTCGGCGCCAACGTGTGGGTTGGTCGTAGCCGTGGGCGGCAGGCTCCTCCCTTGTCGCGGCGTAGCCGATGCTGCAAAGCGTCCTGGCGTCATCGCCGGACTCTCCGGCCCTTCAGAGACAAACGATTCGGACCGCGCCATGCACGACATCCGGGCCATCCGCGACAACCCGGCGATCTTCGACAAGGGGCTGGCGAGCCGCGGGCTGGAGCCGCTCTCGGCCGAGCTGATCGGCCTCGACGATGCCCGCAAGGCCGCGATCTCGGCGGCGCAGGGCGCCCAGGAGAAGCGCAACGCCCTGTCGAAGGAGATCGGCGCGGCCAAGAAGGCGAAGGACGAGGCCCGGGCCCAAGCGCTGATGGCCGAGGTCGCCCGCCTCAAGGAGGAGGCGCCGGCGCTCGATGCCGCCGCCGACGCGGCGGGCAAGGCGCTCGCCGAGCGCCTGGCGGCGATCCCCAACCTCCCGGGTCCCGGCGTGCCGGAGGGCCGCGACGAGCACGACAACGTCGAGAAGAGCCTGTTCGAGGGCCGTGGCCTCGCGCAAGAAGGCCGCCAGCATTTCGAGCTCGGCGAGGCCACCGGCCTGATGGACTTCGAGGCCGCCGCGAAGCTCTCCGGCTCGCGCTTCGTGGTGCTCAAGGGCCAGCTCGCCCGGCTGGAGCGAGCGCTCGGCCAGTTCATGCTCGACCTGCACACGGGCGAGCACGGCTATACCGAGGTGGCGCCGCCGCTCCTGGTGCGCGACGAGGCGATGTTCGGCACCGCGCAACTGCCGAAGTTCCGCGACGACCAGTTCGCGGCGGTCCAGGGCACGCCCGAGATCGCCCAGGAGAGCGGCGCGCCGAACCGCTGGCTGATCCCGACCGCCGAGGTGCCGCTCACCAACCTCGTGCGCGAATCGATCCTCGCCGAGGACGAGCTGCCGCTCCGCTTCACGGCGCTCACCCCCTGCTTCCGGGCCGAGGCCGGGGCGGCGGGCCGCGACACCCGCGGCATGCTGCGCCAGCACCAGTTCAGCAAGGTCGAGCTCGTCTCGGTCACTGCGCCCGAGCGCTCGACCGAGGAGCACGAGCGGATGCTGTCCTGCGCCGAAGCCGTGCTGAAGCGCCTCGACATTCCGTTCCGGGTCGTCACGCTCTGCACCGGCGACATGGGATTCGCCGCCGCCAAGACCTACGACATCGAGGCCTGGCTGCCGGGCCAGAAGACCTATCGCGAGATCTCGTCCTGCTCGGTCTGCGGCGACTTCCAGGCCCGCCGGATGGAGGCGCGCTACCGCCCGAAGGAGGGCAAGGGCGTGGCTTACGTCCACACCCTGAACGGTTCGGGCGTCGCGGTCGGCCGCGCGCTGATTGCCGTGATGGAGAACTACCAGAACCCCGACGGCAGCATCACGGTCCCGTCGGCCCTCGCGCCCTACATGGGCGGCCTCACCCGCATCGAAGGACAGCGCTGATGCGCATTCTCGTCACCAACGACGACGGCATCCACGCGCCGGGCCTGCGCTGCCTGGAGGAGATCGCCGGGCAGCTCTCGGACGACGTCTGGGTCGTCGCGCCGGAGACCGACCAGAGCGGCGTGTCGCACTCGCTGTCGCTCAACGATCCCCTGCGCCTGCGCCAGGCCGGCGAGAAGCGCTTCGCGGTGAAGGGCACGCCCTCCGACTGCATCATCATGGGCATCCGCCATCTCCTGAAGGATCACGGGCCCGACCTCGTGCTGTCCGGCGTCAACCGCGGCCAGAACGTCGCCGAGGACGTGACCTATTCGGGCACCATCGCGGGCGCCATGGAGGCGACGATCCTCGGCGTGAAGGCGGTGGCGCTGAGCCAGGCCTACGGCATCGGCGGGCGCGCCAACGTGAAGTGGCACACCGCCGCCCGGCACGGCGCCGCGACGGTGCGGCGGATCCTCGATGTCGGGATCGAGCCCGGCATCCTGGTCAACGTCAACTTCCCCGATTGCGAGCCCGACGACGTGAAGGGCCTCGCGGTGGCGGCGCAGGGCGTACGCAATCAGGCCCTGCTGTCGATCGACGAGCGGATGGACGGGCGCGGCAACCCGTATTTCTGGCTCGCCTTCGCCAAGGCGCGGTTCGAGCCGGGCCACGGCACCGATTTGAAGGCGATCGCCGACGGCTTCATCTCGGTAACCCCGCTGCGCCTCGACCTCACCGACGAGCCGACGCTGACGCGCTACGCCCAGGCCCTCGCGTGAACGCCGCGCCGCCGGCCGGAGAGCCCGGGACGGAACCGGGTCGAGAATCGGGTGAGGCTTCGGCCGGCGCGGTCGAGACCGCGGCCTTCGTGCTGGGGCTCCGGGCCCGCGGCGTGCGCGACGCCGCGGTGCTCGGCGCGATGGAGCGGGTGCCGCGGGAAGCCTTCGCCCCCCTCGCCTTCCGCGACCTCGCCCGCCGCGACCTCGCCCTGCCGCTCCCCTGCGGCCAGACCATGACGGCGCCGAGCGTCATCGCCACGATGCTGGCGGCGCTCAACCCGCAAGGAGCCCGGGTGCTCGAGATCGGCACCGGATCGGGCTACGCCACCGCCCTGCTGCTGCGCCTCGGGGCGGCCGAGGTGGTGAGCCTCGAGCGCTACGCGACGCTCGCGCGCAACGCCCGCTCGCGCCTCGACGCGCTCGGCTTCGACGCCGCGATGGTGGCGCTCGCGGACGGCCATGCGCCGCCGGAGGAAACCGGCGGGTTCGACCGCATCCTCGTCAACGGCACGCTGCGCGACCTGCCCGACTCGCTGCTGGCGCGCCTGAACCCGGGCGGGCGCCTCGTCGGGGCGCTCACGACGCCGGCGGGGCCGCGCCTCGTCGCCATCGCCCAGGAGGCGGACGGCCCGTGGCGGCAGGTGCGCGAGACGCCGCTGCGCATCGGCCCGCTGACGCCCGGTCTCGCGGCGGCGCTCTGACGCGCCGACGCGTCCACTCCCGCCACGGCCCCGCTTGATGAGCCCGAAACATCGCCCCGCAACGGAAGCTTAACCTGAATCCTGTTTGAATCCCGGTCATAGGGTTGCGTGGATGTACGGGTGCGTCGATGCGGGATCGCGGGGCAGGCAAGGGGATGCGGAGGCTGTCGCGCTTCGCCCTCATCGGGCTGATCGGGGGCGCCACGGCGGCCTGCAGCACCGATGCGGTGCGGCTCGATCCGTTCTCGAACCCGTTCTCATCGAGCGCCAGCGGGGAACCCGGGGCCACCGGCAGCCTGCCCGAGGGTGAGGCGCTGACGGCGCCGGTGCGCTCGGCGCCGATCCAGTCGCGGCCGCTGGCCGCCCCCCTGGCGTCGCCGGTCACGAGCCGCCCGCTGGCCGCCGCCCCGGTCCTGACGCCCCGCGTCGCCGCCGCGGCGCCGGTGACCGGCGGCCCGGCCGGCTGGTCGCCGACCGGCGGCACCACCATCACGGTCGGCGCCAACGACAGCCTGAACCAGATGTCGACCCGCTTCGGCGTGCCGGCCGCCGCGATCCTCCAGGCCAACGGCCTGTCGAGCGCCGCGCAGGTCACCGCCGGCCGCCAGATCGTGATCCCGGTCTACCACGCCGGCGGCGCGGCGATGAGCGCCCGCACGGTGCCGCCGGCGCCACGGATGCAGGTCGCCGAGGCCCGCCCCGCCGAGACCCGCGCCCCCGAGCCGGTGCGTCGGGTGGCCGAGGTCGCGCCCCGTCCCGAGCCGGTCCGGGCCGAGCCCGCCCGCCGCGAGCCGGAACCGGCCCGCAAGGCCCCCGTCCGCCCCGGCCAGGCCGAGGCGAAGCCGGTGGCGCCCGCCGCCGCCGAGCGCGCCGCCAAGCTCAACCTGCGCAAGCCCGAGCCGCGCGAGGAGGAGGAGCGGGTCGCGAGCAAGTCGCAGGCGAAGGCCACCGCCAAGGTCGCTGCGCGCCAGCAGGACGACGACGAGGACGAGAAGGCCGCCGTGAAGCCGAAGGCCGCCAAGGTCGAGGCCCGGAAGCCCGAGCCCAAGGTCGAGCACAAGCCGGAGCCGAAGGTCGCCGAGAAGGCCAAGCCCGAGGTGAAGAAGGTCGCCGAGCTGCACAAGCCCGAGCCCAGGAAGATCGAGGCCAAGGCCGAGACGAAGCCCGAGCCCAAGAAGCCCGAGCCGAAGCCGGTCGAGGCCAAGGCCGAGATCAAGAAGCCCGAGCCGAAGAAGGTCGCCGAGGCGAAGCCGGAGCCGAAGCCCGAGCCGGCCAAGCCCGTGAAGGTCGCGGCCCTGCCCGAGAAGGCGCCCGAGCCCGCGCCGGCTCCCGCCCCGGCGGTCGCCCCGGCGGCGCCCGATCCGCAATCGACCTTCCGCTGGCCGGCCCGCGGCCGGGTGATCAACGGCTACGGCTCGAGCGGCAACGAGGGCATCAACATCGCGGTGCCGGAAGGCACGCCGGTCAAGGCCGCCGAGGAAGGCACCGTGGCCTATGCCGGCAGCGACGTGAAGGGCTACGGCAAGCTCGTCCTGGTGCGCCACGCCAACGGCTACGTGTCGGCCTACGCCCATAACGGCGAGATCGACGTGCGGCCGGGCGAGAAGGTGAAGCGCGGCCAGACCATCGCCAAGTCCGGCGCGTCGGGCAACGTGACCTCGCCGCAGCTGCACTTCGAGATCCGCAAGGGCGCCACCCCGGTCGACCCGATGCCGCACCTCGCGAGCAACTGAACGTCGATCGAGGGTGAGGAAGAGCGGGGCGCGCGAGCGTCCCGCTTTTTTCGTGACCGACATCCACTTCGTCGGAAAATGCTCTAGCGGGACGCGCCCTCCCCGAGTTCCGCGTCCATCCGCGCCGCCAGGGCGAAGAACCGCCGCCGCACCTCGGCCGAAAACGGGTTCTCGCGCTCGATCGCGTGGTAGACCTCCGGGGCGTCGTGCCGGACCATGCCGACCGCCTGCATCACCAGGTCGAAGCTGCGGGTCGTCATCCGGGTCGGCAGCGGCTCCATCGCCACCAGCACCTTGGCGATGAGGTGCGTCAGGCCCTGCACCGCCGCCGCCTCGCGGTCATGCGCCTCCGGCGTGGTCAGGATCACGGTGAGGCCGAGGGCGCGGCGCAGGAAGGCGCCGACCCGTCGCGTCCGGCCGCCCCGCACCGGGCAGAGCGCGATCTTGAGCCCGCGCAACCCGTCCCGCGCGCTCTGCGGCCCGAAGAGCGGATGGGTGGCGACGATGTCGATGTGGGCCGGCAGCCCCGCCCGCATGATCTCGGCCGGCCGCACCTTCACCGAGCCGACATCGAGGACGAGGGCGCCCGGCCGCAGGTGGGGAGCGATGTTCTCCACCACGGCGGCGAGGGTCGCGACGGGGGTGGCGAGGATCACCACCGGGCAGGCGGCGGCCTCGGCGAGCGTGGCGGGCGCGGCGCCCGTTTCCGCGATCGCACCCGCGGGCACGAACGGGTCGTGGACGCGCAAGTCGGCGTGCGGCCCCAGATGCGCGGCGACGAGGCGTCCGAAGGCGCCGAAGCCGATCAGGCCGATCGAAACGGGAGGATCGAGGGAAAACGGCACGGGAAGACCTCGGGGATGGGCGAGGTCGGCGGGCCTGGACCTTGGGGGGAAAGCCTCAACCGCCGACACGTCGCAGCGGTTGAGAAATGACGAGCACTCCGCCGCTTAAGGCTGCGGCGCGGGATAGAGTCCGGTCGGGAGGGCGCTGGTCATGGCCGAGCCTGTAGCTCCCGCCGGCCGGCGCCGTCAATCGGGCTCTGCCCCGTTAGAACTCGATACCCTCCTGCGCCTTCACACCGGCCGTGAAGTGATGCTTGACGAGGGTCATCTCGGTCACGAGATCGGCGGCGGCGATCAGCTCCGGCTTGGCGTTGCGGCCCGTCACCACGACGTGCAGGTCGGGCCGGCGCCGGCTCAGGGCCTCCACCACGTCCGCCAGCGGCAGGTAGTCGTAGCGCAGCGCGATGTTGAGCTCGTCGAGGACGAGGAGCCGGATCGCCGGATCGGCCATCAGCGCCTCGGTCGTCGCCCAGGCGGCGCGGGCGGCGGCCACGTCGCGGTCGCGGTCCTGGGTCTCCCAGGTGAAGCCCTCCCCCATCGTGTGCCACTCGACCTGGTCGGCGAACCGGTCGAGGGCGAACCGCTCGCCGGTCTCCCAGGCGCCCTTGATGTACTGCACCACCCCGACCCGCCAGCCGCGGCCGAGCGCCCGCAGCATCAGCCCGAAGGCCGCCGTCGATTTGCCCTTGCCGGGGCCGGTATGGACGATGAGCAGGCCCTTCTCGATGGTCTTGCCCGCCACTTCGGCGTCCTGGACCGCCTTGCGCTTCTCCATCTTGGCGCGGTGGCGCGCCGCCTCGTCGTCGCTCATTGCGTCTCTCCCTTGATCGTCATGGGCAGGCCCGCCACCACCAGCACCACCCGGTCGGCGAGCGCGCCCAAGCGCTGGTGCAGGCGGCCGGCCTCGTCGCGGAACCGGCGGGCGAGCGCGTTCTCGGGCACGATGCCGAACCCGACCTCGTTCGAGACCAGCACCAGGGGCCCGGGCGCCGCGGCGCAGGCCGCGAGCAGCGCCGCGACCTCGGCGGCGAGGTCGGCCTCCTCGTCCAGCATCGCATTGGTGAGCCAGAGCGTCAGGCAATCGACCAGCACCGGCCGGCCCGGCGGCGCCCGGCGGATCGCCCCGGCGAGATCGCGCGGCGCATCCACGGTCTCCCAGGGCGGCGGTCGGCGGGCGCGGTGCAGGGCGATGCGCTCGCGCATCTCGTCGTCCCACCCCTGCGCCGTCGCGACGTAGAGCCAGGGGCCGGCCCGCGCCGAGACCAGCCCCTCGGCATAGGCGCTCTTGCCCGAGCGGGCGCCACCCAGCACCAGGGTCAGGCGCGGCGCGGCGCGGGTCTCGTCCGGCACGGAACTCTCCTCGGGCGCGGGGGTCGGGTGGAAATCCATCGAATGGGGGGTGTCGGGGGACGGGGCGGCGATTGCAAGCCCGCAGGCGAGCCGCTAGGGTCTTCGCGACGGTGCCTCGGTCACGAGGTGAAAAGGGAACGCGGAAACCGGGATCGTTCCGGCCTGCCGCGGCTGCCCCCGCAACTGTGAGCGGACGATTACGGCCCGCCATCGGCCACTGGAGCGATCCGGGAAGGCGGTGGGCCGGTGTTGAGAGCCCGCGAGCCAGGAGACCTGCCGTCATCCTTTCCTCTCGACGCCGCCGGTGGGGCGGCAGGAGTTTCGTCATGGTCGCGATCACCCGTTCCCTCTCCCCCGCCCTGGTCGGCGAGCGCCTGAGCGCCGTCCTCCTGGCCGCCACCCTCGGCGTCGGTCTGCTGTTCGTCTCCGGCTTCGCGCCCGTGGTCGCCCTGCACAACGCCGCGCACGACTGGCGCCACTCCGCCAACTTCCCCTGCCACTGACCAGGGACTGACCGAACGCGGCTGCGCGGCCTGCGCCCTTCACGGGGTGCGGGCCCGTTTCCCGTTGGTCGTGCAGGGGATCCCATGACGAAACGACTGCTCGCCGCGGCCCTGGTCGCCGGCTTCCTGGCCGCCTGCGTGGCGTCCGTGCTGCAATTCGCCCTCACCTCGCCGCTGATCCTGGCGGCGGAGAAGTACGAAACGGCCGAGACCGCCGGGCCGGCTCTCGCCGGCAGGGCCTTGTCCAACCCGCTGATCGTGCTGGCCCATGCCGGACACGACCAGGCCGGCCACGACCATGGCGGCGAGCCGCAATGGCAGCCCGCCCCCGGCCTGCCGCGCCTCGCCTTCACGGCCCTCGCCACCCTGGTGAGCGGCGTCGGCTACGCCTTGCTGCTCGGCGCCGTCCTGGTCGCGACCGGCCGCACCGTGACGCCGGGCGAAGCGCTCAAGTTCGGCATCGGCGGCTTCCTGGCCGCCGGCCTCGCTCCCGCGATCGGGCTGCCGCCGGAACTGCCCGGCATCGCCGCGGCGGGCCTCGAATCGCGCCAGCTCTGGTGGGTGGCGACCGCCCTCGCCACGGCGGCCGGCCTCTACCTGATCGCGATCCGCCGCGGCCCGGCGGCGATCGGCATCGGCCTCGCCCTCCTCGTCGCGCCGCATGTCTGGGGCGCGCCGCACGGGCCGGAAGAAATCTCCGCCATGCCGCCGGTCTTCGCGGCGCAGTTCGCCGCCCGGTCGCTCGCCATCGGCTTCGCCTTCTGGGCGGTGCTCGGCCTCGCCTTCGGCTGGGCCTGGGGCGCCGTGGCAGGGCGGACGGGGCATCCCGTCCGCAGCGGGGTGGCGGCATGAGTGATCCGGTTGTCCTCTACGTCTGCACCACCTGCCGCGACGCCGCCGATCCGGCCGACGGCCCCCGCGCCGGGGCCCGCCTGCATGACGCGCTGGCCGCAGCGCTGGCCGCCCGGCCCGGCGCGCCGGTCACGATCGAGCCGGTGGAATGCCTCTCGGTCTGCAAGCGGTCCTGCACGGTCGCGGTCGCGAGCCCCGGCCGCTGGACCTACGTCTACGGCGACCTCGACCCGGCGACCTCCGCCGACATCATCCTCGACGGCATCGGCCTCTATGCCGGGACGCCGGACGGAATCGTGCCCTGGCGCGAGCGTCCGCAGGAGTTCCGCAAGGGTGTCGTCGCCCGCATCCCTCCCGCGCCGGTGAACGCATGACCATCCTCAACAAGATCCCCTGCACCATCGTCACGGGCTTCCTCGGCGCCGGCAAGACGACGCTGGTGCGCCACGCGATCGAGCACAACGACGGCCGGCGGCTCGCCATCATCGTCAACGAGTTCGGCGATGTCGGCTTCGACGGGTCGCTGCTCGCCGAATGCGGCATCCCGGGCTGCGACGCCGATGCGGTGGTGGAGCTGCCGAACGGCTGCATCTGCTGCACCGTGGCGGACGACTTCGTGCCGGCGCTCAACAAGCTCCTCGACCGGCCCGACCCGCCCGAGCACATCCTGATCGAGACCTCCGGCCTCGCCCTGCCCAAGCCCCTCGTCCAGGCCTTCAACTGGCCGGCGATCCGCTCGCGGGTCACGGTGGACGGCGTGGTGGCGGTGGTGGACGGCCCGGCGGTGGCGTCCGGCGCCTTCGCGGACGATCCCGACGCGCTCGCCGCCCAGCGCGCGGCCGATGCCAGCGTCGACCACGAGAACCCGCTGGAGGAGGTCTTCGAGGACCAGCTCCTCTGCGCCGACCTCGTGGTGATGAACAAGTCCGACCTCCTCGACGAGGGCGAGCGGGCGCGCGTCCGCGCCGAGGTCGAGGCGCACCTGCCGCGTGCCGTCAAGCTCGTCGAGACCGCCCACGGGGCGCTGGATCCCCGCGTGCTGCTGGGCCTCAACGCGGCCGCCGAGGACGACCTCGCGGCCCGGCCCTCGCATCACGAGACGGAGGAAGACCACGATCACGACGACTTCGAGAGCGTGGCGATCCCCGTCGCGGCCGCGGGCTCGCCCGAGGACCTCGCCGCCCGCGTCGCCAAGGCGGCCGAGGTTGCCGGCGTGCTGCGCATCAAGGGTTTCTGCGCCGTCGCCGACAAGCCGATGCGCCTCGTCGTCCAGGGCGTGGGCCGCCGCGTCGCGCACCACTACGACCGTCCCTGGCGCCCGGCCGAGCACCGCGACGGCACGCTGGTGGTGATCGGGCTCACGGGCTTCGACAAGGCGGCGGTGACGGCGGCGCTGAAGGGCTGACGGAAACGGTACGCCGGTTCCGGCGTACCGGGTCTCGCAGACTGCGACGGGCCGTCCATGCCGGGAAGAAGCGCGGATCGTCCCCTCTCCCCGTCCGCGGGGAGAGGAGGGACCCACGCTTTACTTTCGAAGCGCGATGCCTGACGCCATGGCGTCGGGTTGAGGCCGAACCTCGACTGTCGAAACCCCCAGCCCCGGAGGGCCATCCCATGTCGGAGCCGGCGCCGCGGCCCTGGAGCGTGCAGGAGTTCTTCGCCGGGCGGGAAAACCGAGTTGACCGCGAAGAGTGGGTCAGCACGCGCCTGAGGATCTAGAGGCCGATGCACCTCCTCCGCGTCGATACGGTCTCCCTCGACGAGGGCGAGGCGGCGGTCGATCTGGGCCAGGCGCCCGGCGACATCGTCGCCCTCTCCTTCACCGATTCCGACCTCGCCGGGCTCGCCGGCGCCTATGCGTCGCTGTCCGGCGACTGGCCGAGCCTGCGGCTCGCCAAGATGGCGCAGCTGCGCCACCCCCTCTCCGTCGACCTCTACGCCGACGCGGTGATCGCCCGGGCGCGCTTCGTGCTGGTGCGCTGCCTCGGCGGGATGGATTACTGGCGCTACGGCCTCGAGCGGCTGGCCGAGACCTGCCGGGCCCACGCCATCCCCTTCGTTGTGCTGCCGGGCTGCGACCGGCCCGATCCGCGGCTCGCCGCCATCTCGACCGTCGCGCCGGATCTGCGCGACGCCCTCGACGGCTATGTCCGGGCCGGCGGCGTGGAGAACCTGCGCGGCCTCCTGACCCGGATCGCCGCGGAGCTCGGCCGGCCGGTCGTCGCCGGGCTGCCCCGGGCGCTGCCGCGGGGATTCGCCTGGTGCCCGGGCTGCGGCCCGCTCGACGCGCTCGGCCCAGCCTCGCCCCTGCCCCGTGCCCTGGTCCTCGTCTACCGCTCGGCGATCCTCGGCGGCGACACGGCGCCGGCTGCCGCACTCGCCGCCGCCCTGTGGGAGCGGGGTCTTGCTCCCACCATCGTCGCCGTCGCGAGCCTGAAGGACCCGGAGGCGGTGGCGGTCGTGCGCGAGGCGGTGGCCGCGCACCGGCCCGCCGTGATCGTCGCCGCGACCGCCTTCTCGGCCCGGGATGAGGCCGGATTCGTCCTCGACGCCGCCGATTGCCCGGTGATCCAGGCCTTCACGGTCGGCTCGGGCCGGGACGCCTGGGCGGCCTCCGCCCGCGGGCTCAACGCCGCCGACCTCGCCATGCAGGTGGCCCTGCCGGAATTCGACGGGCGCCTCTCCGGTTTCCCGGTCTCCCACAAGGAGGAGGCGCCGGAGGTCGAGGGGTTTCGCGAGCGCCGGGCGGTGCCGGATTTCGCCGGCATTGCCGCCACCGCCGACCGGGCCGCCGCCTGGGCCCGCCTCGCCGGCATCCCGCGGGGGGAGCGCCGCCTCGCGCTCGTCCTCTCCGACTACCCGGCCCGGGGCGGCCGGGCCGGGTTCGCGGTCGGGCTCGACACGCCCGCGAGCACGAGGGCCATCCTCGACCTGCTCCGCCGCGAGGGCTACGCCGTCTCTGACATTCCCGAGCCCGACGCCTTGATGCGCCGCCTCACCGAGGACGCGCCGGGCCTCGCGGTGCCGCTTCCCGCCTACGAGGCCTGGCGCGCCCGGTTGCCGGAGGGAGCGCGCGCGGCGCTCGCCGCGGAATGGGGCGAACCCGCCGACGATTCGGCCTGCCGGGACGGCGCCTTCCGGTTCCGGGCGGTGCGGGCCGGCCGCGTGCTGGTGGCGCTCCAGCCCGACCGGGGCCACAAGGGCGACCGGAAGGACGGCTACCACGATCCCGACGCGGTGCCCTGTCACGCCTATCTGGCGTTCCACCTCGCCCTGCGCGCCGAGGCGGATGCCCTGATCCATCTCGGCACCCACGGCACCACCGAGTGGCTGCCCGGCAAGGCGGCGGCACTCTCGCCCGCCTGCTGGCCGGCCCTCGCGGTCGGGGCGCTGCCGGTGGTCTACCCGTTCATCGTCGACGATCCCGGCGAGGCGGCCCCGGCCAAGCGCCGCATCGGCGCCGTCACGATCGGCCACCTGCCGCCCGAAACCGCCGCCGCCGGGCTCGACCCCGAGGCCGCGACCTTGCGCGAACTGGTGGAAGAGTATTCCGCCGCCACCGTGCTCGATCCGCGCCGCGCCACCTTGATCGCCCGCGGGATCCTGGAGCGGGCCGGGGATGCGGGGCTGCTTGCGGCGGCCGGCATCGACCGCGACACCCCGATGCCCGACGCGCTGGCCGCCCTCGACGCGCATCTGTGCGACCTCGCCGAGGTGACGATGCGCGACGGGCTGCATGTCTTTGGCGAGGCGCCGGAGGCCCATCCCGATTGCGGCCCGGCCGAGCGGGCGGGACTGCTCGCAGCCCTCGACGGGCGCTTCGTGCCGCCGGGCCCCGCCGGCTCGCCGGCCCGCGGCCGGGCCGACGTGCTGCCGACGGGGCGCAACCTCGCGACCCTCGATCCCCGTGCCCTTCCGACCCGGGCCGCCACGATGCTCGGCGACAAGGCCGCGACGGAGGTGGTGCGGCGCTATCTCCAGGACGAGGGCGAGTACCCGGCTCGCCTCGTCATGGACCTGTGGGCGTCCCCGACCTTGCGCACCGGCGGCGAGGACGTGGCGCAGGCGCTCGCGCTGATGGGCGTGCGCCCGACCTGGGACCATGCCTCGACCCGGGTGACCGGATTCGAGGTGCTGCCCCTCGCCCTTCTCGACCGGCCGCGGATCGACGTGACGGTGCGGGTATCCGGCGCCTTCCGCGACACCTTTCCCGACACCCTGGCGCTCCTCGACCGGGCCGCCCGGGCGGTCGCCTCCCGCGAGGAGGAGGACGCCGACAACCCGCTCGCCGCGGCCCGCCGCCGGGGCGAGGCGCCGGCCCGGGTCTTCGGCGCCGCGCCCGGCCGCTACGGTGCCGGCACCGCGTCCCTCGCCCTCGACGGCCAGTGGTCCGGGCGCGGCGACCTCGCCCGGGCCTACCTCGACGCCACCGCGGAGGCGACGGGGGCGGAGGACGCCGATTTCGCCGCCCGGGTGGCGGCGGCGGACGCCTACCTGCACGCCTTCGACGTCGCCGAGCGCGACCTTCTCGACGGCGATGCCGGCGCCGACGCGATGGGCGGCTTCTCCGCCGCCGCGGTCTCGCTCGGGGCGGCGCCGGCCCTCTACAGCCTCGATACCAGCCGGCCCGAGGCACCGAAGGCCCGCACCGCCCGCGAGGACGTCGCCCGCCTGGTGCGCGGACGCCTCGCCCATCCGCGCTGGATCGCCGCGCAGCTCCGCCACGGCTGGCGCGGCGCGCAGGAACTGGCGCAGGGGTTGGACGCCGTGTTCGTCATGGCCGCCGCCACCGACGCGGTCGCGGATGCCGAGCTCGACCGGCTCTACGACGCCTATCTCGGCGATCCGGAGGTGCTGGCTGCGATCGAGACGGCCAATCCCGGCGTCGCCGCGGCGCTTAAGTCCCGCTTCGCCGCGCTACGCGACCGGGGCCTGTGGCGCAGCCGGCGCAACTCGCTTGCCGCCCTGGAGCCGCGCGAGGCCGCCGAATGAGCGTCGATCCCGCTCCCCGCCGCGGCTGGTGCCCCGGCCTCGCCCGGCCGATGCCGACCGGCGACGGGCTCCTCGTCCGCCTCCACCCGGTCTCCGGCCGGCTCTCGGCCAGGCAGGTTCGCGCGGCGGCTCGCGCGGCCCGCGAGGGCGGCAACGGCCTCCTCGACGTGACGGCGCGGGGCAACCTGCAGATCCGCGGCGTGACCGTGGAGAGCCACGGACACGTGGTCGACATCCTCGCGGAAGCGGGCCTTGGCGACGCGCGCCACGACGGCGGCCCGCAGCGCCTGACCCTCGACGCGCCGCTCGCGGGGGCGGATGTCCTCGCCGTCGTCGCGGCCGTGGAGGCGATCGGCCGCGAGGTCGCGGGGCTGCCGGCCAAGACCCTGGTGGCGGTGGAGGACGCGGCCGGCGGGCTCGGGCCGGTCGAGGCGGATGTCTGGGTGCGGGTGGCACCCGACGCAGAGGGCCGCCTCACCTCGATGTCGCCGTATCGGGCGCGAGTTCTCTCCTCTCCCCGCGGGCGGGGAGAGGGCTTCACCCCCCTCGTCGGGGGTGAAGCGAGCGCAGGCGCAGCCGAAGCGGGGGTGAGGGGGTCTCGACGCGTGAGACTCCTCCGGAGATACCCCCTCACCATCGGCTGCCGCCTCGTTTCGCCCCCGACGAAGGGGACGAAACCCTCTCCCCGCCCGCGGGGAGAGGAGATGCGCACCGGGCGGCGAGCGGTGTCGGAAGGCGCCGAAGACACACTTTTTCCGGCGCTCCAACTCGCCATCGCAACCCCGGCCGCCCCGCTCTGGCTCGCGCCGATGCCGGGCCCCGCCGCGCTCGCCATCTTACGCACGCTCCTGCTCGGCCTCGCCGCCTCGGGCGCCCGCCGGATGCGCGCGCTTCCCGACGCGGAGCGCGACGCCCTGCTCGACGGCCTTCCCCGGGGCGATGCGCCGCCGGCCGGCACCGTGCCTCCCGCCGGCCTGCACGGCCGCACGCTCCTCGCCGAACTGCCCTTCGGCCGCGGCGAGGCTGCCCTCCTCGACCGCCTCGCGGGGTGGAGCGAGCTTTACGGGGACGGCCACCTCGCCCTCACGCCGAGCCGGGGCATCGCCCTGACGGCGCGGGACGAATCCAGTGCCGCGCGTTTGCGCGACGAGGCCGCGTCCGCCGGCCTGATCGTCGATCCCGCCGACCCGCGCCGCGCCGTGGCCGCCTGCCCCGGTGCGCCGGCCTGCGCGTCGGGCGGTACTCCGGCGCAGGGCGACGCGCCCCGCCTCGCCGCCGCCTTCGCGGCCTTCTCCCGGGAGGGCGCCACGGCCCACGTCTCCGGCTGCCCGAAGGGCTGCGCCCATCCTGGCCCCGCGACGCTGACCCTGGTCGGGCGGCCCGACGGGCGCTACGGGGTGGTGCTGGACGGCCAGGCCGGAACCGACACCGATCGCGTCCTGACTTTCGGTGCCGTGCTGGAGCGGCTAGAGAGCCTTCGCGATTTGTCCAGCCCATGGGCCGAGACCGGCCTCAGAGACGCCTTCCGGGAGCCCGCATGAACCCGCGCCTCGACTACATCCGCGACGGCGCCGCCATCTACGCGCGCTCCTTCGCGATGATCCGCGCCGAAGCCGACCTTGCGCGCTTTCACGGCGCCGCCGAGCGGGTGGCGGTGCGGATGATCCATGCCTGCGGCATGACCGATCTCCCGGCCGACATCGACCTGTCGCCGGATTTCGCCGAGGCCGCCGAGGGCGCCTTGCGCCGCGGCGCCCCGATCCTGTGCGACGTCCGCATGGTCGCCGACGGCGTCACCCGATCCCGCCTGCCGGCCGGCAACGAGGTGATCTGCACCCTCTCCGACCCGCGGGTGCCGGAACTGGCAAAGACCCTCGACACGACCCGGAGCGCCGCCGCGATGGAATTGTGGCGCGACCGGCTCGCCGGCTCGATCGTCGCCGTCGGCAACGCCCCGACCGCGCTGTTCCGCCTGCTCGAGATGCTGGACGAGGGCGTGGCGCCGCCGGCCGCGGTGATCGGCATCCCGGTCGGCTTCGTCGGTGCCGCGGAATCGAAGGACGCGCTCGCGGCGGACGGGCGCGTGCCGTTCCTGGTGGTGCGCGGCCGGCGCGGCGGCAGCGCCATGGCGGCGGCGGCCGTCAACGCGCTCGCCAACGAGGTCGAGTGATGGACGGCCCGTCCGATTTCCTCAAGGCCGACCCGGCCGAGATCCCCTCCGCCCCGACCGGCGCGGTCACCGGCACGCTCTACGGCGTCGGCATGGGGCCGGGCGACCCGGATTACCTCACCGTGCGGGCGGTGCGGGTGCTGGAGCGCGCCCACCACCTCGTGCATTTCTGCAAGGCGGGCAAGCGCGGCAACGCCCGCACCATCGCCGACGCGGTGGTGCGGGACGCCGCACGCGAATGGCCGCTGCCCTACCCCTACACCACCGAGTTGCATCCCGAGGACCCGGCCTACGTGGCCGCGCTCGCCGCGTTCTACGACGAGGCGGCGACCCGCCTCGCCGAGGTGCTGGGGGCCGGCCGCGACGTGGCGATCCTGTCGGAGGGCGATCCCTTCTTCTACGGCTCGTTCATGCATCTGTGGCGCCGCCTGAAGGACCGCTTCCCGGTCGAGGTGGTGCCGGGCGTCACCGGCATGTCGGGCTGCTGGACCCGGGCCAACACCCCGATCACCTGGGGCGACGACGTGCTGACGGTGCTGCCTGCCACCCTGCCGCACGCGACGCTGGTGGCGCGCCTCAAGACCACCGACGCCGCCGTGGTGATGAAGCTCGGCCGCCACCTGCCCAAGGTGCGCGCGGCTTTGGCCGAGGCCGGGCTGATCGGCCGTGCGGTCTATGTCGAGCGCGGCACCATGGCGGGCGAGAGCGTGACGCCGCTGGCCGAGAAGCCGGACGACACCGCGCCCTATTTCTCGATGGTGCTGGTGCCGGGCGAGGGCCGCCGGCCGTGAGCGGGTCCGTCACGGTGATCGGCCTCGGGCCCGGCGATCCGCGCTACCTCACGCCCGCCGCGCAGGCGGCGCTCGATGCGGCGCAGGACCTCATCGGCTACTTTCCCTACGTCGCCCGGGTGCCGGAGCGGCCGGGCCTGACGCGTCATGCCAGCGACAACCGGGTCGAGGTCGACCGGGCCCGCCACGCCCTCGCACTCGCCGCCGCCGGCCGGCGGGTCGCCGTGGTGTCGGGGGGCGATCCGGGCGTCTTCGCCATGGCGGCGGCTTTGTTCGAGGCGCTGGAGGCCGGCGATCCGGCCTGGCGCGCGCTGTCCATCACGGTCGAGCCCGGCATCACCGCGATGCTGGCGGCGGCGGCGCGGATCGGCGCGCCGCTCGGCGGCGATTTCTGCGCCCTCTCGCTGTCGGACAACCTGAAGCCCTGGGAGGTCATCACCGCGCGGCTGAACGCGGTACTGGCCGCCGATCTGGTGATCGCGCTCTACAACCCGATCTCGCGGGCCCGGCCCTGGCAGCTCGGCGTGGCCCTCGGCCTTGCCGCCGAGCACCGCGCACCCGAAACCCCGGTGATCCTCGCCCGCGCCGTCGGCCGGCCCGACGAGGCGATCCGCATCCTGACGCTGGCCCAGGCGCGGGCGGCGGAGGCCGACATGGCGACGCTGGTGATGATCGGCGCGAGCGCGACCCGGCTGATCCCGCGGGAGGGGCAGGCCCCCTTCGTCTACACCCCGCGCTCGGTCGCCCGATGAGCGTCGAGCCAGGCCAGCACGTCGTCGATCCGCGAGACCTGCGCCACCTCCGGCAGCGCGGGCTGGCGCACGATGACCACCGGCAGACCCAAGGCCCGGGCCGCTTCGATCTTGCCGTAGGTCGCCGCCCCGCCGGAATTCTTCGTCGCCAGGACCTCGACGCCGTGGGCGCGCATCAGGGCGGCCTCGTCCGCGGCGCCGAAGGGCCCGCGGGCCTCGATCGGCGTCACGTCGATCCCCGGCAGCGCATCGCCGACCGGCTCGATGGTGCGCACGAGGTAGCGGTGCTGGGGCGCGGCCGCGAAGGCGGCGAGTTCGAGGCGCCCGACCGTCAGGAAAACCCTTTTCGGCACCTCGCCGAGCGCCGGCACGGCCTGCGCCACGGAATCGACCTCGCGCCAGTCGTCGCCGGGCGCGCGGGTCCAGGCCGGGCGCCGCACGGCGAGGAGCGGCACGCCGGCCGCACGGCTCGCCGCCGCGGCATTGCGCGAGATGAGTCTGGCGAAGGGATGGGTGGCATCGATCAACGCCGCGATGCGGTGCTCGCGGAGATAGGCTGCCAGCCCTTCCGCTCCGCCGAAGCCGCCGATGCGGGTGCGCACCGGCAGGGCCAGCGGCGCCGTGGTGCGCCCGGCGAGCGACAGGGTGACGTCGTGGTCCGGCCGGTCGGCGAGCCGCCGCACCAGAGCGGCGGCCTCGGTGGTGCCGCCCAGGATGAGGATGCGCATGGCCGCCTTGTCGCCTGAGGTCGCCGCCGTGTCGAGCGCCGCCCCCTGGCTCGCCATCGTCGGCATCGGCGAGGACGGGCGGGCCGGCCTGTCGCCGGCCGCGAGCGCCGCCCTCGACGGCGCCGGGCTCGTGATCGGCGGGCGACGCCACCTGGAACTGGCCGGCCCGCTCTCCGCCGAGACCCTGGCCTGGCCGAGCCCGCTCTCGGACGCGTATCCGACGATCCTCGCCCGGCGCGGGCAGCCGACCTGCGTGCTCGCCACCGGCGATCCGTTCCATTACGGCGTCGGCGCCGAGCTCGCCCGGCTGGTGCCGGTGGAGGAGATCGCGGCCTATCCCCAGGCGTCCGCCTTCAGCCTCGCCGCCGCCCGGCTCGGCTGGCCGCTCGCCGAGGTCGCGTGCGTGACCCTGCACGGGCGGGCCCTGGAGCGGGTGATCCCGCATCTCCAGCCCGGCGCCCGGCTCCTGGTCCTGACCTGGGACGGGTCGACGCCGGAAAAACTCGCGGCCTTGCTGACGGCGCGCGGCTTCCCGCGCTCGCGCCTCACCATGCTCGAAGCCATGGGCGGCCCCCGCGAGCGCCGCCGCAGTGCCCTGGCGGCCGCGTTCTCGGAGCGCGGCATCGACCCGCTCAATACGGTCGCAATCGAGGTCGTGGCCGAGCCGGACGCTCGGGTGATCCCGCTGGCGCCCGGCCTCGACGACGCCTGGTTCGAGAGCGACGGCCAGCTCACCAAGGCGGAGATCCGCGCCGTCACCCTGGCGGCCCTGCGCCCGCGCGCCGGGCAGGTGCTGTGGGATGTCGGTGCCGGTTCGGGCTCGATCAGCATCGAGTGGTGCCTGCGCCATCCGGCGAACCGCGCCATCGCGATCGAGGCGCGCGAGGACCGCGCCGGCCGCATCCGCCGCAACGCCCTCGCCCTCGGCGTGCCCGACCTGCGGGTCGTGGTCGGCCGCGCCCCGGACAGCCTCGCCGGGCTGCCGGCCCCGGATACGGCCTTCATCGGCGGCGGCGTCTCCGATCCGGCCCTGGTCGCGGCGGTGCTCGGCGCCCTGCCCCGCGGCGGGCACCTCGTCGCCAATGCGGTGACGCTGGAGAGCGAGGCCCTACTGCTGCGCATGCACGCCGAGCACGGCGGCACCTTGCGGCGCCTCTCGGTCGCCCGGGCGGAGCCGGTCGGCCATCTCACCGGCTGGCGCACCGCGATGCCGGTGACGCAATGGGCGCTGGCCAAGCCGTGATGGGCCTTGTCATCCACGCCCGGGTCCCGGGCTCGGCCCCGCCGCCCGCGCTCCAGCACGGCCCCGGCCGCGCCCCCGCTCCCGCGACGCCGCGCGCGCTCGTCGCGGGCATCGGCTTTCGCCAGGCCACCTCGGCCGAGGAGATCCTGGGTCTGGTAGCCGAGGGCCTGCGCCAGGCCGATCTGCCGGGCGCGCATCTCGCGGCGCTCGCCACCGCGGAGGACCGGGCCGGCGATCCGGCGATCCGCGCGGCGGCCCAATCCCTCGGCGTGCCCCTCGTCGCGATCGGGGTCGAGGCCCTGCGCGAGGCCGGCCGCCGGGTCGTCACCCGTTCCGTCCGCATCGAGGCCCTGCGCGGCGTCGGCTCGCTCGCCGAGGCTGCCGCCCTCGCGGCATCCGGCCCCGAGGGGCGCCTTATCCTGCCCCGCATCGCCTCGGCGGGTGCCACCTGCGCGCTCGCCGCCAGCGGAGACGCCCTGTCGTCATGATCCACTTCATCGGTGCCGGCCCCGGGGCCGCCGACCTCATCACCGTGCGGGGCCGCGACCTCATCGCCCGCTGCCCGGTCTGCCTCCATGCCGGTTCGCTGGTGGCGCCCGAGATCCTGTCCTGGTGCCCGCCCGGCGCCAGGATCGTCGACACCGCCCCGCTCTCCCTCGACGCGATCATCGACGAGATGGCGGCGGCGCACGCGGCCGGTCACGAGGTGGCGCGGCTGCATTCCGGCGACCTCTCGATCTGGAGCGCGGTGGCCGAGCAGACCCGCCGCCTCGACCGGCTCGGCATCCCCTACGACCTCACCCCCGGCGTCCCCTCCTTCGCCGCCGCCGCCTCGGTGCTGGGGCGCGAACTGACGGTGCCGGAACTGGCGCAATCGGTGGTGCTCACCCGCACCAGCGGCCGTGCCTCGGCGATGCCCGATACCGAGCGCCTCGCCGCCTTCGCGGCGACCCGGGCGACGCTCGCCATCCACCTCTCGATCCATGTCGTCGCGACGGTCGCGGCCGAGCTGATCCCGCATTACGGCCCGGATTGCCCGGCGGCGGTGGTCTTCCGGGCAACCTGGCCGGACGAGCGGGTGCTGCGCGGCACCCTGTCCACCATCGCCGATCAGGTCGCCGCGGCGGGACTGGAGCGTACGGCGCTGATCCTGGTCGGCCCGGCGCTCGGGGCGACGGAGTTTCGCGAGAGCGCGCTGTACGCGGTCGATTACGACCGGCGGTTCCGGCCGGGCGGAGCGGTGACGGTCCCCGCCGGCCCCCGGTCGACGTGATCCGGCTCCCGGCCGTTGTGGGTTTCACCACAGTACACGACATTGAAGTAAGTGGAGGCCACCACGCGGGCGTTCCACCCCCTTTCCCGGACGACTGGAGCGTCAGCGGAAGGAGATCCGGGATCCAGCAGAGGACATGCCGCGAAGCGGCTCAACCTGTTGCACCGTCGCAGACAATGAGACGCTTCGCGGCTTTTCGTGCTGGATTCCGGATCTCCTTCCGCTTCGCTTCAGTCGTCCGGAAAAGGGGTTGGTTTGCAATGGGTCATGGAGCCTGGCTGCACGGTTCCCGGACAGGGTCGTGTACCGTGGGGTTTCGCAACTCCGTCCGGAGACATCGTGTATGCGGATGAGAATCGCCACCGACGCCGATGCCGCCGTGCTCGCTCGGATCCATACAGCGAGCTGGAGAGCGGCGTATCGAGGGATCCTCGATCCGGACTTCCTCGCCGGTCCGATCGAGCAGGACCGTCTGGAAGCCTGGACCGGCCGCATTGGGCCGCATCATCCGCAGGTGACCGCTCTCATCGCCGAGGAGGCCGACGGGCCGGTCGGTTTCGTCTGCGCGGTCGGAGCGGAGGATGAGCGTTGGGGAACGCTGATCGACAACCTCCACGTCTTGCCCGAGGCGAAGGGGCGAGGCTTGGGGACGGATCTGCTCGGAGCCGCGGCCGAGTGGTCCTTGCGCGCCTACCCCGCGTCAGGAATCTACCTGTGGTGCTTCGAGCAGAACGAACCGGCCCGCCGCTTCTACGAGCGGCGCGGCGGCGTGATCGCCGAGAGGAGCCGGCACTCCGTTCCCGGCGGCGACCGGCCGGTGATTCGCTACCATTGGGCCGATCCCATCGTTATCGGCCAATCCGAGTCGAAAGACCGTGCCTGACGCGACGTGAACCGATGGGGCGGACTAGATTCGAATCCTGATCGTCGGTCCGTCGGTGCGATGACAATAGGTCTCACCCCACCGGGTGAAACGGCGCCCGCCCGACCAGACCGCCCTCCCGGTCGAACACCACCACCTCGAGCGAGCTGCCCGACCCTGCCAATGCCCGGGCGGCGGTGGCCCAGGCGTAGCGGGCGACGAGATCGGCGAGCGGCAGGTCGCTGCCTTGCGCGAGCCGCAGCACCTCGAGGGCGGTGTTGGCGCCGGCTGCCCGCCGGGCGAGGTCCGGGGTGCCGCCGGCCTCGACGACCCGCTCCGACAGCCAGGCGAGATCGACCGGGCCGGAGCGCGAATGCAGGTCGAGGAGGCCGTGTCCGAGCTTCGCCATCTTGGCGATGCCGCCCGCCACCGTGACCCGCGGCACCGGATGGCGGCGCAGGTATTTCAGCATGCCCCCGGCGAAGTCGCCCATGTCGATCAGCGCCTGGGGGGCCAAGCCGTGCAGGCGTGCCACCGCCTCCTCGGAGGTCGAGCCGGTGGCGCCCGCGACGTGGTCGAGGGCGCCGGCCCGGGCCACGTCGACCCCGCGATGGATCGAATCGATCCAGGCCGCGCAGGAATAGGGCACCACCACCCCGGTCGTGCCGAGCACCGACAGGCCGCCGAGGATGCCGAGCCGGGGGTTCAGGGTCTTCTGGGCCAGCAACTCGCCGCCCGGGATCGACACCTCGACCACCACGTCCGGCGGCCCGCCGAGGCCGGCGGCGGCCTCCAGGATCGCGGCTGCGATCATCCGCCGGGGGGCCGGGTTGATCGCCGGCTCGCCGACCGGCAGCGGCAGCCCGGCCCGGGTCACCGTGCCGACGCCGGGGCCGGCCCGGAACGCGATGCCGGAGTTCGGCGCGCCCCGCCGGACCGTGGCCAGCACCAGAACCCCGTGGGTCACGTCCGGGTCGTCGCCGGCATCCTTCACCACGCCCGCGAGCGCGCCGTCCGCGACGGTCGCGGTCCGGGCGAGCGCGAAGGCAGGGCGGGCGCCGCTCGGCAGCGGGATCTCGACCGGGTCCGGGAAGGCGCCGGTGACGAGACCGGCATAGGCCGCCTTGGCGGCGGCGGCCGCGCAGGCGCCGGTGGTCCAGCCGCGGCGCAGGGTCTCCCGTGGTCGTGTCGCATCCATGCGGCGTGGTATCACCCCGCGGCGGCGCGGTGAATGTGCGCCGACCGTGAGACGATGGAAGCTTTCGTGACCCCACGCCCCGCCCGCGGCCTCCTGATCGCCGCCGCCCGTTCCGGCTCCGGCAAGACCACCGTGACCCTCGCCCTGCTGCGGGCCCTGCGCCGGCGCGGGCTGGCGGTGGCCGGGGCGAAATGCGGGCCGGACTACATCGATCCCGCCTTCCACGCCGCCGCGACGGGACGCCCGAGCTACAACCTCGACAGCTTCGCCATGGACGGTGCCCTGCTCGACGCGGTGGCGGGCCGGGCCGGCGAGGCGGCCGAACTGGTCCTGGCGGAGGGCTCGATGGGGCTGTTCGACGGCGTCGTGGCGGAAGAGGGCCGCAGCGGCGCCAATGCCGACATCGCCGCCCGCTACGGCTGGCCGGTGGTACTGGTGCTCGACGTCTCGGGGGCGGCGCAATCGGCCGCCGCGACGGCCTTGGGCGTGCGGGCCTACGACCCGCGCCTCCAGCTCGCCGGGGTGATCCTCAACAAGGTGGCGAGCCCGCGCCACCGCCGCCTCGTCGAGGTCGGCCTCGCCCGGATCGGCGTGCCGGTCCTCGGCGCCGTGCCGCGGGAGGCCTCCCTGGTGCTGCCCGAGCGCCATCTCGGCCTGATCCAGGCCGGCGAGACCGCGGACCTGGAGGCCCGTCTCGACCGCCTCGCCGATCTCGCGGAGGCCTCGATCGACCTCGACGCCGTGGCGGCCGCCGCCGGCGGGCATGTCCCGGCACCCGGGACCGGGCTCCTGCCGCCGCCGCCCGGGCAGCGCCTGGCGGTGGCGCGCGACGCCGCGTTCTCGTTCGTCTACCCGCATCTGGAGGCCGGCTGGCGGGCGGCAGGGGCCGAGATCGTGCCGTTCTCCCCGCTCGCCGACGAGGCGCCGCCCGCAGGATGCGACGCCTGCTGGCTGCCCGGCGGCTACCCGGAGCTGCATGCCGGCCGGATCGCCGCGGCGTCGCGCTTCCTCGACGGGTTGCGGGCCTTCGCCGAGACGAGGCCGGTCCACGGCGAATGCGGCGGCTACATGGTGCTGGGCGAGAGCCTGGAAGATGCCGAGGGCGCGACCCACCGCATGGCGGGGCTCCTCCCGGTCGCGACCTCCTACGCCCGGCGCCGGCTGCATCTCGGCTACCGGATCGCCACGCTCGTCGGGCCGGGCTCCCTCGGGCCGGCCGGCCAGGGCCTCGTCGGGCACGAGTTCCACTACGCGAGCGAACTCACGCCTCAGCCGGGGCCCGACGAGGCCCTGGCCGAGGTCACGGATGCGGAAGGGCGCCCCCTGGGTCTTGCCGGACACCGGCGCGGCCGGGTCAGCGGCAGCTTCTTCCACCTCGTCGGGCTGCGCTGACGGCAGCCCGGAGGGGGTCGCGGGGCGCCTACTCGGCGGCAGTCGCCGTCGCGGTCGCCTCGGCGCTCGCGGCGGCGGCCGAGCGGCCGAGGCGGGCGGCCGAGCGCACGATCGCCAGCACCTCGCGGCGCAACTGCTCGTCCTCGATCTGCACGTAGGCGCGCAGCAGCTCGATCGCGCCCTGCGCGCTCAGGAAGCCGAAGACGTTGTCGTCGCTGCCGTCGCCGCCGGTCTGGTCCTCGAAGAAGGCCGAGACCGGGACCTCGAGCAGCCGGGCGATCTCGCGCAGGCGGCCGGCGCCGACGCGGTTCTGGCCCTTCTCGTACTTCTGGACCTGCTGGAAGGTGACGCCGACGGCATTGCCGAGGGCGGTCTGGCTCAGTCCCTTGGCCTTGCGCAGGGCCGTGATCCGCACTCCGACGAGCCGATCGACCTCAGTGGTTTGCTTGGGCATCGGTCCTCAACGTCTTGGTTCTGGCCTGTCGGAGGCTCCGTCCCGGTGACCGGGCTGCCGCCGTCCCGCGTCATCCATGCCCGCGGGCCGGCCGGGGCGGTCTCGCGCCGGCAGCCTCGCGGCTCCCATTCGGGCCGGCAGCGAAGACGCCTCGCCTCCGGTCCACCCTCTCGCCTCCCCGGCTCGTCCCGGTCGATCCGCCGCGTCGGGCGTTTCCGGTGAGCCGAATGGCCAATCATTCCGTTCGCCCGTGCCGTTTCTAAGCCGGTTCGGGACGCGCATGCGGGTCTGACATGCAACCCAACGCACGTCTACACGCTCCGAGTGAATTCCCCAAGGGAACAGAGGTTAGAAAAATTACTGAGATCCCACCTAACTGCAGGTCGCGGGGCGGTGCTTCCGGGGCAGACCCGGACGGGTCACCTTGCCGGCGGCGACCGAGCCACCATCTCAACGGCCGAACCCGCTGGAGCCCGGAGGAATGCCCGCCATGTTCATCGCGATGAACCGGTTCAAGGTCTACAAGGATGCTGCGCAGGACTTCGAGCAGGTCTGGCTCGGGCGCGACAGCCACCTGGGCGAGATGCCGGGATTCGTCGAGTTCCACCTGCTGCGCGGGCCGGAGGCGGAGGACCACATCCTCTACGCTTCGCACACGATCTGGTCCTCGAAGGCCGATTTCGAGGCCTGGACCCGTTCCGAGCAGTTCCGCAAGGCTCATAGCCGCGCCCCGGGGACGAAGCCGCTCTATCTCGGCCACCCGCAATTCGAGGGGTTCGAGACGATCCAGACCGTCGCCCGGAACGACTGAGTTCCGGTCCCGGAGCGGGGCTCGCGCCCCGCTCCCGCGTCGCCGTCTCAGGCGGCGCGGGGCGCCTCGAGCCGCGGCAGGAACGCCGCCATGAGGCCCACCGCCGGCAGGAAGGCGCAGAGGCCGTAGACGTACTCGATGCTGGTCCGGTCGGCGACCTCGCCCAGCACCGCGGCCCCCAGGCCCCCCATGCCGAAAGCGAAGCCGAAGAACAGCCCGCCGACGAGGCCGACCCGGCCGGGCAGCAGCTCCTGGGCGTAGACCAGGATCGCCGGCATCGCCGAGGCCAGGATCATGCCGATCGGCACCGTCAGCGCCACCGTCCAGAACAGGTTGGCGTGGGGCAGCGCCAGGGTGAAGGGCAGGACCCCGAGGATCGAGCCCCAGATCACCACCTTGCGGCCGAACCGGTCGCCGATCGGCCCGCCCGCCACCGTGCCGGCCGCGACCGCGCCGAGGAACACGAACAGGTAGAGCTGCGATTCCTGCACCGACACGCCGAAGCGGTGGATCAGGTAGAAGGTGAAGTACGAGCTCAGGCTCGCCATGTAGAAGTACTTGGAGAAGATCAACACCAGCAGGACCGCGATGGTGGCGACCACCTTGCCCCGCGGCAGGGTCCGTCCGCCGGCCCCGCCCTTGCGGGGACGGGCCGCCCCGGTGCGCAGCCGCTCCCGGTACCAGCGACCCACGCCCGACAGCACCACGAAGCCCGCGAGCGCCGCGACCGCGAACAGCGCGACGCTGCTCTGGCCGAGCGGCACCACGATGAAGGCGGCGAGCAGCGGGCCCAGCGCCGAGCCGGCATTGCCGCCGACCTGGAACACCGACTGGGCGAGGCCGTAGCGCCCGCCCGAGGCGAGACGGGCGACCCGCGAGGCCTCGGGGTGGAAGATCGCCGAGCCGAGGCCGATGCAGCAGGCGGCCAGGATCAGGAGCTCGTAGGTTCCGGCATGGGACAGGAGCAGCAGGCCGCAGAGCGAGAGCAGCATCCCGGTGGGGAGGGAGAACGGCATCGGCCGCTTGTCGGTGACGAGGCCGACCACCGGCTGCAGCAGCGAGGCGGTGAGCTGGAACGCCAGGGTGAGCACGCCGATCTGGGCGAAGTCGAGGGCGTAGGCCTGCTTGAGGAGCGGGTAGATCGCCGGCAGCAGCGACTGGATCATGTCGTTGAGGAGGTGCGACAGGCTCAGGCCGCCGAGCACCAGGGCCGCCGGGCCGGCCGCGGCCGGAGCGATGATCGTCGTCGCCGGCGCGGCCTGCGGCGGTCCGGTCACCGGCGCCGCGACGGCCTCGAGGTCCCCGCTCTCTCCCGTCGCGCTCGCTCGCGCGCCGCTCGCCGTCGCATCCATCGCCTGAGGCCTCCCCGGGCGGCCGTCACGCCGGCCGTCTCGCGCCGCGCCACCTGTCGGACCAGGGGTTACGGCCGATCGTCCCATACACCCGCCACGGGGCTGCGTCCCGTCGCGGGCCGCAGGGCTGGAATGCCCCCGGTCCCGGGCTTGCTGTCAGTCCCTTCAAGCGCCGGTGACGGGCCCCGGGATGTGCGATAACGGCACATGTCCACCCGGTCCGTTCCGAGTCGGCACAGATGCGGTCACGGGTCATCTCGCCATGCGACACGAACGGTTCCCGGAGGACGGCAACGCCCATCTCGCCTCGTCCGAGGCGCGGGCGGTCTGGAACGCGCTCCTGCCCCGGCGCGGCCGTGCCCTGCTGCGCCTCGCGATCGCGGGCGGCGCGGCGCTCGCCGAGCTCGTGGCCGTGGCCCTCGCCGGGCTCGCCTGCGAGATGGTCTACCACCTCGTGTCGTACGAGCGGCAGCCGGAGCTGGGCCCGTCCCTCGCCGTCGGGCTGTTCCTCGGCCTGTTCGTGGTGCTGCCGAACATCGCCCGGGGCGAGTACAGCATCGAGAACTACCTCGCCCGCGCGCCGCATTTCCGGCGGATCGTCAGCCTGTGGCTCGCCGCCTGGGCGGTGGTGCTGGTCCTCGGCTTCCTCAGCAAGACGACCGGCGACCATTCCCGCGTCGCGGCGCTCGCGACGTTCCTCACCGGCCTTCCGGCCCTCGTCGCCACCCGGCTCGTCACCGTGGGGCTGGTGCGCCGGCTGATCACGCCGCGCTCCGATTCCGCGCGCCGCATCCACCTGATCGGCTACGAGGAGGACGTCGCGAGCTTCTACGCCACCCACGACACCGCGGCGCTCGGCCTGCGGGTGATCGGCGTCAGCACCCTGCGCGACGCGCCGGAGGGCGGCGACCAGGAGGCGCGGCGGACCCAGCTCTCGGAAGATCTCGATCTCAGCGTCTCGGTGGTGCGCTTCCTGCGCCCGGACGACGTGTTCGTGCTCGTGCCCTGGGCCGAGGTCGAGGACCTGGAGGCCTGCGTCGACGCGTTCCTGCGGGTGCCGGTCGCCCTGCACCTGCGCCCGGGCCGGGTGATGGACCGCTTCAGCGACGTGCGGGTCGGCCGGGTCGGGCTGCTCACCGGCATCAATGTCGGCCGTGCGCCGCTCTCCCCACTCGAGATCGCGGCCAAGCGGGCCTTCGACCTCGTGGTCGCGTCGCTGGCCCTCGTCGCGCTCTCGCCGCTGCTGCTCCTCATCGCGATCCTGATCCGCCTCGACAGCCGCGGCCCGAGCCTGTTCCGGCAGAAGCGCTACGGCTTCAACCAGGAGGCGTTCTCTGTGTTCAAGTTCCGCAGCATGCGGACCGAGGCCGGCAGCAGCTTCCGCCAGGCGACCCGGGACGACGACCGCATCACCCGCATCGGCCGCATCCTGCGGCGCACCAACCTCGACGAGTTGCCCCAGCTCCTCAACGTGATCCGGGGCGACATGTCGCTCGTCGGCCCCCGTCCCCACGCGGTCGCCCACGACCGCAGCTTCGAGCGCCGCATCGCCCTCTACGCGCGCCGCCACAACGTGCGGCCCGGCATCACCGGCTGGGCCCAGGTGAACGGCCTGCGCGGCGAGACCCTGACGGACGCCGACATGCAGCGGCGCGTCGAGCACGACCTGTTCTACATCGACAACTGGTCGCTGTGGTTCGACCTGCGGATCCTGGTGATGACGGTGGTGGCCCGGAGCGCGTTCCGGAACGCGTATTGAGAGGGCGAGGACCCGCCGCCGCCGGCGGCGGGCCCGGATCCGCTCAGCTCGCGAGGCGCCGGCCCTGGCGACGGCTCTCCTCGAAGGCCTGGAGGTCGAGGGCGAGGCCGACGACCTGGTCGGACTTGAGCCGGGTCGGATCGATCGGCCCGCCGAAGCCGTGGCCGAGGTAGATCTCCTGGACGTCCGGCGTGCGCATGGCGCCGCCCATGGTCCAGTTCGGGAAGAGCCGCGCCGCGACGTCGCGCACGTTGAGGATCGTCGCGCCCGCGTGGCGCGGGTCCCGGGCGATGCGGTTGTAGGTCTCCGTCACCCTGGCGCGCTCGCCCTCCAGGATCTGCACGAACCATTGGCTGTCGAAGATCAGGAACCCGGTGATTCCGTCGCGGCCGTTGTTGCGCTGGGAGGCGGAAAGGATCTCGCGCATGTTGGTCAGCATGGCGCGGTCGCCGCCCGGAACGGTGTTGCGGCTGTAATAGACGAGCTGATGGATCATCGACGCTTCACTCCACCGGCCCGAGGCGGATAGCGCTCGCAGGAGCGTCCGGGGCCGTCATCGTGCGCCGAACACGGCTGGCGTGTCCGGCGAAGCCACGAACATGGGGCGGAGCGATCAAGAGACGACACGCCGTCTCTCGGCAGCATTAACGGATCATGCCGATCGATGAGCGAAGTCGATCCGTGGATCTTAACATGGAGCAAGTACTGCAATACGCGGAACGACGGCGTGCCGGATCACTCGGCCTCCGCCTTGCCCTGGCACGCCCCGCACTCCCCCTCGATCTCGACGATCCGGCTCGCCGGCTTGAAGCCGGCCTGGGCCAAAGTCCGGTCGAGGCTGCGCTCGATCTCGGCCGAGGTGGTCTCGTCGACGTTGCCGCAGCGGCGGCAGATCAGGAAGACCGCGCTCTCGCCAGCGCCGTGGCCGTGCTCGCAGGGGACGAAGGCGTTGCGGCTGGCGATGCGGTGGACGAGGCCGTGCTCGGTGAGGAAATCGAGGGCGCGGTAGACCGAGACCGCGGCGACGCGCTTGCCCGGGACGCTCAGGCGCTCGGCGATGTCGTAGGCGCCGAGCGGCCGGCCCTCCTCGGCGACCACCTCGAGGGTGCGCCGGCGCAGGGCCGTGAATTGCAGCCCGCGTGCCTGCGCCAGCCGCTCGGCCCGGGCCACGAGGTCGCCCGCCCTGGCGGGTCCGTGCGCGCAGGCGCCGTGGTCGTGAGCCCCGTGCGTGCCGGCGTTCTGCGTCCGGTCCTCGTGCGCGTGATGCCCGCAGGTTCCGTGCTCGTCCATACCCTGCTCGTCCATGCGCTCCCCTCCCGCCGCCATCCTCAGGACGATGGACTACCTCAACCCGGCGGCGGTTGACAGGTCCGGCCTGTTACAGTGTAACGCTCGGCGCTTGGGCGGCATCCGGCCGTCCTCATATGGGGTTCGCGACGGCGCCCGCCGAGGGCGTGCCCCGGATCCCGAAGCGACGAATCGCCGATGCCGCACGATCATGGCTCCGCCGAGCGGGCCGACGCCGCCGTTCCGCGCCGCCTGCCGGCGCCGTTCTCCCTGCTGCGGCAGGGGGTCGGGCCGCGTCTCGCCCTGGCGGCCCTGCCCGCCCTCGTGGTCTGGGCCCTGATCGGCTGGGCGATGGCGTGATGGAGCGTCTCACCACCTCCGCACCGGGCGGCACTCTCGCGTTTCGTGGCCTGACCCTGGGCTATGCCCGCCACCCGGCGGTCCATCACCTCGACGGCGCGATCCCACCCGGCTCGCTCACCGCGGTGGTCGGGCCGAACGGCGCGGGCAAGTCGACCCTGCTCAAGGGCATCATGGGCGAGATCCGCCCGCTCGAGGGCGAGGTCGTGCGCGCCGGCCTCGCCCGGCACGACATCGCCTACCTCCCCCAGGCCGCCGAGATCGACCGGGCCTTTCCGATCGGGGTCTTCGACCTCGTGGCGATGGGGCTGTGGCGCCGGGTCGGGCCGTGGCGCTCGCTCAAGCGCCATCGCGACGCCGTCGAGGCGGCCCTGGCGGCGGTGGGACTGACCGGCTTCGAGCGCCGGCCGATCGGCACCCTGTCGGGCGGCCAGCTGCGCCGGGCGCTCTTCGCCCGGGTCCTGCTCCAGGATGCCCGGGTGATCCTGCTCGACGAGCCCTTCGCGGCGATCGACGCCCGCACCACCGACGAATTGCTCGCCCTGGTCCATGGCTGGCACGGCGAGGGCCGGACCGTCGTGGCGGTGCTGCACGACCTCGACCAGGTCGCCCGCCACTTCCCCGAGACCCTGCTCCTCGCCCGCGAGGCGGTGGCCTGGGGCGCCACCGCCGGGGTGCTGACGCCGGACAACCTGCGCCGCGCCCGCCGGCTCTGCGAGGCCTGGGACGAGGAGGCGCCGGTCTGCCGGGTGCCCCCGGCCCGGCCCGGCCCGGACGCCCACCCCCAATCCCACGACCACGGATCTCCCGATCCCGCGCCGCACGACCACGGGTCGCACGGCCGCCACAGCCATGGGCACGCCGCGTGATCGATCTCCTGACGGCGCCCTTCGTCGAGTTCGCCTTCATGCGCCGGGCGCTCGCCGGCTGCGTCGCCCTGTCGGTGGGCGCCGCCCCGGTCGGCGTCTTCCTCACCCTGCGGCGCATGAGCCTGATGAGCGAGGCGATGAGCCACGCCATCCTGCCGGGGGCCGCGATCGGCTTCCTGTGGGCCGGGCTGTCGCTGCCGGCGATGACGCTCGGCGGCCTCGTCGCCGGCCTCGCGGTGGCGATGCTCTCGGGCTTCGTCGCCCGCTCGACGGTCTTGCGGGAGGATGCGAGCCTGGCGGCGTTCTACCTGATCTCGCTCGCCGGCGGCGTGCTGCTGATCTCGGCCCGAGGCTCGTCGATCGACCTCCTCCACATCCTGTTCGGCACGGTGCTGGCGCTCGACGACGACGCGCTGGTGCTGCTCGGCGGCATCGCGACCGTGACGCTCGCGGGCCTCGCCGTCGCCTACCGGCCGCTGGTGATGGAATGCGTCGATCCGCTCTTCCTGCGCTCGGTCGGCCGGGCGAGCGGGCCGGTGCACTACGCCTTCCTGGCGCTCGTGGTGCTCAACCTCGTCGGGGGCTTCGCGGCGCTCGGCACGCTGCTCGCGGTCGGGCTGATGCTGCTGCCGGCGATCACCGCCCGGTTCTGGGCCCTCGACCTCAGCGGCCTGCTGCCGGCCTCGGTGATCCTGGCGCTGATGGCGAGCGTCGCGGGGCTGCTCGTCTCCTACTATGCCAGCCTGCCGACCGGCCCGGCGATCGTGCTGGCGGCGGGCGCGCTCTATCTCGCCTCGATGCTGCTCGGGCCCCGCGGCGGCCTGGTCTGGCGCCTGATGCCGGCCCGCCACCTCGAGGCGTGAGGGCCGTTATCCGGAGGCCCGTGGCGGTTGCGGCGGCTCGCCCCGGTGGGCCGCCCGCCGGCAGGCATCCGAGCAGTAGCGCACCTCGTCCCAGACCCGTTCCCACTTCTTGCGCCAGGCGAAGGGCCGGCCGCATTGGGCACAGATCTTCTGCGGCAGGTCGCCCTTGCGGCGCATCTTCGGCATCGGCTCAGCGCCCGGTCTTGTCGGCGTCGGCCAGCGGGATCGCGCTCCAGCGGGTGACCTGCACGTAGCCGTCCCGGGCCGCCACCAGGATCTGGCGGCGGTAGCTGTGCACCACCGTGCCGGGGACGTGGCGGTGGGCCTCGCTCCAGCCCTGGGCCTCCTGGACGAAGACCCGGCCGTCGTTGATCCGCGCCAGGGTCTCGATGGCACCGAAGGCCCGGACCCGGCGCAGGATCGCCTCGACCGGCTGACGGAAGTCGAGGGTGCGGTCGAGGTCGCTCACCCGCGGCCAGTAGGCGCCGTCCCCCTGCGGCTCGGCCTTGCGCCACAGGGCGGGCAGGTCGCGGGCGATCGGGCCGCGGGCGAGCCGCGCCGCCGCCATCTGGCAGCGGGCGAGCAGGGTCTCGTGGGTCTCGGCGCGCGACAGCGGGAAGAGATCCTGGGCCAGGATGTCGCCGGTGTCGAACCCGTCCTCGGCGAGCACGTGGGCGGTAACACCCCAGCTCTCGTAGGAATCGAGGATGGCGCGGAACAGCGGGTAGGGCCCGCGCCCGTCCGGCAGCGGCGAAGGGTGGACGTTGAGGGCGTAGCGCACCCGGCCCGGCCAGCCGGTGATCAGCCAGGGGTAGCCTGCCACCACCAGGGCCCAATCGCGGCCGTGCTCGGCCGACAGCGCCTCGATGTCCGACGCCCGCAGGCGCGAGAGCTGCATCGGCACCCGGTGGCGCCGCGCCAGGGCCACCACCGCGTCGTTCTGGTCGTAGATCCCGTCGCAGGGCCGGGTGAACAGCTTGATCGGCTGCCAGCCCGCCGCGACCAGGCCCTCGAACACCCCGCCGAGGAAATCGATGCCCGCGAAGGCGAATTTCACGTCACGGCTCCCTTCTCCACAGGCCGGCACCCGCCGCCGGTCCCCTGCGTCAGTTCGGCCCGGCCCGGCGCCCCCAGAACGCCCTAGCTAGCGTTATGGGCAGGCGGAAGGGAGCCGCAATGGCGCGCGAGACGATTCACGGTGCGGCCCGCCGCCGCCGATCCCCCTTGCGCCACCTCCGCCTCGTCCTCGGCGACCAGCTCCACCCGCGGCTCGCCACCCTCACCGACCTCGATCCCGAGGCCGACACGGTGCTGATGGTCGAGGTCGCCGAGGAGGCGACCTACGTGCGCCACCACAAGCAGAAGCTGGTGCTGGTCTTCTCGGCCATGCGCCATTTCGCGGCCGAGCTGCGCGAGCGCGGCGTCCGGGTCGATTACGTGGAGCTGGAAGACCCGGGCAATACCGGCTCGTTCACCGGCGAGGTTGCCCGCGCCGTCGCCCGGCACGCACCCGACCGGATCGTCGTGACCGAGGCCGGCGAATGGCGGGTCGAGGCGATGATGCGCGACTGGGAGGAGGCGTTCGGCCTGCCCGTCGAGATCCGGGACGATACCCGCTTCCTGTGTCCGCGTCCGGTCTTCGCCCGCTGGGCGGAGGGGCGCGAGGCCCTGCGGATGGAGACCTTCTACCGCGCCATGCGCAAGCGCACCGGCTTTCTGATGGAGGGGCGCGATCCGGTCGGCGGCCAGTGGAACTTCGACCACGACAACCGCCGTCGCCTGCCCGCCGGCCACGTCGTGCCGGAGCGCCGCCGCTTCGCGCCCGATGCCGTCACCCGGGCGGTGATGGCTCTCGTCGCGCGCCGCTTCCCCGACCATTTCGGCGACCTCGACGGCTTCGCCTGGCCGGTGACCCGGGCCGAGGCGCTGGCGGCCCTGCGGCACTTCCTCGACGATTGCCTGCCCGGGTTCGGCGACTACCAGGACGCGATGCGCGCGGGCACGCCGTTCCTGTATCACGGGCTGATCGCGCCCGCGCTCAATCTCGGCCTCCTCGACGCCGAGGAGGTCTGCCGCGCGGCCGAGGAGCGCTGGCGCGAGGGGGCGGCGCCTCTCAACGCGGTCGAGGGCTTCATCCGCCAGATCCTGGGCTGGCGCGAATACGTGCGCGGGCTCTACTGGGCCCGGATGCCGGACTATCCCGACACCAACGCCCTCGAGGCCACCCGCGACCTGCCGTGGTTCTACTGGTCGGGCGAGACCGCCATGGCCTGCCTCGCCGAATGCGTGCGCGACACCAAGGCCCATGCCCACGCCCACCACATCCAGCGGCTGATGGTGCTCGGCAATTTCGCGCTGCTCGCCGGTCTCGCCCCCGCCCAGGTCGAGGAATGGTTCCTGGTGGTCTATGCCGACGCCTACGAGTGGGTGGAACTTCCCAACGTCCACGGCATGGCGCTCTGGGCCGATGGCGGGCTCCTCGGCTCCAAGCCCTATGCCGCCTCGGGCGCCTATATCGACCGGATGTCGGATTACTGCCGGACCTGCGCCTACGACGTGAAGGCGAAGAGCGGCGAGACGGCCTGCCCGTTCAACTACCTGTACTGGAACTTCCTGATCACCCACGAGGAGCGCCTGAGCCGCAACCCGCGCCTCGCCATGCCCTACCGGACGCTTGCCAAGATGGCGCCGGCGCGCCGCGCCGAGGTGCTGGCGGATTCGGCCCGCTTCCTCGACAATCTGAACGCCTCAGAGGGGGAGCCAGGCGGCGAGCGTGCCGTAGGCGCCCGGGCGCCGGATCTGTTCCTCGTAGACCCAGCCGGCTGAGACCCGCAGGCGCAGATCGGCGGAGATCGCGGCCGGGAGCGCGACGTCGGTCGCGTGCAGGCCGAGGCTCCATTTCCGGTAGCCCGTGAGGTCGGCATAGAGCGCGGCCTCCGGCCCGAGATAGGCCGCGCCGAGGCCCATCCCCTGTAATCCCGGCATCCGCATTCCCCAGGACACCCGGCCCCAGACGCTGCCGCGGGCGGTGCCGGCGATGAGCGTGGCGGTGACGAGGGTCGCCTCGCTCGGCCGCGCCCATAGCTCCGCCTGGACCCTGGCCCCGAGCCGCGGCGCGGGCAGCCGCTTCGTGCCGGGGCTGTCCAGCACCTCGAAGGCGAGTTCCGGCCCGGCGAACAGCGCGACGACGCCCCACCCGTGCATCCACTGCCACCCGGCCACGGCACCGGCCTGGACGGTGTGACGCTGCGTCCGGGGCGGGCGCAGGCCCGCCGCGGCGCGCGGATCGCCCCACCAGTCGCGCTCGGTCCGCATCCCGTAGCCGACGGCCGCCAGGGCGACGAAGCCGCTTTGGTCCATCCCGCCGGGCGCGACCTTGGCACCGGCGCTGACGAAGGTGGACCGTCCGGCATCGAGACTGCCGAACAGCACCGTCCGCACCTCGTTCCGGCCGTCGGCGTGGAGGTCTTCGGCGCGGAGGTCGTCGGAGCAGCCGAGACAGGCGGCTGTCCAGATCAGAGCATGGCGAGCCGAAGGGAGAGGCACGTCGGCCGGATCCGTCATTGCGTGAATGGAAATATCTTTTCCATAGAACGCAACGTCAACCGGCGCGATCCGGCACTGCACAGTCGATGTCGGGCTCCATCCCTCTCTCGATTGTGTCGGATACATCCCCGCGGAAGGTGGGGCGCCCGACCGGCCACGAGGGACTCACGCACCCCGAAGCCGTCCGGTACCGTTCTCGACGGGACAAATTGTCAGCACTCGGCCAGATCGGCTGCCAGTACTTGAGATAACAAGGGTTTAGCGCCTCGTCCTGCTTGATCGTAACGATCGGTTAACCGCATCATCGCACCCTTGGTCGGCAAAGCGCTTCGCACCCCGAGAAGGATCTTCACCATACGAGGAGGTTCCATGGTCTCGAAGGAGTTCAGGCAGCAGATCGAGGGTTACGGCCTGACCACGGCCCACATCCTGTACCGCATCCCCGATCACCCCGGCGTCCTCCAGACCTTCGTCTGGCAGGAATACGACGTCGCCCCGCGCTTCCCGGTCCTCACCGGGTTCCTCGAATTCTGGAAGCGCGAGCTGGACGGACCGCTTCACTCGGTCCGGGTCGCGCATTCCCGGCTGATCAAGCCGGCGGAGTTCCGCGCCGTGAACGGCGTGCTGACCCTGCATTGAGCCGGGGAAGGGCCGAAGATTTTTTTCGGCCTCTGCCCTACGATTGCCTGCTTGGCCGTGTGTGAGACCGCAACAGCCGCGCCCGGACGGGCGCGGCGCTCACGTCGGTGAATCATGCACAGGCGCCTCCTCTCCGCCGCCGGCCCGCTTCGACGGCGGTTCGCGCCCCTTGCCGCCGGTCCGGCCCATCCGGACCGGAATGCGGCGTCGCACGCCCGCGGGTTGGCCCGCGCGGCGGAGTGGGCTAGAGGGGGCCGCGCGACCCCGGCCCGGGGCGCCGCGCCTGCGCCGGCGAGCGTCGCCTCCTCGTTCGAGGGGGCCGCGATCCCGCCCGGGAGCGCCTCCCCGGCACCGGACGACCAGAGCCCCGTGACGCAATCCGCCCGCACCTCCGAGATCCTGACGGTCCTCGCCGCCCAGGACACCGAGCGGCTGACCGTCGGCGAGATCGTGGCGGTCCTGCGCGACCGGGCCTTCGCGCTCCTCGTCGTGCTGCTCGGCCTGCCCAACTGCCTGCCGATGCCGCCGCCGATCCCGCTGATCTGCGGCCTTCTCCTCGCCCTCGTGGCGGCGCAGATCGCCGCCGGCATGTCGGCGCCCTGGCTGCCCCGCGCGCTGCTCGGCCGTTCGATCGCCCGCTCCGACCTGCAGCGGGCGGTCTCCCGCGCCGTGCCGCTGCTGCGCCGGCTCGAGCGCTGGTCGCGGCCGCGCCTGCGGGTGTTCGAGAACGACATCGGCATGCGCACCATGGGGCTTTTGCTCCTGGTGCTGTCCCTGGTGCTGATCGTCGCCGCCCCCCTGGTCGGCCAGATCCCGCTCGGGCTGGCGGTCACGCTGGTCGGCCTCGGCCTCGTCGAGCGCGACGGCATCGTGGTGGCGGCCGGCCTCGGCGTCGGAGTGCTCGGCGTGCTGCTCAACCTCGGCTTCGTCTACGCCGTCTTCACCGCGGTGGTGGGCCTGCTGAACCTCGGGGTCGCCGCGGGGGCGTGAGCCTCCGTCGCGAACGAGGGAAGAACGGTCCGGGACGGGGCGCTGCCGGGACCACGGTCCCGCCGCGGGCGTCGGCCTGGGATGGGATCGGCCGATTCCGGTCGAACGGCACCTCACATGCTGACGGACGCGGATGTCCCTCTCGATCAACCTCCCGCTGATCCTCGCGGCGGCCTTCGTGTCGAGTGCGAGCCCGGGTCCGGCAACGCTGGCGATCGCCGATACCGCCATGCAGGCCGGGCGCCGGACCGGCCTCGCCCTCGCCGCCGGGGTCGTGACCGGTTCGCTGGCCTGGTCGATCGCGGCGGCTCTCGGCCTCGCCGCCATCATGGCGTCGAGCGCCTGGACGCTCGAGGTGCTGCGCTATTGCGGCGGCGCCTACCTGCTGTACCTCGCCTACAGGTCGAAGCGTAGCGCCGTTCGGGGCACGACCGATCCGGAGCGGATGGCCGTCGAGGCTTCCCCCTCCCGGGCCTACGCCAAGGGGCTCGCCCTGCACCTCACCAACCCGAAGGCGATCCTGTTCTTCGGCTCGCTCTACACGCTCGGCCTGTCGCCGCAGGCCTCGCCCGCCGAGTTGGCCCTGGTGATCGTCGCCGTCGGCCTGCAGAGCACCGCGATCTTCGCCGGCTACGCCCTGCTGTTCTCGCACGGCCGGATCGCGCAGGCCTACCGGCGGTTGCGGCGCTGGTTCGAGGGCGCCTTCGCCCTGCTCTTCGCCGGGGCCGGCCTGCGGGTGCTGACGACGCGACTGCCGACCTGACCGGTCAGGACAGGTTCGCGAGCGCGGCCGGCGTATCGACGTCGATCAGGATTCCGGCCTCGTCCACCGGCAGTTCCAGAACATCGTCGCGCCGCGCCAGCAGCGGGCCGGCACCGCGGTCCCCGGTGAGGGCGGCGAGGCCGGGGTCGAGGAGACGGCGGTTGAGCAGCACCGGGTTGCCGCGCTGCCTGTCCCGCACCGGCACCACCGCGGCCGGGGCATCCGGCGCCGAGTGAAAACCCTCGGTGAGCCGCCGTAACAGGCCGGGGCCGATGCGCGGCATGTCGCCGAGGAGCACCAAAGCCGCCGCGACCTCGCCCGGCAGGGCATCGAGCCCGGCGCGCAGCGAGGTCGACAGGCCGTCCGCGTAGGCCGGATTCTCGACGAGCGTCAGCGGCAGGCCGGCCAGCGCCTCGCGCACCGCCTCGCCGGCATGGCCGAGCACCACGATCACGGGTCCGAGATCCGCCGCCACGGCGGCTTCCGCCGCATGGCGCACCAGCGGCTTGCCGTCGAGGAGGCTCAGGAGCTTCGGGCTCGCGCCGAAGCGGGTGCCGCGCCCGGCGGCGAGCAGCACCGTGCCGACCGGGTCACGCATCGTCGGCGCTCTCCCCGCCGTCCCGCGGCTGGGGCCGCGACACGATCTCCATCAGGAGCCCGCCGACCCCGAACCCGACGATGTCGTCGCGGGTGACGGGAAGCCCCGCCAGCAGCCGTTGCAGCACCCAGTCGAAGCCGTTCTCCTTCGGCGAGCGGGCGCAGCCCGGCGCCCCGATCACCGGCACGGGGGTCGCCGTGCCGGGGCCCAGCCGGCCGAGCAGCAGCAGGTTGCCGGGATCGACCGGCATGCCGAGATGGTCGACCACGCCGCCGGCCGCCTCGATTCCGGCCGGGATCACGTCGCGCCGGTCGGCGATGGCCGAGGCACCGAACACCACCGCCAGTTCCGCGCCGTCCCGCTCGATCGCGTCCCGCAGGGCCTGCGCCACCGCGGCGGATTCGTGCGCCACCCGGGCCTCGGCGACGATGCGCGCGCCGGCCGGGCTCAGGCGCGCGTCGAGGGTGCGCAGGGTCTTGTCGACGACGCTCGCCTTGAGGCCCGGCAACAGGGTCGAGATCGCCGCGACGCGGGTCAGGCGGTAGGGCGCGACCCGGATCGCCGGGGCGGCCACGGCGAGCGCCCGGTCGAGGACCGCGCCCGGCACCGCGTAGGGGATGATCTTGACGGTCGCCACCATCTCGCCGGGCACCACCGGCTTGAATGCCGCGAGGGTCGCGAGGGTCACCGCCTCGTCGATCCGGTTCACGGCGCCGATCGCCGCCTCGTCGAGGCAGAGCAAGCCCGCTCGCGCGGCGTGAAGGTTGGCCCGGCCGGTGAAGGGCGGCTCGACGCCGACGCCCGGTCCCGCGACGGCCGCAGCGAGCCGTTGCGCCGCCTCGTCCTCGCCGACGTCACCCGGTTCGAGGGTCACCGCCACCACCTCGGCGATGCCGGAGGCTGCGAGGCGGGCGGCGTCCTCGGCACCGATCGCCCGGCCCTTCTTCACCACGGCGTCGCCGGCCCGCACCGAATGGGCGGCGATCAGCCCGGCGGCCTCTCCGATCGGGACCGGGCCGAACCTCATGCGGGGGCTCGCCGCCGGTCCTGCCGCAGGCTCGCGATCACCTGGGCCAGCACCGAGACGGCGATCTCGGCCGGGCTGACGGCACCGATGTCGAGGCCGATCGGCGCGGCGATGCGGCCGATCTGCCCGCTCGTCAGACCCGCCGCTTCCAGGCGCTCGACGCGCCGCCCGTGGGTCTTCCGCGAGCCCAGCGCCCCGACATAGAAGCACTCGGCCCGGAGCGCCGCGATCAGCGCCGGGTCGTCGATCTTCGGGTCGTGGGTCAGGGCCGCCACCGCGGTGTAGCGGTCGAGGGGCGGCAGCTGCGCCAGGGCATCGTCGGGCCAGAGGGCCAGCAGCGGCACGTCGGGGAAGCGCTCCGGCGTCGCGAAGGCGGTGCGCGGGTCGATGATGGTGACGTCGAGATCGGTCGCCTGCGCCATCGGCGCCAGCGCCTGGCTGATATGGACGGCGCCGATCACCACGAGCCGCGGCGGCGGCACCTGCACGGTGAGGAACAGCGAACGGCCGTCGGCCTCGACGATTCCGCTCTTGCCCGACCGGAACCGGGCGGCGAGTTCGGCGGCCAGCGGATCGCCCTCGGCGTCGGCCTCGCGCACCAGGCGCTGCGTGCCGTCGGCGGTGTCGGTGACCAGGATGACGGCGCGGCGGGCGGCGCGCTCCCGGTTCATCTCCCGCAGGATGTCGAGCCTCACGCGACCGCCTCGACCAGCACGCGGATGCGCCCGCCGCAGGACAGGCCGACCCGCCAGGCCGTCTCGTCGGCGACGCCGAATTCCAGCACCCGGGGTTTGCCGTCCTCGATCACGTCGGCGGCCTCGGCGATGACCGCGCCCTCGACGCAGCCGCCCGAGACCGAGCCGAGGAAGTTGCCCTCCTGGTCGATGATCAGATGCGAGCCGACCGGACGCGGGGCCGAGCCCCAGGTCTCGATCACGGTGGCAAGCGCCACGCCGCGGCCGGCGTCGCGCCAAGCCTCGGCGGTGGCGAGAATGTCGGTATCGGTCGACAGCATCGGACAAACGTCTCCAGGGCCGTTAGCCCCTCACAGGAGGTAGGATCTAGCCGGCCTCGCGCAACCACGCCTTCGGCTCGCGGCCGCGCGGCTGATGCGCGCCGAGCGCGCGGCAGAGATCCGCCATCGCCGACAGGCTGTGGATCGGCCGGAAATCGTCGACATGGGGCAGCATCGCCCGGATGCCGCTGGCCCGGGCGGAAAAGCCCTCGAAGCGCAGCAGCGGGTTGAGCCAGACCAGCCGCCGGCACGAGCGGCGCAGCCGGTCCATCTCGTGGGTCAGGTCCGGCGTCACCTCGCGTTCGAGCCCGTCGGTGAACAGCAGCACCACCGCGCCGCCGCCGAGCACCCGGCGCGACCAGTGCCGGTTGAACAGGTGCAGCGCCTCGGCGATGCGGGTGCCGCCCTCCCAATCCTGCGCCCGGGCGCTGGCGCGGGACAAGGCCTCGTCGGGGTCGCGCCGGGTGAGTTCCCGGGTGATGTTGGTGAGCCGCGTCGCGAAGACGAAGCTGTGCACCTTCCGCTGCTCGCTCATCGCGTGCAGGAAGTGCAGGAACAGGCGCGAATACTCCGCCATCGAGCCGGAGATGTCGCAGAGCGCCACGATCGGCGGCGGCCGCTCCCGCGGCGCCCGGAAGGCGAGGTCGATGGCGCCGCCGGCCCTCACCGTGCGCTGGAAGCTGCGGCGCGGATCGATGCGCCCGCGCGCCCGCGCCTCGAACCGCCGTGTCCGGGTGGTGTCGTCGGGGAGCCGCAAGCTCGCGATGAGGCGGCGGGCCTGGGCCACCTCTTCCGCGCTCATCTGGGCGAAATCCTTGGCCTTGAGCACCTCGGCCTGCGACACCGACAGGGTCACGGTGGTCAGGTCTTCCTCCGTGACCTTGGGCTTGGGCCGCTCGGTCTTCGGCGACAGAGCCTCCTGCACCCGCAAGGCCCCGGCATTCGGGGGTTTCGGCGGCGCCTTGTCGGGGGCGACCGGCGACATCTGGGCGATCATCTTCTCGATGAGGTCGCGCCGGCGCCAAAAGAGCCGGAAGGCCTCGGCGAACAGGGCCGAATGCTCGCGCCGGCGCACCAGCACGGCGTGCAGCGTCCAGTAGAAGTCTTCGCGGCTGCCGATGGCGGCAGCCTCGACCGCCGCGACGGCGTCGATCACGTCGCCGGGCCCGACCGGCACGCCGGCGGCGCGGAGCGCCCGGGCGAAGTAGGCGATGTTGTCCGGGAGCCGGCCGGAGCCGGCGGGGCTCTCGCTCATCCGGCGGAGGACCGGACCTCGTCGAGGAGCGCCTTCGCCCGCCCGCCCTGCATCGCCTGGATGTCGTCCTGGTACTTCAGCAGCACGCCGAGCGTGTCGATGACGAGCGTCGGGTCGAGGGCGATCGCGTCGAGCTCGACCAGCGCCGTGGCCCAATCCAGGGTCTCGGCGACGCCCGGCGCCTTGAACAGGTCCTCCTTGCGAATCGCCTGCACGAAGGCGACGACCTGGCGCGACAGGGCCTCGGGCGCCTGCGGCAGGCGGCTGCGCAGGATCTGCAGTTCGCGCTCCGCGTCCGGGTAATCGACCCAGTGGTAGAGGCAGCGGCGCTTCAACGCGTCGTGGATCTCGCGGGTGCGGTTCGAGGTCAGGATCACCAGCGGCGGCTCGGGCGCGCGGATCGTGCCGAGTTCGGGGATCGTCACCTGGAAGTCGGACAGGACTTCGAGCAGGAAGGCCTCGAACGCCTCGTCGGTGCGATCCAGCTCGTCGATCAGCAGCACCGGCGCCCCGCCCGCCCCGGGCTCCAGGGCCTGGAGCAGCGGCCGGCGGATCAGGTAGCGCTCGGAAAACAGTTCGGATTCGAGCCGCTCGCGGTCGACGGCGCCGCCGGCCTCGGCGAGGCGAATCGCCATCATCTGGCCGGCATAATTCCACTCGTAGACGGCGGCGGCGACGTCGAGCCCTTCGTAGCATTGCAGCCGAATCAGCGACCGGCCGAGGGATTTGGCCAGCACCTTGGCGATCTCGGTCTTGCCGACCCCGGCCTCGCC
>NZ_JTHF01000120.1 GCF_001043895.1 Methylobacterium indicum
AAACCAATCCCTTTTCCGGACGACTGAAGCGAAGCGGAAGGAGATCCGGAATCCAGCACGAAAAGCCGCGAAGCGTCTCATTGTCTGCGACGGTGCAACAGGGTGAGCCGCTTCGCGGCATGTCCTCTGCTGGATCCCGGATCTCCTTCCGCTGACGCTCCAGTCGTCCGGGAAAGGGGGTGGAACGCCCGCAAGTTGGCCTCCGCTTTCTTCGATGTCGTGTACCGTGCGGCCTGCCAACGCAAGTCCGATTGGACGCGTCGGTTCACTCTCCCAGCCGCACCGCCACCTCGTTGCGGCGCAGGAACGGAATCGCGAAGGGCGGGTCGTAGCCCATGAAGAACGGCGGCGCGGCCGTCGCCTTGCCGGCCGTCGCCAGCACCTCGGTCAGGACGCGCTCCTGCTCCGCCCTCGCCGCCGGGGTGACGCGGCCGGAGAAGCGGAGCGCCGCGATCCGCTCCGGCGGCACCCGCACCAGTCGCACGCCGGCCTCGGTCGGCTCCGGCGCGCCGGCAGCCGCGACGGCGTGCGGCAGGAAGAACCGCATCGTCCCGCCCGTCCCCTGCTCGACCGGCACCGTCATGGCAATGCGCCGGCCGCCGGCCCCTCCCGGGGCCGCCGCCTCCACCGGGGCCGTCATGGCGATGCGGTCGCCGGCCCGGTTGGCGCCGGTGATGTAGCGGAAGAGCCGCCCGAACGCCTCGCCGTCGCCCTGGCCGCGCGCATCGGTCTCGACGGCGACGCGGCCCTCGTAGGCCCGGATCTCGACCCCGCGGTCGAGCCGCTCCACCGCCGCGTAGCGGGGCTGGTCGTAGAAGGTCCGGATCCCGAAGACGCCGAGGACCGACTCGATCAGGGTGACGGCGTAGTAGGCGAGCTTGTCCATGGCGTTACAGCGGCAGGGCGTGGCTGATCAGGACGACGGGACGGCCGACATGAGCGTTCCCGGCGATCTCCCCGACGATGAACCGCGCCACGTCGGCCCGGGAAATCAGCCCGTTCTTCCACGAGGACGGCCGGTCGAGCACCTGGTAGCGCCCGGTCGCGGCGCCGCCGGTCAGCACGCCGGGGCGCACCAGGGTCCAGTCCAGGCCGCTCTGGCGGATGCGGATCTCCTGGGCGTCCTTGTCGTCGTAGGCGCGCCCGAAGACGAGGCGGAACGGCAGGCGCTGCAGCGGACCGATCGCCGCCCGGCTGTCGCCGGCGCCAAAACCCGTCACCGCCACGAGCCGGCGCACACCCGCCTTCTCCATCGCCGGGACCAGCACGTTCGTCGCGTCCGAGAACAGGCGCACCGGCCCGAGCAGGTCGCGGGCGGGCACCCCGAGGGCCTGCACCACGGCGTCGACGCCCTGGAGCGCCGCCGTCACGTCGGCGGAGGACAGGGCGTCCCCGGGGAAGCGTTCGAGGTTGGGATCGGACAGCGCGATCGTCGCCGCCGAGCGTGCGAAGGCCCGCACCCGGTGCCCTGCCGCGAGCGCCGCCTTGGCCGTCTCGAGGCCGATGCCCTGGCTGGCGCCGATGACGAGGAGATGCGGCATGGGAAGGTCCCTGGGAACTGGGCGGGGTGTCCGATCCCTATGAAGCGCCGGGACGCCGGGTGGTTTCCGGGACGGGTGCGGAATCCGGCCTCCATCCGCCTCGCCGTGCCTCACGGTCGCAACCCGTCACCGCCGCCGCGGGTTCACGATCGTTCCGTGAGAGTGCCCGCCATGTCCCTCCCCGCCCCGCTCGACCGCGCCGACGCCGTCGTCTTCGACGCCTACGGCACGCTCCTCGACGTCCATTCCGCCGTGCAGCGCCACGCCGCCGCGATCGGCCCGCAGGCGCAGGCCCTGTCGGAAACCTGGCGGCAGAAGCAGCTCGAATATTCGTGGGTGCTGTCGCTGTGCGGGCGCTACGCGCCGTTCTGGACGCTGACCGAGCGGGCCCTCGACTTCGCCCTCGCCAAGCACCCGGACGTGGATCGGGACCTCCGGAGCGGCCTGCTCGAGGCCTATCGCTCGCTCGACGCCTATGCCGAGGTGCCCGCCACCCTCGACGCCCTGCGCCGGGCGGGGCTCGGGACCGCGATCCTGTCGAACGGCGACACCGCGATGCTCGATGCGGCGGTGAACGCGGCGGGGCTGGAGGGGCGGCTCGACGCGGTCCTGTCGGTCGATCCGGCCGGCACCTTCAAGACGGCGCCCCGGGCCTACGACCTGGCGCCGGCGCGCTTCGGCGTCGCGCGGGAGCGGATCGTCTTCCTGTCCTCGAACCGCTGGGACATCGCCGGGGCGGCGGCCTACGGCTTCGCCCCGGTCTGGGTCAATCGAACCGGCCAACCGGACGAATACCCGGACCTCGCGCCGGTCCGGGTGATCCGTTCCCTCGACGGGCTGTTGGTCTGACGCGGGCTACTCGCCCGCCATCGGGCGGACGGAGCCCGGCAGCGCGTCGGCCGCGCCCTCGCGGCGGCGGTAGATCAGCAGGGTGGCGATCAACCCGCAGGCCCCCGCGAAGGCCATCCACAGGCCCGGCGCCGCCTTGTTGTCGAGCGCCTGGATCAGCCAGGTCGAAACGACCGGGGTGAAGCCGCCGAAGATCGCGGTGGCGAGCGAGTAGGCGAGCGAGAAGCCCGTGGTGCGGACGTTGGCCGGGACGATCTCGGTCAGCGCCACCACCATCGCGCCGTTGTAGCTGCCATACAGGAAGGACAGCCACAGGAGCGTGATCAGCATGTTGGTGAACGAGATGTTCGAGGTGAGCCAGGCCAAGGCCGGGTAGGCGGTGAGCAGGGTCAGCGCCGAGAAGGCCAGCAGGATCGGCTTGCGGCCGATCTTGTCGGACAGGGCGCCCATCACCGGCAGCCAGAACAGGTTCGACAGGGCGGTGAGGAAGGTGACGATCAGGCTGTCGGTCTCGGACAGCTTGAGCACGCTCTTGCCGAAGGTCGGGGTGTAGACCGTGATGGTGTAGAACGAGACCGTGGTCATCACCACCAGCAGCATGCCGAGCAGCACAATCTTCCAGTTCTGGCCGAGAGACGTGAAGACCTCGGGCAGCGACGGGCGGTGCTTGCGGTGCAGGAACTCCTGGGTCTCCTCCAGCGAGCGCCGGATGTAGAACAGGAACGGCACGATCATGCAGCCGATGAAGAACGGGATGCGCCAGCCCCACTCGGACATCTGGGCCGGCATCAGCGCGCGGCTCAAGGCGAAGCCGATCAGCGCCGCCACCATCACGGCGACCTGCTGGCTGCCGGACTGCCAGGAGACGTAGAAGCCCTTGCGGCCGGGCGTCGCCATCTCGGCGAGGTAGACCGACACGCCGCCGAGCTCGACGCCGGCGGAAAAACCCTGGAGCAGGCGGCCGATCAGCACCAGGAACGGCGCCGCGAGGCCGATGGTCTGGTAGGACGGTACGAAGGCGATCAGCACCGTGCCGGCGGCCATGATGCCGAGCGTCACGATGAGGCCCTGGCGCCGGCCGATCCGGTCGACGTAGGCGCCGAGGAAGATGGCGCCGAGCGGCCGCATCAGGAAGCCGGCGCCGAAGGCCATGAAGGTGAACATCAGCGAGGCGAACTCGTTCTCGGCCGGGAAGAAGGCCTTCGAGATGTGGCTCGCGTAGATGCCGAACAGGAAGAAGTCGAACATCTCCAGGAAGTTGCCGCTCGTGACGCGCAACACCGTGGCGACCTTGGACCCCTGCGGACCGTGGACCGGACCTGCCATGCTGATTTCCTCCCGATGTCGGGCTTGCCTTCGACTTCGCTCTCTCTAGCGCCATCCGCCGCACGTTTGACAGAGAAATCTAATCCGGCGGAATCGGTGGCGGGGGCGCCGTCCACGGCTTATCGACGGAGGAGGGGCCGGCACGGTCACCGTCGGGAGGAACCATGAGCGACACGACACCACGCGCGAACGCCCGGCGGAGCCGGCGGCACGCCCTCCCCCTCCTCGCCGCCCTCGCGCTGGCGGGACTCGCGCTCGCCGGCCCGGCCCAGGCCGCGGAGGTGCGGGTGATGATCTCCGGCGGCTTCACCGCCGCCTACCAGGCCCTGGTACCGGGCTTCGAGACGAAGACCGGCGACAAAGTCGCGACCGCCTACGGTCCGTCGATGGGTACGGCACCGGAGGCGATCCCGGTGCGGCTTGCCCGCGGCGAGCCGGCCGACGTGGTGATCATGGTCGGCTACGCCCTCGACGCCCTCGACAAGGAGGGCAGGATCGAGCCGGGCAGCAAGGTCGCACTCGCCGATTCCCGCATCGCGCTGGCGGTGAAGGCCGGCGCCAAGGTCCCGGACATCGCGACCCTCGACGCCTTCAAGACGGCTCTGCTCGGCGCCACCTCGATCGCCTACTCGGACAGCGCCAGCGGCGTCTACATCGAGAAGGAGATGTACGGGAAGCTCGGCCTCGAGAAGGAGCTGGCGCCGAAGAGCCGGATGATCGTCGCCGAGCGCGTCGGCAACGTCGTCGCCCGTGGCGACGCGGAGTTCGGCTTCCAGCAGGTCGCCGAGCTGAAGCCGGTCAAGGGCATCACCATCGTCGGGCCGATCCCGCCGGAGGTCCAGAAGGTCACGGTCTTCTCCGCCGGCATTCCCAAGGGCGCCCGGCATCCGGAGGCGGCCCGCGCCCTGATCGCCTGGCTCTCGGCCCCGGAGCATGCCGGCACCGTGGCCGAGACCGGCCTCGACCCGATCAAGGCGCGCTAACCCCCGATTCACGACAAGGGAGAATCCGAGGGATCGGATTCACCACCTCTTCACGCCGTCCGGCGCCTCATGGGTCCCGCACAACAGGTCTCGCGCCGCCCGATCACGGGCCGGCTCAAGCGGGCGGGGACGGCATCATGCGACAGGGTTGGACGCCCGGAGCGGCGGCGCGCGGTGCCGCGCCGCTGCTCCGGCAGGAGAAGAACGCGCATCAGCGCTACCTCGCGGCCCCGGGCTACCACCCGGGCGCCCTGGTGATCGCGACCCTCGGCCCCGCCCTGGGGGCGGCGATCGTGGCGGTGGTCGCGCTGGGCCTGCGGGTGGCCCTGTAACGGCGACACACCCGACGCGGGCCGCCGCGCCGGGCGCGGAATCGGGCGGCCGACCCTGCCCGATGGAAGCCACCTACCGGCCCGCCGCCGCGTCTCTCGCCAGGCGCCGCCCGCGGCGGGGATGCCGAACCGTAACGACAGTCCCGACGGCGGCTGGATCTTCTCGAGCAAATCCCGGCCTCCGGGGCCCGCGAGGCACAGACCTCGGCGACGGGGTTGGCAGCCCGCGATGCATCGTGGATGATCGGCGCGCCCGGCCGGCCGTCGATCGCGCCGGTGCGACCGGCGCCCGGGTCGCGGTCCACCGTGTCGAAGGTCTATCGCCGGACCGGGATTCACCAAGAGGCACGGTTCGTGATTCTGGACTTCGCCATCCCCGATCAGGCGCTCGGCTATTCCTACAACAGGGGCGGGATCAACAACCAGAAGATCGCCCTCCTCGGTCTCTTCCTCAAGGCCGTCACCGAAGGACCGCGCCGCGTCGTCCTGCCGGACATCGTGATCTTCGATCAGATCACCTTCGTCCACAAGCGCGTGCCGATCGCGACGGCGTTCGACGTCGCGCGCCTGCGGGACTTCGCGGAATCGGTCGGCGTGGCCATCCTCGACAGACCGCCCGCGGGCGATGAAGGCGGCTGGGATTACTTCCACGCCGGCGAACGCCACATCGCCGGCGCGGCCGCATCCGGGACGCTCGACGGCGACAGCCTCGTCGCCCGGTTCTTCCGCGCCCTGGTACCGAGGGCCCGGACCTCGCCCGACGTGTCGCGTCTGCGGGACATCGCCTTCGGTCGAAGGAGCATCACCCACGTGATCCAGATGCGCATCGAGCGCGACTGGGATTTTCACGTGCAGAGCCGCGTCGATCCCGATGCCGGCGACAACGAGGACAACCGGCACACCGCCGGGAGCATCGCCCGCAAGTTCCGGGCGACCCATCCCGCGGCCGGATCGACGATCTACGTCGTCTGCGACGAGGCGGCCCTCGTCGAGGGAAAGGACGAGATCCGCCGGTCGCTGCGCGAGCGCCACGATATCGAGGCGGTCTGGAAATCCGACCTGCTGCCGGACCTCCGGCCGGACGACGCGACGCTTCTCGATCTCTCGCTGATGGATTTCGAGATCGCCCTCGCGTCGGAGTTCTTCGTCGGGACCTCCCGCTCGACCTTCTCGGGAATGGCCGCGCTGGAGCGCTTCGCCCAGTCCGGGGCCGTGGACAACCACAGCATCTACAACGCGCTCGGGCCCACCCTCGCGACCCGGCACGACCGGGGCGCGTTCCGGTCCGCCCGCCTGGCGAGTGCCCGGGATATCCGCGACCCGGCCTGCGGCTACGAATTCGGGCAGATCCTGGAGGTGGCCGGCGATCTGCGCCAGGCGCACGACCGCTACGACGCGCGCGGCGCGTTCGGCGGGCCCGACCGGGAGGAGGTCTACCTCGCCCTCTACGGCGCGGCGCGCCTGAAGGCCGCGCTCGGCGACGCGCCGGACGCGGTGCTGGCGGCGTTCGCGCGGGCGGCCGACGTGTCCGCGTCGCGGGCCGAGGCGCTGCATGGCGGGGCGCGCCACGCGCGCCTCCACGGACGCTACGACGACGCCTACGCCTTCGCTGCGCGGGGCGTCGCGATCGCCCGGCCCGCCGCCGGCCGGGCCGTCGAGGCCTGGATCTACGACTGGGCGCTGATCGACGAATTCGCCGTCGCCACCTCGTGGACGGGGCGCCCCGTCGAGACCCTGCAGGCCTGCATCCGGCTCCTGACCGAGGCCAAGCTCCCGGCCGAGCATCGCGACCGGATCGTCGCCAACGCGAAATTCGCCATCGATCGCATCGCCGGATTGTAGGCCTCCGGGGCCTGCGCCGGCGCAGGCCCCGCGCCAATCGGCCGAATTGCCGAAGCGGTCGCGCGGTCCCAAGGTCACCCGACCATGCGGCGCCACCTCCCCCTCGTCCTCGCGGCTCTCCTCGCCCTGGTGGCGACGGGGCTGCTCGCCTATCAGTGGCTCGGGCAGCCCACGACGTTGCGGGTCGCTGTCGGGCCGGCGGGCAGCGAGGATGCCCGCCTGATGGCGGCCGTAGCCCAATCCCTCGCCCGCACCCACGAGGAGGTGCGCCTGCGGCTCGTTCCGACGAGCGGCGTCGCCGAGAGCGCGCGAATGGCCGAGATCGGCCGGGCCGACCTCGCGGTGGTGCGCTCGGACGTCGGCATCCCGGCGAGCACCCAGACCGTCGCGATCCTCCACCGCGACGCGGCTCTCCTGTTGGCGACCGATCCGTCCCTCGCCGCCGTGCCCGACCTGCGGGGCAAGCGGATCGGGATCGTGCGCAACCCCGCCGCCAACGTCCGGCTGCTCGAGAGCCTGCTCGCGCATTACGACGTGCCGGCGGACGCCGTGACGACGATCCCCCTGGGCGACGGCCGGGAGGCCGGCGAGGCCCTGCGGGAGGGCAAGGTCGACGCCGTCCTGACGGTGAGCCCCCTCGTCGGCCGCACCGCCGGCGACGTCCTGGCGAGCATCGCGCGGACGGGCGGCACCCCGGTCTTCGTCCCGATCGGCGACGCGGCGGTGCTGGCGCGGCGCTGGCCGGCGCTCGAGAGCGTCGAGATCGCCCGCGGCACCTTCGGCGGCACGCCGCCGCGCCCGGCCGAGACCATCACCACCGTCGGGGTCAGCCACCGGCTGGTGGCCCAGGCGCGGATCGCCGATTCGGTGGTGTCGGAGCTGACGCGGCTCCTGTTCGTCAACCGGCCCGCGCTCGCGGTCGAGGTGCCGCTTGCCAACCAGATCGAGGCGCCCGACACCTCGAAGAGCGCGTCGCTGCCCGTCCATCCCGGCGCGCAGGCCTATTACGAGGGCGAGGTCGAGAGCTTCTTCGAGCGCTACGGCGACTGGTTCTACCTCCTGGTGATGTGCGTCTCGATCCTCGGCTCGGCCGCCGCCACCCTGGTGTCGCGGGCCGCCAACAAGTCGCGGGCGCGGGACATGGCGCTCCTGCGCCAGCTGCTCGCCATCGTGCGCGCCTGCCGCGACGTCGAGGACGAGCTGGAGCTCGCCGACCTCGAGCGCCAGGCCGACGAGATCCTGGCCGCGGCGCTCGCCCGGGCGGGGACGGGCGCCATCGACAATGCCGGGGTGGCGGCCTTCACCCTCGGCCTCGATCAGGCGCGGCGGGCCATCGCCGAGCGCCGGGCGGTGCTGATCGAGCGGCAGGTCGCCGGCGCGGAGCCGGACCCGCTCTCCGCCGCGGCGGAGTGAGGCGACGGGCCAGGGGAGCGCGTCACGCCCCCTGTCACGCGCCCTCTTGCGAAGTGACGCCACACCTTATATTGCGACGCAATAGTTTTCCCCCGGCTCGATGCGTCCGGCTGCCATCCTGGCGGCCCGCGGCGTGCCGGGCTTTGTTTGCTTCGGATATCCCATGAAGCTGCGCAATATCGCCATCATCGCCCACGTCGACCACGGCAAGACGACCCTGGTCGACAAGCTGCTCCAGCAATCCGGCTCGTTCCGCGAGAACCAGCGGGTCGAGGAGCGCGCGATGGACTCGAACGACCTCGAGAAGGAGCGCGGCATCACCATCCTGGCCAAGGCCACCTCGGTGGTCTGGAAGGACACACGGATCAACATCGTCGACACCCCCGGCCACGCCGATTTCGGCGGCGAGGTCGAGCGCATCCTCTCGATGGTCGACGGCGTGATCGTGCTCGTCGACGCCGCCGAGGGCCCGATGCCGCAGACCAAGTTCGTGGTCTCGAAGGCGCTCAAGATCGGCCTGCGCCCGATCGTGGCGGTCAACAAGGTCGACCGTCCGGACGCCCGCATCACCGAGGTGGTGAACGAGGTGTTCGACCTGTTCGCGGCGCTCGACGCCACCGACGAGCAGCTCGACTTCCCGATCCTGTACGGGTCGGGCCGCAACGGCTGGATGGCGACCTCGCCCGAGGGCTCTCAGGAGGACGGCCTGGCGCCGCTCTTCGACCTCGTGCTGGAGCACGTGCCCCAGGCCAAGACCGAGGACGGCCCGTTCCGGATGCTCGGCACGCTGCTCGAGGCCAACCCGTTCCTCGGCCGCATCATCACCGGCCGCATCGCCTCGGGCACCGTGAAGCCGAACCAGGCGATCAAGGTTCTCGACCGCGAGGGCAAGGTCGTGGAGACCGGCCGCGTCTCGAAGATCCTGGCCTTCCGCGGCCTGGAGCGCCAGCCGATCGAGGTCGGCGAGGCGGGCGACATCGTGTCGATCGCGGGCCTCGTGAAGGGCACCGTCGCCGACACCTTCTGCGACCCGCAGGTCGAGACCCCGATCCAGGCCCAGCCGATCGACCCGCCGACCGTGACGATGTCGTTCATCGTGAACGATTCGCCGCTCGCCGGCACCGAGGGCGACAAGGTCACGAGCCGCATGATCCGCGACCGCCTGTTCAAGGAGGCCGAGGGCAACGTCACGCTCAAGATCGAGGAAGCCGCCGACAAGGACTCGTTCTACGTCTCGGGCCGCGGCGAGCTTCAGCTCGCGATCCTGATCGAGACGATGCGCCGCGAGGGCTTCGAGATCGCCGTGTCGCGTCCCCGCGTCGTCTTCGAGAAGGACGAGGCCGGCGAGATCATGGAGCCGATCGAGGAGGTCGTGATCGACGTCGACGAGGAGTATTCCGGCGTCGTCGTGCAGAAGATGTCGGAGCGCAAGGCCGACATGATCGAGATGCGCCCGTCCGGTGGCAACCGCCTGCGCCTGGTGTTCCACGCTCCGACCCGCGGCCTGATCGGCTACCAGGGCGAGCTGATGACCGACACCCGCGGCACCGCGATCATGAACCGGCTGTTCAAGGCCTACGAGCCCTACAAGGGCGAGATCGCCGGCCGCCGCAACGGCGTGCTGATGTCCAACGACCAGGGCGAGGCCGTGGCCTACGCCCTGTGGAACCTCGAGGATCGCGGCCCGATGATGATCGAGCCGGGCTGGAAGGTCTACCAGGGCATGATCATCGGCGAGCACAACCGCGAGAACGACCTCGAGGTGAACGTGCTCAAGGGCAAGAAGCTCACCAACATCCGCACCACCTCGAAGGACGAGGCGGTGCGCCTGACCCCGCCGATCCGCATGACCCTCGAGCGTTCGCTCGCCTGGATCCAGGACGACGAGCTGGTCGAGGTGACCCCGAAGTCGATCCGCCTGCGCAAGGCCGTCCTCGATCCGAACGACCGCAAGCGCGCCGAGCGGGCCAAGGAAGCTTTGAGCGCTTGATCGTCGGCATGACGGTGTGACGCGTCATCCCTCGCCCCTCCCCGGGGCGGGGGATTTTTTATGGCTGCGGTGGACGGCCGGAGCGCTCGTGTAGATTCCCGGTTCGCCGTCCCGTATCGGGTAGGGCAGATCGGTGACGGGATGAGGCGCGGGTTCCCCCCTCTCCCATGTGGGAGAGGGGATCCCGCGCTTCGTCCGTTCCCGGATATTTCCTCGGACGGCCCTGCTGATCCCGAACGTCACCGCAGCGTGCCGGCAGGAGACCCGCGTGGAACACGAGATCTACCGCTGGCTCGGTATCCCGGCGTCGATCCAGTCGGAGGTGCTGGCGCCCCTCGGCCTGGCGCTGGCGGTCATCGTCACGGTCCATGTGCTGATGAACAAGCGCGAGGTCGGCGCGGCGATCGGCTGGATCGGGCTCGGCTGGCTCTCTCCGGCGCTCGGCAGCCTCCTCTACGTGATGTTCGGGATCAACCGGGTGAGCCGCCGCGCCCGCCGCCTGCCGGTGCTGCCCGGACCGCGGCCCGGCGCCCCGCCGGCGCCGGTGGCCGAGGTGCCGGAGGCGTTCGCCCCCTTGCGGCGGGCGGTCGAGCGGATCAGCGGCCTGCCGCTGGTCGCCGGCAACGGTATCCGGCGCTACCGCCACGGCGACGAGGCCTACCCGGCGATGCTCCTGGCGATCGCCGAGGCCGAGACCAGCGTCGCCCTGTCGAGCTACATCATGCGCGACGACGACAGCGGCCGGGCCTTCGCGGCGGCGCTGGCCGCCGCCAAAGCCCGGGGCGTCGCGGTCTGCGTCCTGATCGACGGCATCGGCAGCGGCTACTTCTTCCCGGCGATGTACCGGCGCCTGCGGTCTCTCGGCATCCCGGCCGGCCTGTTCATGCATTCGGCGCTGCCCTGGCGGATGCCGTTCCTCAACCTGCGCACCCACAAGAAGCTTCTTCTGATCGACGGCCGGGTCGGCTTCGTCGGCGGGGTCAACATCGCCGACGAGAACGTCATGGCGAAGGACCCGCCCGATCCGGTGCGCGACAGCCATTTCCGCATCGACGGACCGGTTGTCGGCCAGCTCGCCCAGGCGTTCTGGCGCGACTGGGCCTTCGTGAAGGGCGAGGACCTGGAGGGGCCGGCCTGGTTCCCGCAGATCCCCCCGGCCGGCGCCTCGCTCGCCCGCGTCGTCACCTCGGGGCCGGATGCGGATATCGAGAAGATCGAGTTCGTGGTGCTGGAGGCGCTCGCCACCGCCCGTCACTCGGTGCGCTTCGCCACCCCCTACTTCCTGCCGAGCGAGATGCTGCTGACGGCGCTCGGCCTCGCGGCGATGCGGGGCGTGATCGTCGACGTCATCATTCCGCAGGCGAGCAACCACCGGGTGGTCGACTGGGCGACCCGCGCCCATGTCGGGCCGCTGCTCGAGGCCGGCGTGCGGATCTGGCTCGACCGGCCGCCCTTCGACCACTCGAAGCTGATGGTGGTGGACGATTCCTGGTGCTTCGTCGGCAGCGCCAACTGGGACAGCCGCAGCTTCCGGCTGAACTTCGAACTCAACGTCGAGGTCTACGACCCCGCCTTCGCCGCCGATCTCAACCGGCTGATGCAGGCCAAGATGGAGGCGCGGCTCACCGCCGACGACCTCAACTCTCGCGGGATGGCCGTGCGCCTGCGCGACGCCGCCGTCCGATTGCTGCTGCCATATCTTTGAGCGGCACCCGCTTGCGAAAATCCTCGGCCCGGTCGCGGAACGCCGCGATCCGGTCGCGCAGCGGCTCCCGCCGCCCCTGCGGGTTGCCGGGTTCGAGATGGACCACGATCGGCCGGTGATCCGAGGCACCCCGCGGCAGCACCGCCTGGCCCCGGCAGGTGAGCCCGCGCACCAGGCAGCGGTCGAGGCGCAGGGGCACGAGATCGACCATGGCGTGGGTCGGATGGCGCGGTCCGACGTCCTGGAACCCCGGCAGCAGCGCCGGCCCGACGATGTTGTAGTCGCCGAGCACCGCGGCGCGCACCGGCAGATTCTGGGCGATGCGGCGCAGCTGGCGCCGGTTGAGCACCTGCCCGTGCGACAGGTGGACGTTGGCGACCCCGAACGACCCGAGATCGAGGATCTGGCAGACCCGGTCGATCAGCGCGCCCGACGGCAGCGTGATCACCCGCGGCGGGTTCGGCCACGGGGTCGGGCTCCACATCGCGAGGCCGTGGATGCGCTTCGGGAGCGGGGCCCAGGCATAGTGCCCCCCGACCCGCGCCTGCAGCTCGGTGATGTCGACGGTCGCCTCCTGCATCAGCAGCAGGTCCGGCTTCTCCTGCGCGATCAGCGCCTCGAGGGCATCGACCGTCGCGCCGGTCCGTCGCAGCAGGTTCCAGCTGATGATCTTGCGTGGGCCGGGCCGGTGCGGGACGTGCCCGGTCGCGGAGGTCGGGGGCTCGGCGGGCAGGAGATGATGGGGAGGCAGCATGGCACCGGCTGGCAGCGCATGGAGGGGCCGGCACGAGGGCGGGGAAGCACCGCCCGGGCGCGCGCCGGGCCCGCGCGAGGCCCGTCCGGCGGCAAGCCCCATACGCCGATTTGCCCGCCCTGGGAACGGCGCCCCCGGCACAGGGGGCCCGAGGCCGGCGCTCGGCCACGGGGCGATCCCGGCATCCGGGCCTCTCAGGCGCCGGGGGGGCGCAGGCCCGGCAGGGCCCGGACGAGATCGCGGAACTGGTCGCCGCGATCCTCGAAGCTGCGGAACTGGTCGTAGGAGGCGCAGGCCGGCGAGAGCAGCACCACCGGCTCGCCCGACGCGTCCGCCTCGGCCGCGGCGGCGGCCTCGGCGACCGCGGCGGACAGCGTGCCGCAGCGGCTGAACGGCACCTGCCCGTCGAGGGTGGCGGCGAAGTCGTCGCTCGCCGCGCCGATCAGGTAGGCGTGGGCGATGCGGGGGAAGTACGGCGCGAGGCTCGCGATCCCGCCCTCCTTCGGCTTGCCGCCGAGGATCCAGTGGACGCGCTGGAAGGCCGAGAGCGCCTTCTCGGTCGAATCGGCGTTGGTGGCCTTCGAGTCGTTGATGAACAGGACGGAGCCGCGGCGCCCGACCTCCTCCATCCGGTGCGGCAGGCCCGGAAAGCTCGCGAGGGCCGCCGCGAAGGCGTCCGGCGTCACGCCGAGCTCGCGCGCCACCGCGTAGGCGATGGCGGCGTTCTGCCAGTTATGGGCGCCGCGCAGCGACCCGATGCCGGCGAGATCCGCCACCGGCTCCGCCGGCTCCCGGCGGCCGTCGATCACGATGCCGTTGCGGGCGAGGATGCCCGGCCCCTCCCCCGCCTCGCCGACATGGATGCGGGTGATCGGACCCTGCCGGCGCCCGGCGATCGCCCGGCAGTATTCGTCGTCGACCCCGACCACGGCATGCGCGGCGCCGGTCACCAACCGCTCCTTGATGGCGGCGTAGCGCATCATGTCGCCGTGGCGGTCGAGATGGTCGGGCGTGAGGTTGAGGAGCACGCCGATGGTGGGGGCGAGCGAGGGCGTCAGGTCGATCTGGAACGAGGACAGCTCGATGACGTGGACCCGGTCGGGCGAGGGCGGCGCGAGCGACAGGATCGCCGTGCCGATATTGCCGCCCATCTGCACGTCGCGGCCCGCGGCCGTGAGGACGTGGGCGATCAGCGCCGTGGTGGTCGACTTGCCGTTGGTGCCGGTGATGGCGACGAAGGGCGCCTCCGGGCTCGTCGCCGCGCGCTCGCGGCAGAAGAGTTCGATGTCGCCGATCACCGGCACGCCCGCCGCCTCGGCGAGGTCAACGGTCCAGTGCGGCACCGGGTGGGTCAGGGGCACGCCCGGCGCAAGCACCAGGGCGGCAAAGCCGCCCCACTCCGCCCGGCGCAGGTCGCCGGTCGCGATGCCCTGCTCGCGCGCCGCCTCCATCCGCGCCGGGTTGTCGTCGCAGGCGACGACATGGGCGCCGCCGGCCTTGAGGCTGAGCGCCGTGGCGAGGCCCGAGCCGCCGAGACCGAACAGGGCGACGGACTGGCCGGCGAAGGTGGTGGAGGGTGTCATGCGGTGTCCGCTGGATACGTCGGGATGGCGCGGGCCCTCCCCGTCTCCATCGACTTACGCATCCACACACCGCCGAAAATTGGCGCGGATCTCTCCTCTCCCCGCGGGCGGGGAGAGGGCTGCATTCCCGTCCAGGGAATGCAGCAAGCCCGCAGGGCGAAGGTGAGGGGGGGCTTCCGGATTGGTCTCATCCGGCACCTCCCCCTCACCTTCGGCTGCCGCCTCGCTCCGGTGACGACAAGGTCACCGGAGCCCTCTCCCCGCCCGCGGGGAGAGGGGACGCGCACGCCCGCCCCGACATGTGATTCCGCAAGCCCGCATGGGACAGGGATGCACCTTACTTTCAAGCCTCCGCCGGGATTGCAATAGCTCTCCCGCAAACGCGAGCGACTACCGCAGCTTCAGGGTCGCGAGGCCGAGCAGCGCCAGGACGACGGCGATGATCCAGAACCGGATCACGACCTGCGGCTCCTTCCAGCCCTTCTGCTCGAAGTGGTGGTGGATCGGCGCCATGCGGAAGACGCGCTTGCCGGTGAGCTTGAACGACGCGACCTGGATGATGACCGACAGGATCTCCAGCACGAACAGGCCGCCGACGATGCCGAGCACGATCTCGTGCTTGGTCGCCACCGCGACGGTGCCGAGCAGGCCGCCGAGCGCCAGCGAGCCGGTATCGCCCATGAAGATCTGGGCCGGCGGCGCGTTGAACCACAGGAAGCCGAGGCCCGCCCCGATCAGCGCGCCGCAGATCACCGCGAGCTCGCCGGTGCCCGGGACGTAGTTCACCTGGAGGTAGGAGGCGTAGATCACGTTGCCGACGAGGTAGGCGATGATCCCGAAGGTGGCCGCCGCGATCATCACCGGCACGATGGCGAGCCCGTCGAGGCCGTCGGTGATGTTGACCGCGTTGCCCGCGCCCACGATCACGAAGCCCGCGAAGGCGACGTAGAACAGGCCGAGATTGATGATCGCGTCCTTGAAGACCGGGAAGGCGAGCCGGTAGGCGAGGCCCGGCGCCGAGTACTCGGCCACCGCCACGCAGGCCGCGATCGCGATCAGCGCCTCGAGGCCGAGGCGGAACTTGCCGGAAAAGCCCTTGTGGCTCTGCTTCGTGACCTTGAGATAGTCGTCGTAGAAGCCGATGGCGCCGAAGCCCAGCGTCACCATCATGACGATCCAGACGTAGTGGTTGCGCGGGTTGGCCCAGAGCAGCACCGCCACCAGCGTGCCCGCCAGGATCATCAGCCCGCCCATGGTCGGCGTGCCGCGCTTCGTCAGCAGGTGCGATTGCGGGCCGTCCTCGCGGATCGGCTGGCCCTTGCCCTGGCGCAGGCGCAGGAGCGAGATGATCCAGGGCCCGAACCAGAACACGAAGAAGCCCGCCGTGAACAGCGCGCCGCCGGTCCGGAAGGTGATGTAGCGGAAGACATTGAGCGGCGAGAACACGCCGCTCAGGTCGGAGAGGAGGTAGAGCATCCCGGATTCATCCGATCGTGGGCGAGCGGCAGCCCCGGGTTCTGAGGCCCGCGCCGCCGCGTCAGAAGTCCTTCGAGGGTCGCTCAGCCGGACCGGCCGACGGCGAGATCCTGGTCGGCGCCGCCGTAGCGGGCTTTGAGCGCCTCGACAATCCGCCCCATGCGGGTGCTGTTCGAGCCCTTGACCACCACGGCGTCGCCGGAGCGCAGGAGGTCGAGCAGCGGATCGACGAGCTCGGCCGAGCTCGGCCGGGCGGCAGCGCGGCGGGAGGCCGGCAGCGCCTCGAACAGCTCCTGCATCAGGGGGCCAGCGGTGAGGACGAGGTCGATGCCGTGCTCCTCGATCGCCGCCGCCAGGTCGCGGTGCAGGGCGGGCGCATCGGTGCCGAGTTCCATCATGTCGCCCAGGACCGCGATGCGGCGGCCCGCGGTCTCGACCCCGGCGAGCGTGCTGAGGGCGGCCCGGATCGAGGCCGGGTTGGCGTTGTAGCTCTCGTCGACGAGGAGCGCCTCGCCGTCGCCGATGCGCAGCATCGTGCGGGCGCCGCGGCCGGCCGGCGGGCGCAGCTGCGCCAGCGAGAGGGCGGCGAGCGCAAGATCGGCGCCGAGCGCCTGCACGGCGGCGACGACCGCGAGCGAGTTCAGCGCCGTGTGCCGGCCCGGGGTGCCGAGCTGGTAGGTGACCGCCTGGCCCATCGCCCGCACGTCGACGATCGAGAGGTCGGGGCGCATCACGATGCGTTCGGCCCGCACGTCGGCCTCGCGATGCTCGCCGAAGCTCACGATGCGGCCGGCCCGGGAGGCGAGCGCATGCGCCTTCAGCCGCTCGAAATTCGGGTTGTCGCGGTTGATGATCGCGACGCCGCCGGGCTCCAGGCCGGAGAAGATCTCGCCCTTGGCGTCGGCGATGCCCGACAGCGAGCGGAAATGCTCGATATGGACCGGCTCGACGGTCGTGACGATCGCGATCTCGGGCCGCACCAGCCGGGTCAGGGGAGCGATCTCGCCGGCATGGTTCATGCCGACCTCGAACACCCCGAAGGCGCTCGATGCCGGCATCCGGCTCAAGGTGAGGGGAACGCCCCAGTGGTTGTTGTAGGAGGCGACCGAGGCGTGGGTGGCGCCTTGCGCGGCGAGCACGTGGCGCAGGGCCTCCTTGGTGCCGGTCTTGCCGACCGAGCCGGTGACGGCGAGCACCCGTGCGCCCGTCCGGGCACGCGCCGCGACCGCCAAGCCCTGCATGGCGGCGAGCACGCCGTCCTCGCCCCGGGACGGCACGGCGATCACCGGGCCGGCATCCGTGAGATCGCCAACCCGCTCCTCGGCCACCACGGCGGCGCCGGCGCCGCGCGCGAGCGCGTCGTGCACGAAGTCGTGGCCGTCGCGGGCCTCGCCCCGGATGGCGAAGAACAGGTCCCCGACCTTCAGGGTCCGGGTGTCGATCGAGATTCCGGACAGGTCCCGCGGCGCGGAGGCGTCCGCGACGACCCGGCCGCCCATGGCGGCGGCGGCGTCGTCCAGGGTCCAGAGAGGCTCGGTCATGCGCGGGTCTCCTCGATCGCGCTCAGGACCGCGTCGCGGTCGGAGAAGGGCAATCTGCGGTCGCCGATGATCTGGCCGGTTTCATGACCTTTGCCGGCTACCAGCAGCACGTCGCCGGCACGAAGGTCGCGTACCGCCGACCGGATGGCCTCGGCCCGGTCGCCGATCTCCTCGGCGCCCGGCGCCGCCGCCAGGATCGCGGCGCGGATCGTCGCGGGGTCCTCGCTGCGGGGATTGTCGTCGGTGACGATGACCCGATCGGCCTTCTCGGCGGCGATCCGGCCCATCAGCGGGCGCTTCGCGCGGTCGCGGTCGCCGCCGCAGCCGACGATGCAGACGAGGCGCCCGGTGGTGAAGGCGCGCAAGGCGTCGAGGACGTTGGCGAGCGCGTCGGGCTTGTGGGCGTAATCGACGATGCAGAGCGCGTCGCGCACGGTGGCGACCCGCTCCAGCCGCCCGGACACCCCGGCGAGGTGGCCGAGAGCCGCGACGACCTCGGACTCGCGCCCGGCGCCGGCCGGAGTCGCGAGCACGAGGCCGGCGGCGAGAAGCGCGTTCTCGACCTGGAACGTCCCGACGAGGGGCAGATCGACCGTGTGGGTGGTCCCGGACACCGCGATCTCGAGGCGCTGGGCGAAATCCTCCTGGCGGGCGGAGACGAGGCGGACCCCCTCCCCGGCCCGGCCGGTGGTGACGAGGCGCAGGCCGCGGTCGCGAACCGCCGCGATCACCGCCTGGCTCTGCGGCCCGTCGGCGTTGACGACCGCCGTGCCGTCCTGCGGCAGCAGGGTCGTGAACAGCCGGAGCTTGGCCTGCAGGTAGGCCTCCGGCGTGCCGTGATAGTCGAGGTGGTCGTGGCCCAGATTGGTGAAGCCGGCGGCCGTCAGGCGCACCCCGTCGAGGCGGCTCTGCTCGATGCCGTGCGAGGAGGCCTCCATCGCCAGTTCCGTCACGCCGTCGCGGGCGAGCCGATCGAGGGTCCCGTGCAGCGTGATCGGGTCGGGCGTCGTCAGCGAGCCGTAGGCGGCGCCCGAAGTGGTGATCACCCCGAGCGTGCCGAGGCTCGCCGCCTGCCGGCCGAGGCGGCCGTAGATCTGGCGCACGAAATCCGCGACCGAGCTCTTGCCGCTGGTGCCGGTGACGGCGACGACCGTGCCGGGCTGGCCCGGATGCAGCCGGGTGGCGGCGGCGGCGAGCGCGACCCGGGCATCGGGGACCGAGAGATAGGCGACCGAATCGGGCAGGTCGGCCGGGCGCTCGCCCTGCGCGACCATCGCGACCGCACCCGCCGCCGCGGCTTTCGCCGCGAAGAGCCGGCCGTCCGCGGCGTTGCCGGGCACCGCCAGGAAGACGAAGCCGGGCTCGACCTTGCGGCTGTCGGCGGTCAGGCCGGTGACGGGAAGACCGGCATCCGCACCGGCCTCCGCGAACAGGTCGCCGAGGGTGGGGCTCATTTTCCGTCCAGCATGTTGACGTGATAGGCGCCGAGCTTGACCATCAGCGGGAACGGCTTGACCGGCGGCTCGAATTGCGGCGGCAGTCCGAGGATCGGAGCGACCCGGGCGATCACCCGGCCGGTCACGACGCCCGAATTGTAGGCGGCAGTGGCGTAGGGGCCGGATTCCGCCGCCACCGGCTGCGGCTCGTCCATGATGGTCACGAACAGGTATTTCGGCTTGTCCATCGGCGCGACCGCCATGAACGTCGTGAACAGCCGGTTCTTGACGTAGCGGCCGCGGATCACCTTCTCGGCGGTGCCGGTCTTGCCGCCGACGTAGTAGTACGGAATCGCCGCCTTCTTGGCCGAGCCCTCGGTGGCGTTGAGGCGCATGATGTAGCGCATCGCCTCGCTGGTCTGGGCCGAGAGCACCTGCGTCGCCTTCTCGCGCGCTTCCGATTCGGTGCGCTTGAGGAAGGTCGGCGTCATCAGGAAACCGCCATTGGCGATCGCCGCCACCGCCGCCGAGGCCTGGAGCGGCGCCACCGCGAGACCGTGGCCGAACGCGATCGTGATGGTGTTGATCTCGGTCCAGCGCGGCGGGATGATCGGCTCGGCGCTCTCCGGCAATTCGGTCCGCATCCGGTCGAGCAGGCCCATCTTCTTCAGGAAGGCCTTGTGGCCGGGCACGCCGATGCCGAGCGCCATCTTGGCCGAGCCGATGTTCGACGAGTGGGTGAAGACCTCCGGCATCGTGATGACCCGGTTGGTGCCGTGATACTCGTGGATCTTCTGCCGGCCCCAGTGCAGCACGCCGCCGCGGGTGTCGAAGGTCGAGTTGACGGTGAACTTGCCCGAATCGAGCGCCATGGCGAGCGTCATCGCCTTGAAGGTCGAGCCCATCTCGTAGACGCCGACATTCATCCGGTTGATCCGGTCGGGGTCGAGCGCGTCCTTCGGCTCGTTCGGATCGAAATCGGGGAGCGAGGCGAGCGCGATCACCTCGCCGGTGGTCACGTCGAGGATCGCGCCGGCCGCCGCCTTGGCGCGGTAATGCTCCATGCCCCAGGCCAGCTCGTCGCGCACCGCGTGCTGGGCGCGCAGGTCGATCGAGAGCTGGACCGGCGCCATGTCGGCCGATTTCTCGACGAAGCCGAGGCTGGTGAGGTCGCGCAGACCCTGGCGGTCGATGTACTTCTCCATGCCGGCGATGCCGACATTGTCGAGGTTGGTCACGCCGAGGATGTGGGCGGCCGCGGTGCCGTTCGGGTAGACCCGCTTGTGGTCGGGCAGGAAGCCGACGCCCGGGATGCCGAGGCGGTGGACCTCGACCTGCTGGCGCGGGGTGATCTCGCGCTTGACCCAGACGAAGCCCTTCTTCGAGGAGAGCTTCTCGCGCAGGTCGCGGGCGTTGATCTCCGGCAGCACGGCGGTGAGCAGCTCGACCGCCTCGTCCTTGTCGTAGATGTTCTTCGGCTCGGCGAAGACCGAGACGGTGCGGATGTCCGTGGCCAGGATCTCGCCGTTGCGGTCGATGATGTCGGGCCGGATCTGAGTCGTGCCGCCGGCCTCGGCGCGGCGGGCCGAGGCGGTGACCGGATCGTCGGGAAACAGCGCGAAGCTGGCGAGCCGGCCCATCAGGGTGAGGAACACCGCGCCGAAGACGAGGCTGACGAGGCCGACGCGGGCGGAACTGCGCTCCACCGACAGGCGGAACATCGCCGTCACGCCGCCGCGCAGCATGGAGGCGAGGCTGCGCCGGGGCGCGGGCGGGGGGGCGTCGTCCACGGGCTGCGCGGTGCCGGCCTCGGGCGCGGCGTCCGTCTCGAGGGGAGCGTGAGCCTGGAAGTCCGGATCCTGGGTCACGGCGCCTACCTCTTGGCGGTCGGGGTGCGGGTGGAGGTGGAGCCGGTGGTGCGGGGCTCCTCGGGCCGGGCCGCGGTGGCCCCGGTGGTCGAGGGCGCGCGTTCCTTGGCGGCCGGGGTCGCGGTGGCGCCGAGGCCGAGCGCCTCGAGCTTGCGGGCGATCTCGTCGCCGCGATCGACCTTGGCGGGCAGGTCGGCGAGCCGCGCGAGATGGCCGGTGCCGATCGGCTCCAGCGTCAGGTACTTGTCGACGGCGCCCTGGAGCCGGTCGGGCCGGGTCAGGAGCTGCCACTCGGCGCGCAGGACCGCGATCGCGTCGCGCTCCTTGCGCAGGCGCGTCTTCAGCTTGGCGACCTGCTCGGCCTGGTAGAGCGTGTCGTACTTGATCGAGTAGGCGTAGATGGCCGAGGCGATGAGCCCGGCGATCGCCGCGAGGTGCAGGAGGCGGATCACCGGCGCCCTCCCCGGGTCTGGGGCTCGGGCAGGGAGGCCAGGGCCTCCAGCGCGCTCAAGGGCGGCGGCGGTGCTGCGTCGGTGCGCTCGCCGGCCCGGAGCTTGGCCGAGCGGGCGCGGGGATTGGCCCGGCACTCGGCCTCGCCCGCGGCGACCGGCCCCTTGGTGGCGAGGGTGAAGCTGCGGGGTGCCGGCTGCGCCGCCATCGGCTGGTGGCGCGAGGCCGCCACCGCGCGGCCGCTGCGGGCCGAGAAGAATTGCTTGGCGATGCGGTCCTCCAGCGAGTGGAAGGTCACCACCGCGAGGCGCCCGCCGGGGCGCAGGGTGCGCTCCGCGGCATGGAGCGCCCGCTGCAGCTCGCCGAGCTCGTCGTTGACCGCGATGCGCAGGGCCTGGAACGTCCGCGTCGCCGGGTGGATGCCGCTGCCGGGCTCCGCCCGCACGACCCCGGCGACGATCTCGGCCAAGGCGGCCGTGGTCTCGATGCGGCCGCGCCGGCGCGCCTCGATCAGGGCGCGGGCGACCGCCCGGGCCCGGCGCTCCTCGCCGTAATGGTAGATCACGTCGGCGAGCGCGGCTTCCGAGGCCTCGTTGACGAGATCCGCCGCGCTCTCCCCGGCCCGCTCCATGCGCATGTCGAGGGGACCGTCGAACCGGAACGAGAAGCCCCGCTCGGCCTGGTCGAGCTGCATCGACGACACGCCGATATCGAGGACGACGCCGTCGGCGTCCGCGAAACCGTGGTCCCGCGCGAGCGCGTCGAGGTCGCCGAAGCGGCCCTGGACCAGCACGAGGCGACCGGCCTCCCGTTCCACCAGCGCCTGGCCGGCGGCGATCGCGGTCGGGTCGCGGTCGATGGCCAGCACCTGGTTGCCCGGATGGGCCGCCAGGATGGCCCTGGTGTAGCCGCCGGCCCCGAAGGTGCCGTCGATCACCCGGGCCGGCGCGTCGCCGAGGCGAAGCGCGCCCAGGACTTCATCGAGCAGGACAGGAATGTGGGGCGCGTCGGTCACGGCCGGCCTCCCGAGACGACGACACACCGCGCGCGGCGAGCGCGCTCTGACGCGTGACGATCCATGGTGCTCCGCTGTCCGCACGAGCCGGGCCGAGGCCGGCCGGGTCCGGCGCCAGGGCGCCGCTCTGTCCACGCCCGACATCGCCGCGCGACCATCGGGCCCGCTTCGGCGGGGCATGGTCGCCGGTGCGGGAATCGCCGGGAACGGGGTGGCTCGGGGTATCATGGGCCTCTGGGGTCGTCAACGCGAGGGCACACGCGACGGGCAGCACCCGTCCGTGTGCCATCAGAGACCAGCAAGGTTAACGAAGGCTTGTGACACCGGCGGGCACCGGCGGAAAGTCGAGGCGTCGTCGCCTGTTCGGGAGGCCGACCGGACTCTACCTCGGCAATGCGTCCCGGGCGGCGGCGGCTGAGCGCCGGCCCGGAGGCATCACTGTCGAGAAATTGGGTATCAGCCGGCCTGTAAGCCGGGTTCTGTATGGCCCGGGGCATCCGCGAGGATCCCCCTGACGTGGCGGCCATTCCTCTGGGACGACCGTTACCGGCCGCCTCGAGCAACCAACCCGGGCGACGGGCCTGAAGAAGCCCTGCGCGACGAGCGCGCGTGCCGCCCCTATTCGGTTTTGCTCCCGGTGGGGTTTGCCGTGCCGTCCGCGTTGCCGCGTCCGCGGTGCGCTCTTACCGCACCCTTTCACCCTGGCCGCAGCGAATCCCGAAGGACCCGCGGTGCGGTGGTCTGCTCTCTGTGGCACTGTCCCTGGGGTCGCCCCCGCCGGACGTTATCCGGCACCGTCTCTTCATGGAGCCCGGACTTTCCTCCCCGGTCCCGCGCACGGGCGAACCCGCTGACAGGACCGGAGCGGCCGCCCGGCCGGCTGACGGCGCCGATGTGCGACGCGGGCGCGCCGGCGTCAAGGCACAGGCGACGCGAGCGTGCCCGCGTCGGGGCGGCCGTGCCCCTCGCGGCTCCTCGCGCGGGTTGCCGCGCTCGGGATACTCCCTACCTGCCCGTATCAAGGCCGCCGCACGCGGCCGCCGCCACGGAGGCAACCCTGATGAGCGAGAACATCGAGGCGGGCTGGACGCTCGACACCGTGCAGCAGCTCCGGACCATGGCGCGGGAGGGCATCCCGGCGTCCGTCATGAGCCTGAAGCTCAAGCGATCGGTCACGGCGATCCACGCCAAGCTCGCCGAGCTCGGCATCACGCCGACCGCCGAGGCCTGAGCCCGGGACCTGCGAGCGGGCGAGCCGCGAAGGCGGCCCGCCCGCCATGCCTCACCAGCTGCCGGTGTTCTGCATCGAGGCCCAGGGCTCCTGCGGCGGCTTCGCGCCGCCCTTCTGCAGGATCTCGATCGAGATCCCGTCCGGCGAGCGCACGAACGCCATGTGGCCGTCCCGCGGCGGGCGGTTGATGGTCACGCCGGCATCCTGGAGCTTCTGGCAGGTCGCGTAGATGTCGTCGACCTGGTAGGCCAGGTGACCGAAGTTGCGCCCGCCGGTATACTCCTCCGGGTCCCAGTTGTAGGTCAGTTCCAGCAGCGGGGACTTCGTGTCCTTCGCCCGCGCGGCATCGCCCGGGGCGGCCAGGAACACCAGGGTGAAGCGGCCCTTCTCGCTCTCGGTGCGGCGCACCTCCTGCAGGCCGAACTTGTTGCAGTAGAAGTCCAGCGCCCGGTCGAGATCGGCGACGCGGACCATCGTGTGCAGGTATTCCATGGGGCTCTCTCGTCCTCGTGGCCGGATGCGCAGGGGCCGCCCGGTTTCGGCGTCGTAGCTAGGGCACGGGTGCTCCCGCGGGGAGCCCCGCGCATCCCGCGTTGCGCTGGGGCCGGCGGCGGTGCAAAGCCTGATTCCTCAGATCCCGTCCGAACCCCGCGCCGTTCGCGAGCGCCCGCGAGACCCGCCATGCAGACGATCGTCCGCCTCGCCGACTACCGCCCCAGCGACTACCTGATCGACCGGGTCGACCTCGACGTGCGCCTGCATCCGACCGAGACCCGGATCACCGCGACGCTGGGCTTGCGGCCGAACCCGGCGGGCGAGCCGGGCGCGCCGCTCGTCCTCGACGGTGACGAGCTGACGCTCGTCGCCATCGCGCTCGACGGCCAGCCGACCGGGCCCGGCGCGGTCGCGGTGACGCCCCGGGCGCTCACCCTGCACCAGCCGCCGCAGCGTCCCTTCGTCCTCGAGATCGAGACGCAGGTGAACCCGAGCACCAACACCAAGCTGATGGGGCTCTACCGCTCGAACGGCGTCTACTGCACCCAGTGCGAGGCCGACGGCTTCCGGCGCATCACCTACTTCCTCGACCGGCCGGACGTGATGGCGGTCTTCACCACCCGGATCGAGGGCAGCCGGGAGGCGGCGCCGGTGCTCCTCGGCAACGGCAACCCGGTCGAGCAGGGCGAGGCGGGCCCGGGCCGCCACTACGCGATCTGGCACGACCCCCACCCGAAGCCCGCCTACCTGTTCGCCCTCGTCGGCGGCCGGCTCGGCCGCGTCGGCTCGCGCTTCACCACCATGGAGGGCCGCGACGTCGAGATCGCGGTCTATGTCGAGCCCGGCAAGGAGGGCCGCGCCGACTTCGCCCTCGACGCGGTGGCCCGCTCGATGGCCTGGGACGAACGCACCTTCGGCCGCGCCTACGACCTCGACGTCTTCAACGTCGTCGCGGTCTCCGACTTCAACATGGGGGCGATGGAGAACAAGGGCCTCAACATCTTCAACGACAAGTACGTGCTGGCGAGCCCCGAGACCGCGACCGACGCGGACTACGCCAACATCGAGGCGATCATCGCCCACGAGTACTTCCACAACTGGTCCGGCAACCGGGTGACCTGTCGCGACTGGTTCCAGCTCTGCCTCAAGGAAGGTCTGACGGTCTTCCGCGATCAGGAATTCTCGTCCGACGAGCGCTCGCGCCCGGTCCATCGCATCGCCGAGGTGCGGACGCTCCGCGCCCGCCAGTTTCCGGAGGATGCCGGGCCCCTCGCCCATCCGGTGCGGCCGCAGGCCTATCGCGAGATCAACAACTTCTACACCGCGACGGTCTACGAGAAGGGCGCCGAGATCGTCCGGATGCTGCGCACGTTCCTCGGGCCCGAGACCTTCCGGGCCGGCATGGACCGCTACTTCACGGTCTGCGACGGCACCGCCGCCACGGTGGAGGACTTCCTCGCGGCCTTCGCGGCCGAGAGCGGGCGGGATCTCTCCGCCTTTTCCCGCTGGTACGCCCAGGCCGGCACCCCGACCGTCGCGGTGTCGAGCACCTACGACGCGGCGGCGCGGACCTACACCCTGACGTTCCGCCAGAGCCTGCCGGTCGTCGCCACCGAGGCCGCCGCCCCGGCCGCGCCGCAGCCGCTGGTGATCCCGGTCGTCCTCGGGCTCGTCGCCCCGGGCGGGGGACCGGTCGAGGCGGCGAGCGAGCGGGTGCGCGACGGGGTGTTCGTGCTCGACCGGGCCGAGGACAGCCTGGTCTTCGGCGGGCTGGATGCGGCCCCGGTGCCGTCGCTGTTTCGCGGCTTCTCGGCGCCCGTGAAGGTCGAGCACGCGCTGACCCGCGACGAGCGCCTGACCCTGCTCGCCCATGACGGGGATGCCTTCAACCGCTGGCAGGCGGCCCAGAGCCTCGCCATGGAGGTGCTGGTCGGGCGGGCCCGCGCGGATGCCCCCCTGGCTGGCGAGGCCGGGCCGGACGGCGCGAGCCTCACCGCTGCGCTGGCGACCTTCCTCGACGGCGAGGCCGCGGCTGGCGGGACTCTTGCCGATCCCGCCTTCGCGGCCCTGGTCCTGACCCTGCCGGGCGAGCAGGAGATCGCCCAGGCGATCGGCGCCGAGATCGACCCGGACGCGATCTGGCGCGCCCGCCAGACCCTGCGGGTGCAGCTCGGCCGCGACCTCGGCCCCCGGCTCCTCGCCTTGCGCGAGGCCCTGGCCGAGCCGGAGGGCGCGCCCTTCAGCCCCGATGCCGCCAGCGCCGGACGCCGGTCCCTGCGCAACGCCGCCCTCGACCTCGTGACGGCGGCCGACCCTGAGTCCGGAACCGCGCTGGCCGTGGCGCAGCTCGCGGGGGCGGCGACCATGACCGATCGCCTCGCGGCGCTGGCCACCTTGAGCCTCGTGCCGGGGGAGGCCCGGGAGACTGCGCTCGCCCGTTTCGGCGAGGCCTATCGCGGCGAGCCCCTGGTGCTCGACAAGTGGTTCGCCCTCCAGGCGATGATCCCGGAGGCCGGTACCCTGGAGCGGGTCCGCGGCCTGATGCACCACGCCGCCTTCTCGCTCGGCAACCCGAACCGGGTCCGCTCCCTGATCGCGAGCTTCAGCCTCAACAATCCGAGCCAGTTCCACCGGCCCGACGGCGCCGGCTACGACCTGACCGCGGAGGTCGTGCTGGCCCTCGACGGAAAAAACCCGCAAGTCGCGGCGCGGCTGCTAACCGCCTTCAATACTTGGCGTATGGTCGAGGGCGGCCGCCGCCGGCACGCCGAGGCGGCGTTGCGCCGGGTCGCGGAGGCACCGGGCCTCTCCCCCGACGTCAGCGACATCGCCGGACGGTCGCTCGCTCCGGCGAGATAATGCACAAACCTCTGTAACGACAGGTAGAATCGCGCATCCCGTCCGTCCGGTGGGGGTCGGGCTCAGTGGTTAACACTTCATTTCCACGACGCGAGACGCTGGACAAAATGCTTGTGGAAATGCCAGATTGAGCCTCGATTCGGGGGCCTGCTGGAAACCTCCGCGGCATCTGTCTTTCTGTTCCGTTGGGGGTTTGGGTATGCTGGAGGCGGATCCCGCCCCCTTCTCGGAGCGTGCCGCGACGATCCTCGGGATCAGCCGGTCTTCGAAGACGGCGCACCAGCGGCTCGCCCATGCCGAATCCTGGCTCCGCTTCGCCGTTCCGGCGATGCTGGCGGCCTTCCTGATCTGCCTCGCCACCGTCACCGCCCTGCAGCTCACCGGTCACCGCGAGGAGGTGGTGGGCGATGCGCGGCGCGAGATCGACCTCGTGGCCCGCCTGCTGGCCGGGACGCTGCCGACCGCGCTGGCCCGGCCCGCGCCGATGCCCGGGCTTGCGGAAGCCGTGACGCCGGCCGTCCTGCGCGAGCGGCTGGTGCGTCTCCTGCCCGTCGGCAGCCTGCCACCCGGCCGGACCGTGCTGCTGATCGGCGCCGACGACGCGATCCTGGCCGCCATGCCGGAGCGCCCGGGCCTACCCCGCGGCTTCGCCGAACTCGTCGGCGAGGTTCAGGTCCTCGGCATCATGGGCGAGCGCGCCGGCGTGCTCCCGGTGGTGCTCGGCAACGGCGAGCGGGCGCTCGCCACCGTGCGGACGGTGACGGGGGGCGGCGGGGTCGCGCAGGTCGCGGTGGTCCAGACCCTCGATTCGGTGACGGCGATCTGGAGCACCCGGGCGCGGACCGCGGCGGTGCTGGTCGGCGCGGTGGCCCTGGTGGTGGTCTGCACCGGCCTCGCCTACGCGCTCCAGGCCGACCGGGCCCGGGCCGTCGACCGGGTCTGCGAGCAGGTGCGCCAGCGTCTCGACACGGCGCTCGGCCGCGGGCGCTGCGGCCTGTGGGACTGGGACATCCCGCGCGGCCGGATCTACTGGTCGGATTCGATGTACCAGCTCCTCGGTTACGTCCGGGAGCAGGAATTCCTCTCCTTCGGCGACGTCAACGCCCTGGTCCACCCGGACGACACCGACCTCTACGGCCTCGCGCGCCAGCTGGCGGCCCGCGACACCACCGTCGACCACGAGTTCCGCATCCGCGCCGCCGGCGGCGACTGGGTCTGGCTCAAGGCCCGGGCCGAGATCGTCCAGGATCTGGAGGATAACGGCCGCCACCTCGTCGGCATCGTCATCGACATCTCGGAGCAGCGCCGGCTGGCCGAATCGACCGCCACCGCCGACATGCGCCTGCGCGACGCCGTCGAAGCGGTGTCGGAGGCCTTCGTGCTCTGGGACGCGCAGAACCGCCTGGTCCTGTGCAACTCGAAGTTCCGGCGCCTGCATGCCCTCACCGCCGACGAGGCGCAGCCCGGGCGCCGCTACGACGCCATCATGGGGCGCGCCGCCCTGCCGACCGTGCGGCGCGAGATTCCCGCCGGCGAGTTCCCGGAGGCCGGCGCCCGCACCTTCGAGGCCGAGCTCGCGGACGGCCGCTGGCTGCAGATCAGCGAGCGCCGCACCAAGGATGGCGGCTACGTCTCGGTCGGCACCGACATCACGGCGCTGAAACGCCACCAGGAGCGCCTCGTGGAATCCGAGCGCCAGCTCATCGCCACCATCGCCGACCTCAAGCGCTCGCGCCGCACCCTCGAGATCCAGACCCAGCAGCTCGCCGACCTCGCCGAGCGCTACCTCGACCAGAAGGCCCAGGCCGAGAGCGCCAACCGCTCCAAATCCGAGTTCCTGGCCAATATGAGCCACGAGCTGCGCACCCCGCTGAACGCCATCCTGGGCTTCGCCGAGGTGATGGAGGGCGAGGTCTTCGGGGCGCTCGGCTCCGAGAAGTACCGCGAATATTGCCGCGACATCCGGTCGAGCGGGCATTACCTGCTCTCGGTCATCGACGACATCCTCGACATGTCGCGGATCGACGCCCGCCGGGTGAAGCTCGTCAAGCAGCCGGTGGCGGTGGGCGAGGCGCTGGAGCGCGCCCTCAAGCTGATCGCCGAGCCGGCCCGCGCCAAGGGTCTCACGGTCAGCGTCGAGATGAGTGCCGACACCCTGGTGATGGCCGACGAGCGCGCCCTGCACCAGATCCTGGTCAACCTGCTGCAGAACGCCGTGAAGTTCACGCCCGAGGCCGGCCGGGTCGCGGTGCGCACGCGCCGCGCGATCGACGCGGTCCACATCTTCGTCGAGGATAGCGGCATCGGCATCCCGAAGGCGGCCCTGCCGAAGCTCGGCTACCCCTTCGAGCAGGTCGAGACGAACTTCGCCCGCAGCTACAAGGGCTCCGGACTCGGCCTCGCCATCGCCCGCTCGCTCGCCGAGCTGCATGGCGGCGGCCTGCGCATCCGCTCCGAGGAAGGCGTCGGCACGATCGTCCTGGTGCGCCTGCCCCGCCCCGGCCTCAACGAGGCCGCCGCCGCGCAGGACGCCGCCCAGGACGCCGCCGACCTTGAGGCGTGAGGGACCGGCGACCGTTTCGATCGCAGCGTCCATCACGGTTCGCGACGGGTTTATCCGGGCTGGCCGAATTCTCGGCCATCCGGGCAGTTGAACCGGGGCGGCAGCAGGCTTACGCGGTCGCACGGGCCCGGGATCTGCCGCTCCTCGTCGAGGGGAACGACGACGTCCACACGGACCTCATTCCCGCCGCACCCTGACGTTCGGTTCCATGCTCACGCCCTCCGCGCCCGGTCCCCAGGACACCCCTCCCTTCACGCCCACCCTCGACCAGTTCCGCCGCGTCGTCCTGAAGGTCGGATCGGCGCTCCTCGTCGACCGGGCGCGGGGGCGGCTGCGCCACGCCTGGCTCGCGGCCCTCGCCGAGGACATCGCCGACCTGCACGGGCGCGGCGTCGACGTGCTGGTGGTGTCCTCGGGCTCGATCGCCCTCGGGCGCACGGTGCTGGGCTTCGGCCCCGGTCCCCTGCGGCTGGAGGAGAGCCAGGCCGCCGCCGCCGTGGGCCAGATCGCGCTGGCCCGCCACTGGTCGGAGGCGCTCGCCCATCACGGCATCGTCGCCGGCCAGATCCTGGTGACGCCGCAGGACACGGAATCGCGCCGGCGCTATCTCAACGCGCGAGCCACCACCCTGAAGCTCCTCGAGGAACGTGCGGTCCCGGTCGTCAACGAGAACGACACGGTGGCGACCTCGGAGATCCGCTACGGCGACAACGACCGCCTCGCCGCCCGGGTCGCCACGATGATCGGCGCCGACCTCCTGGTGCTGTTCTCCGACATCGACGGGCTCTATACCGCCCCGCCCGCGAGCGACCCGACGGCCCGCCACCTGCCCGTCATCGCCCGGATCACCCCGGAGATCGACGCCATGGCCGGCGGTCCGGCTTCGGAACTGTCGCGCGGCGGGATGCGTACGAAGGTCGAGGCGGCCAAGATCGCCATCCAGGGCGGCACCCAGATGATGATCGCCGACGGGCGGGGCAAGAACCCCCTCAAGGCGGTGGCGGGCGGCGCGCGCTGCTCGTGGTTCCTCGCCGGCTCGACGCCGGGCGCGGCGCGCAAGACCTGGATCGGCGGCTCGCTCGAACCCCGTGGCACCCTGACGATCGATGCCGGCGCGGCCCGTGCGCTGCAGGGCGGGGCGAGCCTGCTTCCTGTCGGAGTCACCCGTGTCGAGGGCAGCTTCAGCCGCGGTGACGCGGTGACGATCCGCTCGGGCGACGGCCTCGTTCTCGCCCGCGGCCTCGTCGCCTATGACAGCGACGACGCCGCCCGCATCCTCGGCCGGTCGAGCCGGGAGATCGAGGCGGTGCTGGGCTATCCCGGCCGGGCCGCGATGGTGCACCGGGACGACCTGGCGCTGGTGGGGGATTGAGAAACTGTCCGGGCTTGCCTGCTGATCGAACCGTTCTCGCGTCGACGACACCCCGTCTCGAAGAGGGCGGCTGAGGCCGAGGGACGGATATCGGGGCCGGTCGTGCAAAGGCCGCGGTTCGTCGCCGGTTCGTGCGACCTGCAACATCCAGCACACGCGGGAATCATGGGCGCCTTCTTCATCCGCTACCGGTGGCTGACGGTCGCTCTCCTCGTCGTCGTTGCCTTCGCGGTCGCCTTCGGCATCTGGTCGCGATGGATCACAGCCGATCCCCTGGACGCGTCCCTCTCCTTGTCGCCTCCCGGTCGGGTCGAGACGGACGTGTTCGTCCGCCTGTCCTGCCCGCACAGGCTCGGTCTCCGTCTGTCCAGCAAGACGCGCGCACGCGAGGACATGCGGCGCCTCGTCGGGCAATACGGAACGGCCGAGGGGATCGCCATTCCGTTGCGATGGTCCTTCCGCGACATGGCCGGGCAGCTGGTGGCCTGGGGCAAAGCAGAGAATACCGGGAGCGACGGGTTCGACGCGGAGGGCTTCTACCGCGCCGTGAGCAATTCGCTTCCTCTTCCTCCCGGCCAGTACCGGTTGAGCGCGGCCCTGACGGAGGAGATGGCAGGATTTCAGGACGTTTCCGCCCAGATGTCCTTCCGATGCCACCCCAAAGCCTCGGCGGGATGGCAAACCGATCTGCTGTTCTTCGGATTTTTCGCCTGGCTCCTCGCCTGGCCGATCACGGCGATACTGGCATTGTGGCTGACCGCCTTGGCGCTTCGCGATCGGGGGCGGGCACGAGCGGTGCGGTGATAGCGGGAGCTTCCGTCGTACATACGTACCGAGGGCGATCCTGTTTCGGCTCCCGCGGTTCGGGGCCTGCCCTCGGTCGTGACAGTCCCGTGCGCAGCCTCGAGGCGAGGACAACTCGAGTCGAGCCCGCTGCGCGGTCAGTCGAAGCCCAGTAGCGCCCAAACACCAAGAAGGCGCCTGAAGGGCGTGTGCCGCCCCTGGCGCCTTGCTTGGCCATCGAGTGCGTTGCCCCGGGGAACCGGGGCGGCGCGATCAGCAGAAGTGCTGGCCGATCCGGCGCTCGAGATCGTCGGTGATGCGTCCGCCGTTGACCTCGACGTACTCGCCGATCTGGCGCTCCAGGCGACGCTGGTTGGCGGCGTGGATCGCGTGGACCATGCGGCTCACGAGGGTGAGGATGCCGGGCTCCATGTCGGAGCGCTCGTCGATGGCGGGGGCGATGAGAGAGTGAGTGATGACCGCGAGCATCGGGATCTCCTGTGAGATTGCGCGCGGGCGTTTCCGGTGTTCTTGTTGCAACGCAATATGGACGCTGCCGCGCTGCACACAAGCGTCGCGAGTGCAGCGGCGCCATGCGATTCCGGCATGTCGAATCCGACGGCCAGGTTAACCCGGTGGTGACGCGTGGGCGTTTCGGGCCGGCGGCTGGTCCCGGGGTTGACCCCGGGGAGCCGAGAGGTCAATCAGCCCGTCGCCCGCGCGTCATCCTGGCCTGCTAGTCGAACCGACCGGCCTGGGGGCGCTTCCCCCGCAGGCGGGGCTCACCGCAGACCATCATTCCGGAGACCTTCAGCGCCATGACCGACTGGCCCGTCCACGGCCGCATCAGCGGCCCCATCGTGATGATCGGCTTCGGCTCGATCGGCCGGGGCACCCTTCCCCTGATCGAGCGCCACTTCACCTACGACAAGGCCCGGTTCACGGTGGTGGAGCCGTCGGACGCCCATAAGGCACTTGCCGACCAGCACGGCCTGCGCTTCGAGCAGGTCGCGCTGACCAAGGACAATTACCGGGAAGTGCTCACCCCGCTGCTCACCGAGGGCGGCGGCCAGGGCTTCTGCGTCAACCTCTCGGTCGACACCTCGTCGCGGGACATCATGGAGCTGTGCCGCGAGATCGGCGCGCTCTACATCGACACCGTCGCCGAGCCGTGGCCGGGCTTCTACTTCGACAAGAATGCCGGTCCTGCCGACCGCACCAACTACGCGCTCCGCGAGCAGGTGCTCGAGGCGCGCCGTCGCAACCCAGGCGGTCCGACCGCGGTGTCGTGCTGCGGCGCAAACCCCGGCATGGTGTCGTGGTTCGTCAAGCAGGCGCTCCTCAACCTCTCGTCCGAGCTCGGCCTCGAGACTCCCGAGCCGAAGACCCGCGACGAGTGGGCCGCGCTGATGCGCGAGGTCGGCGTCAAGGGCATCCACATCGCCGAGCGCGACACCCAGCGCGCCAAGTCGGAGAAGCCGCAGGGCGTCTTCGTCAACACCTGGTCGGTCGAGGGCTTCGTGTCCGAGGGCAACCAGCCGGCGGAGCTCGGCTGGGGCACCCACGAGACCTGGATGCCGGAGAACGGCCGCACCCTGCCCAACGACGCCCCGGCGATCTACCTGCTGCAGCCCGGCGCCGACACCCGCGTGCGTTCCTGGACCCCGACCGCGCAGGCGCAATTCGGCTTCCTCGTCACGCATAACGAGGCGATCTCGATCGCCGACTACTACACGGTGCGCCAGGACGGGAAGGCGGTCTACCGGCCGACCTGCCACTACGCCTACCATCCCTGCAACGAGGCGGTGCTCTCGCTGCACGAGATGTGGGGCCAGGCCGGCAAGGTGCAGGAGAAGCACCACATCCTCGACGAGAACGAGATCGTCGACGGCATCGACGAGCTCGGCGTGCTGCTCTACGGCCACGGCAAGAACGCCTACTGGTACGGCTCGCAGCTCTCCATCGAGGAGACCCGCCGCATCGCGCCCTACCAGAACGCCACCGGCCTCCAGGTGACCTCCGCCGTGCTCGCCGGCATGGTCTGGGCGCTGGAGAACCCCGAGGCCGGCATCGTCGAGGCCGACGAGGTCGATTTCCGCCGCTGCCTCGAGGTCCAGACCCCGTATCTCGGCCCCGTGGTCGGGGTCTACACCGACTGGACCCCGCTCTCGGGCCGCCCGGGCCTCTTCCCGGAGGACATCGACGAGAGCGATCCCTGGCAGTTCCGCAACGTGCTGGTGCACGGGGCGTAAGCGCCTGAAAACCAGGCACCGCGCCCGAAGGTCGGGCGCGGTGCCTCACCGCCGCGGGCTGTCGTCCGCTCCCGCCCGGTGCTACCATCGCGCCGGTGACAGGGAGTCGTCATGTCGCTCGCGCTGCGGCGCGCCCCGCGGATGCGGGTCGCCGATTTCATCGCAATGATCCGCGACCGGCCGGACGAGGAGCGCTGGGAGCTTCTCGACGGCGAGGCGGTGTTGATGGCGCCGCCGGGTGAGCGGCATCAGCAAATCGTCATGAACCTGGGTCGCCAGCTTGCGACGCTGGCGGAGAAGCTGGGATGCAGAGCGCTGCCCGGGCTCGGCCTGCGCAACGATTTCATCGACGATTACGCCCCGATCCCCGATCTCGTCGTCCGCTGCGGTCCACTTCTTCCTGACGGCTACGCCCGCGACCCCTTGATCGTCGCCGAGGTGCTGTCGCCATCGACCATGAATAACGACCGCGGTCGCAAGGCGGCGTTCTACCAGGGCCTCCAGACCTTGCGCGCCTACCTGATCGTCTATCAGGACGAGGCCCGGGTGGAGGTCTGTTCACGCGGGAACGGCCCGGACTGGTCCCTGCGCGTCCTCGGCCGCGACGACACGATCCCGCTGCCTGATCTCGGCGGGGAAATCCCCGTTGCCGCTCTGTATCACGGCCTTCCCCTCTGACGCCCGAGCCGCCCTTGCCCCATTTCGACGAATTCTACGCCAACAAGCTGCGCGGCTCCCTCGGGGTGACCGACGCCGAATCGGTGCTCGACCTGCGCGGCGCACCCCGAGCGCAGGCCGAGGCCTCGCTCGCCGACATGCTGGAGCGCAGCCGCTTCGCCAAGGGCAAGACCGTGGCGGTGCGGTTCGACGGGCCGGTGCCGGGCGGCGGCGAGACTCTGTTCCAGCCGGTCGGCCGCCAGCTCCTCGACGCCAAGCGGCGCGGCTGGGTCGAGCGCCTGCAGACCCTGCCGTCCCAGGACGGGCTCGGCTTTTACGTCGCCCTCGCCGGGCGGCCCGACAAGACGCCAGAGGCGCGCTGACACGATGGACCAGCCGACCCCGTCCGCGACCCTCGCCGATCTCACGGCGACCGAGCTTCTCGCCCTCTATGCACGCCGCACCGTCTCGCCGGTCGCGGTGACGCAAGCGGTGATCGCCCGGGCCGAGGCGCAGGAGCCGCACCTGCACGCGCTCTACGCCTTCGCGCCGGAGGCCGCGCTCGCCGCCGCCCGGGCCTCCGAGGCGCGCTGGATGAAGGGCGAGGCCCTGCCCCTCGACGGGGTGCCGGTCACCATCAAGGAGAACATCGCCACGAAAGGCGTGCCGATGCCGTTGGGCACCGCCGCCCGGGACGACGCGCCCCCGAGCCCGGCCGACGCGCCGGCCACCGCCCGCCTGCGCGAGGACGGTGCGGTGATCCTCGCCTCCACGACGATGCCGGATTACGGCATGCTGTCCTCCGGGCTGTCGAGCTTCCACCCCCTCACCCGCAACCCCTGGGACCTCGCCAGGGGCCCGGGCGGCTCCTCGGCCGGGTCGGGCGCGGCGGCGGCCGCGGGCTACGGGCCGATCCATCTCGGCACCGATATCGGCGGTTCGATCCGGCTGCCCGCCTCCTGGTGCGGTGTCGTCGGCCACAAGCCCAGCCACGGCCGCGTTCCCATCGACAACGCCTTCTATGGCCGCTGCGCCGGCCCCCTCACCCGCAGCGTCGCCGACGCGGCGCTGGCGATGCGCTCGGTCAGCCGCCCGGACGACCGCGATCCGACCGGCCTGCCCCCCGCCGACCTGCCCTGGCTCGACCTCGACGGGCCGGATCTGACGGGGCTGCGCCTCGGCCTCGTGATGGAGGCGGGCGCCGGCCTGCCACTCGATCCGGGCAACCGCGCGGTGATCGAGGCGGCGGTCGCCCTCCTGGAGCAGGCCGGCGCCATCGTCGAGCCGGTACCGGCCTTCCTGACGCAGGAGATGCTGGACGGGCTCGACCGGTTCTGGCGCCAGCGCGCCTCCCTCGACATCGAAGCGCTGGACGAGGCGCGGCGCGCCCGCGTCCTGCCCTTCATCCGCGATTGGGCGGCGGGCGGCCGGGCGTTGAGCGGCGCGGCGGTCTTCCACGGCATGGGCCAGATGGCGGCGATGCGCGATGCCGCGCTCGCGGCGATCCAGCCGTTCGATTTCCTGATCGGTCCGGTCTCGCCGAACCCGCCCTTCCCGGCCGAGCACGCCTCGCCGACCAACGACCCCGCCCGGGCGATGCACCACATCGCCTACACGGTGCCGTTCAACATGTCGGAGCAGCCGGCGATCTCGGTCCCGGCGGGCTTCACGCCGGACGGTCTGCCGGTGGGCCTGCAGATCGCCGGCCGGCGCTTCGACGATGTCGGGGTGCTGCGGCTCGCCCGCGCCTTCGAGCGGATCCGGCCGGCGCTCCGGCCGTGGCCGGTGGTGGCCTGATCTCGGTCAGGCCGTCTCGCCGCTCAGCCGCGCATAGGCCCGCTCCCGCCCGATCAGCGGCAGCAGGCCGGCGAGGTCCGGACCGTGGTCGAGGCCGGTGAGCGCGAGCCGCAGGGGCAGGAACAGAGCCTTGCCCTTGAGGCCGGTGGCGTTGCGCACCGTCTCCGTCACCCGCTTCCACGTCGTGGCGTCCCAGGGCTCCGGCGGCAGGGCCTTGCGGGCGACGGCGAAGAGATCCGGGGTCTCGCCGATCACCGGCGTCACCGGCCCCTCGACCACCCGCCACCAGTCCGCGGCGTCCGACACGCGGGTCAGGTTCGCCTTCACGACCTCCCAGAACGCCTCGGCCCGCTCGGGCGCGACCCCGAGGGCGGCCAGGCGACCGGCCACCGCGGCGGAGGGCAGGCCGTGGACCACGCGGGCGTTGAGACCGTCGAGCTCGTGCTCGTCGAACTTCGCCGGTGCGCGCGAGACGTGGGCGAGGTCGACCAGGGCGGCGAGCTCGTCGAGGTCGGAGACCGGCCGCACCGCCTCGGCCGAGCCGGTGAGGACGGCGAGCGCCGCCACCGCCATCGGCTCGTAGCCGGCGTCGCGCAGGCCCCGCAGGGAGAGGTGGCCGAGGCGCTTCGACAGCCCCTCGCCGCTCGCCGTGGTGAGGAGGTTGTGGTGGGCGAAGACCGGGACCGGCGCGCCGAGGGCGGAAAAGATCTGGATCTGGACCGCCGTGTTGGTGACGTGGTCCTCGCCCCGGATGACGTGGGTCACGCCGGTCTCGGCGTCGTCCACCACGGAGGGAAGCGTGTAGAGATAGCTGCCGTCCTCGCGGATCAGCACCGGATCGGACAGGCTGTCGGCCTCGACATGGCAGGGGCCACGCACGAGGTCGTCCCAGGTCACGGTGCCGGGATCGAGGCGGAAACGCCAATGCGGCCGGCGCCCCTCGGCCTCGAAGGCGGCCCGCTCCTCAGGGCTGAGCTTCAGGGCGGCGCGGTCGTAGACCGGCGGCAGGCCGCGGCCGAGCTGGCGCTTGCGCCGGCGATCCAGCTCCTCGGCGGTCTCGTAGGCCGGGTAAAGCCGGCCGGCCGCCTTCAGGCGCTCGGCGGCCGCGTCGTAGATCGCGAGGCGCTCCGACTGGCGAAACATGCCGTCCGGGACGATGCCGAGCCAGCCCAGATCCTCCTCGATCGCCGCGGCGAATTCGGCCGTCGAGCGCGCCGCGTCGGTATCGTCGAGGCGCAGCCAGAACCGGCCGCCCGCCCGGCGGGCGAACAGGGCGTTGAACAGGGCCGGCCGGGCATTGCCGATATGCAGGAAGCCGGTGGGCGAGGGAGCGAAGCGAACGACGGGTGCCATGACGGCCCTCGTAGAGCATCGGCGGAGCGCGGCGCAATCGGCCGGTTGCCGACGGAACCCTGTTGCTCCTGCTTGACAGCGCTTGGCCCTCCGCCGCATCGCCACGATCGTGGATGCTTCCTCTCCTCCAGACGGTCTTCTGCCGCCCGATACGACGGTCTGGCTCGTGACCGACGGCAAGGCCGGCGACCTCGCGCCCTGCCGCGGCCTCGCGCAGGCGCTGGGGCCGTGTGCCGAGGAGCGGCGCATCGCGCCGCGCCCGCCCTTCTCCTGGCTCGCGCCCCGGGGCCCGGCCGATCCGCGCGAGCGGGCCCTCGCCCCGCCCTGGCCGGACCTCGCCATCGCGACCGGCCGGCGCGCGGTGCCGGCGTTGCGTGCCATCAAGCGCCGCTCCGGGAACGAGACCTTCACGGTGTTCCTGCGCGATCCGCGCATCGGGACGCGGGCCGCCGACCTGATCTGGGTTCCGGCCCATGACCGGCTCCGGGGCGCCAACGTCGTCGTGACCGAGGCCGGTCCCCACCCGGTCTCGCCCGCCCGTCTCGCCGCGGCGCGAGCCCATCCCGATCCGCGCCTGTCCGCCCTCCCCTCGCCCCGCATCGCCGTGCTGGTCGGTGGCGACAGCCGGCACGGGCACTTCTCGAAGGCGGACGCGGCGCGCCTGCTCGACGGGCTGGAGCGCCTGTCGGAGGGCGCGAGCCTGATGATCACCGCCTCGCGGCGCACGCCCGCGGCCCTGCGCGCGGCGCTCGCCGATCTCGTGCGTCGCCGCGGCGGGTTCGCCTGGGACGGCAGCGGCGGGAATCCCTACCTCGCGATGCTGGCGCTCGCCGACACGATCGTGGCGACGGGCGATTCGGCCAACATGGTCGTCGAGGCCTGCGCCGCCGGTGTTCCGGTGCGGCTGTTCGAGCCGGCGAACGTCTACGCCCGCCATCGCACGCTGTTCGATGCCCTGAAACGGCACGGAACTGTGCATGCCTTCGACGGACGGGTTGAAGCGTTGCGCCCCAAACCCTTAGACATGACCCTCGCGATCGCGCAGGCTGTGGCGAATGCCTATATGGGGCATCGCCACGCGCTCGCCCGCCCAGGGGTTCCTTAGAACCCGGCCAGCGGCAGCCCCGGAGATTCCTATGTCGACGACCCCGCAGGCTCCCCAGCACGAGAAGCTCGTGATCATCGGTTCCGGCCCGGCCGGATACACCGCCGCGATCTACGCCGCCCGTGCCATGGTCGAGCCGCTGCTGATCTCGGGCTTCCAGCCCGGCGGCCAGCTGATGATCACCACCGACGTCGAAAACTATCCCGGCTTCGCCGAGGCGATCCAGGGGCCGTGGCTGATGGAGCAGATGCGCTCCCAGGCCGAGCATGTCGGCACCCGCATCGTCTCGGAATACATCGCCAAGGTCGATCTCGCGCAGAGGCCGTTCCGGCTCGAGGCCGATTCCGGCGCGGTCTTCACCTGCGACGCGCTGATCATCGCCACCGGTGCCCAGGCCAAGTGGCTCGGCCTGCCCTCCGAGGCGAAGTTCCAGGGCTTCGGCGTCTCGGCCTGCGCCACCTGCGACGGCTTCTTCTTCCGCAACAAGGAAGTGGTCGTCGTCGGCGGCGGCAACACCGCGGTCGAGGAGGCGCTCTACCTCGCGAACCTCGCCTCCAAGGTCACGGTGGTCCACCGCCGCGACAGCTTCCGGGCCGAGCGCATCCTGCAGGAGCGCCTGTTCAAGCACCCGAACGTCGAGGTGGTGTGGAACCACGCGGTGGAGGAGATCTGCGGGCGCGACAAGCCGGCCCCCTCGGTCACCCATCTGCGCCTGCGCGACACGGTCACCGGCGCGATCACCGAGCGCAAGGCCGACGGCGTGTTCATCGCCATCGGCCACCAGCCGGCGACCGGCGTGTTCGAGGGCCAGCTGCCCTTCCGGGCCGGCGGCTACCTCGAAGTGACGCCCGGCACCGCCATGACGGCGATCCCCGGCGTGTTCGCGGCGGGCGACGTGACCGACGACGTCTACCGGCAGGCGATCACCGCCGCCGGCATGGGCTGCATGGCGGCCCTCGAGGCGGAGAAGTACCTGGCGAACCTCGCGATCGGCGAAGAGCCGCGCAAGGCGGCGGCCGAGTAGCAGAATGTGACCGGGGCCGGGGATGAGCCCCGGTTCCGGCCTTGTGGCGTTCGCTCTGGCCTCGCCGGCTTGTCTCGAGCCGGCCGGGGCTCTGGCGAGGGGTTGACGGCCGTGGACTGGGACAAGATCCGGATTTTCCTCAACGTCGCCGAGGCGGGCAGCTTCACCAAGGCGGGCGACGACATCGGCCTCAGCCAGTCGGCCGTCAGCCGCCAGATCAGCGCGCTGGAGCGCGAGCTGAAGGCGCCGCTCTTCCACCGCCATGCCCGCGGGCTGATCCTGACCGAGCAGGGCGACCTCCTGTTCCGGGCCGCCCGGGACATGAAGATGCGGCTGGAGACGACGCGCGCGCGCCTCGTCGAGACCAGCGAGCGTCCGTCCGGCGACCTCAAGGTGACGACGACGGTGGGCCTCGGCACCGCCTGGCTGTCGCAGCGGGTGGCGGAGTTCCTCGACCTGCACCCGGACGTGCGCGTCGAGCTGATCCTGACCAACGAGGAGCTCGACCTCGCCATGCGCGAGGCCGACGTGGCCATTCGGCTCCGCCGCCCGGCCCAGCCGGACCTGATCCAGCGCCGGCTGTTCACCGTGCATTACCACGTCTTCGCCTCGCTCGAATACATCAAGCGCTTCGGCGAGCCGAAGACGATCGAAGACCTCGACAAGCACCGCCTGGTCTCGTTCGGCGGCGACCAGCCCTCCTACCTGATGGCGACCCACTGGCTCGCCACCGTCGGGCGCGAGGGCCGCGAGCACCGCACGATCCACTTCACGGTCAACAACATCTCGGCGCTCCAGCTCGCGGTCGAGACCGGCGCCGGCATCGGCATCCTGCCGGACTACGTGGCGGACGGGAACGAGCAGCTGGTCCAGGTCCTGCGCGACTACGAGATGCCCAACCTCGAGAGCTACCTCGTCTACGCCGAGGAGATGCGCACGGTCGCCCGCGTCCAGGCCTTCCGCGACTTCCTGGTCGCGAAGGCGCAGCGCTGGACGTATTGAGGCGGGGCCGCCGGTTTCGCGGCCCCCTCTCCCCGCTTGCCTTTCCGGCAGGCGGCGCCATGCTCCCTCGGGTAACCGTAAGGCCTGGCCGCGAGGAGCCCCGATGACCGACGACGAGACCTTCATGGCGCGGGCCATCGCCCTGTCGGAGCACACCTCCCTCGTCGAGAGCGCCGGCGGCGCCTTCGGCGCGGTGATCGTGCGCGACGGGCAGATCGTCGGCGAGGGCGCCAACCGGGTCGTCGCCGAGAACGACCCGACCTGGCACGCCGAGATGGCGGCGATCCGCGACGCCTGCCGCAAGGAAGGCAACTTCAAGCTGCACGGCGCCACGCTCTATACCTCGGCCGAGCCCTGCCCGATGTGCATGGCCGCCGCCTACTGGGCCGGCATCTCGCGGATCTTCTACGCCTCGACCAACGCGGACGCTCTCAAGCACGGCAACTTCGACGACAGCATGATCTACGAGGAGATCCGCAAGCCCGCGGGCGAGCGCAAGATCCCGATCCGCCAGATCATGAGGGCCGAGGCGATCGAGGTCTGGGAGCGTTACGAGGCCAAGGCCGACCGGGTGCCGTACTGAGAGACGAGGTGCGGGACGGCACGTCGAGGGTGAAACTCCCACCGGGCCGTGACGTTGTCCTTTCGCGATGCTTCGGGGCGCGCCCCGAATGCATCCCGACAACGAAGGAGGCCCCGCATGCGTTCGACGCTTCGTCTCGCCGCCCTCGTGGCGATCGCCCTCGCCCCGGCGCCGCTCCTCGCCCAGGCCGGGACACAGACGGGAAATCCCGGAGCGGGGGACCCGTCCGTCACCGGCTCGCTCGGGACCGCCGCCCGTACAACCACCGGTGTCGGCCAGACCAAGCCGCCGGGCGCTGCGCTCGGTCCCGATGCCGGCCTGACCCCGGATCTCCAGGCGCGCGACCGTGAGATCGGCCGCAAGATCGAGACCGAGATCTGCACCGGCTGCACCGAGTAGACCGCTCCGGCGCCGTGCCCTTCGCCGGGCGCATTAATCCAAGGTGCATTAGACGGAATGATCGGTTGCGGGTGCCGCGAGCCGACGCCTAAACCGACCGCAACCAGCCCGGGACCTGCGCCGTGACCGGGCGGCAGAGGCAGGGGAGAAGCGCCATGAGCCAGCGGGTCGTCGAGGTCAGCCAGGATGCGCGCGCACGGGCGCATATCGACGAGGCGAAGTACCAGGCCTGGTACCAATCCTCGATCGGGGACCCCGAGGCGTTCTGGCGCGAGCACGGCAAGCGGATCGACTGGTTCACGCCCTACACCAAGGTCAAGGAGACGACCTTCGGCCCCGGCGACGTCTCGATCAAGTGGTTCTCCGACGGCGTGACCAACGCCGCCCATAACTGCATCGACCGGCATCTCGAGACCCGCGGCGACCAGGTGGCGATCATCTGGGAGGGCGACGATCCGTCGGAATCGCGCCACATCACCTACCGTGAGCTGCACGCGGAAGTGTGCCGGATGGCGAACGTCCTGCGCAACCGTGGCGTGTCGAAGGGCGACCGGGTCACCATCTACCTGCCGATGATCCCCGAGGCGGCCTTCGCGATGCTGGCCTGCGCCCGGCTCGGCGCGATCCACTCCGTGGTGTTCGGCGGCTTCTCGCCGGATTCGCTCGCCGGCCGCATCCAGGGCTGCGACTCGAAGCTCGTCATCACCGCCGACGAGGGCCTGCGCGGCGGCCGCAAAGTGCCGCTGAAGGCCAATGTCGACGCGGCGATCCAGCGCCTTCCGGCCGACAGCGTCGACCACGTGATCGTCGTGCGCCGCACCGGCGGCGCGGTCGAGATGGATCCGGTGCGCGACGTCTACTACGACGCGGCGGCCGCTCAGGTCACGGACGAGTGCCCGGTCACCCATGTCGAGGCCGAGCACCCGCTGTTCCTGCTCTACACCTCGGGCTCGACCGGCCAGCCGAAGGGCGTGGTCCACACCACCGGCGGCTACCTGGTCTATGCGTCGATGACGCACCAATACGTCTTCGACTACCACGAGGGCGACATCTACTGGTGCACCGCCGATGTCGGCTGGGTCACCGGCCACTCCTACATCCTGTACGGGCCGCTGGCGAACGGCGCCACGACCCTGATGTTCGAGGGCATCCCGACCTATCCGTCGATCTCGCGGTTCTGGGAGGTCGTCGACAAGCACAAGGTCAACATCTTCTACACCGCCCCCACCGCGATCCGCTCGCTGATGGGCGCCGGCGAGGAGCCGGTGAAGGCGACCTCGCGCGCGTCCTTGCGGGTGCTCGGCTCGGTCGGCGAGCCGATCAACCCCGAGGCCTGGGAGTGGTACTACCGGGTGGTGGGCGACGAGCGCTGCCCGATCGTCGACACCTGGTGGCAGACCGAGACCGGCGGCATCCTGATCACGCCTTTGCCCGGCGCAACCCCGCTCAAGCCCGGCTCGGCCACCCGCCCGTTCTTCGGCGTCAAGCCGGTGGTGGTCGACGCCGACAACAAGGTCCTGGACGGCGCCTGCGAGGGCAACCTCTGCATCGACGATTCCTGGCCCGGCCAGATGCGCACCGTGTGGGGCGACCACGAGCGCTTCGTCCAGACCTACTTCTCGACCTTCCCGGGCCGCTACTTCTCTGGCGACGGCTGCCGGCGCGACGCCGACGGCTATCACTGGATCACCGGCCGGGTCGACGACGTCATCAACGTCTCGGGCCACCGGATGGGCACGGCCGAGGTCGAATCCTCGCTCGTCGCGCACCCGAAGGTCTCCGAGGCCGCGGTGGTGGGCTATCCCCACGACATCAAGGGCCAGGGCATCTACGCCTACGTCACCCTGATGCAGGGCGAGGAGCCGTCCGACGGCTTACGCAAGGAGCTGGTCGCCTGGGTGCGCAAGGATATCGGGCCGATCGCCTCGCCCGACCTGATCCAGTTCGCCCCCGGCCTGCCCAAGACCCGTTCGGGCAAGATCATGCGCCGCATCCTGCGCAAGATCGCCGAGAACGAGTTCTCGTCGCTCGGCGACACCTCGACGCTGGCCGAGCCGGCCGTCGTCGACGACCTGATCGAGAACCGCCAGAACCGCGCCCACTGACCGCTCGGCACGGGCCCCGCCGCCGGGCCCGTGCCGACCGCCCGACACCGATCGACGAGACCATACGGCATCGCCGCGCTCCCGCCGCGGCGGTGCCTGTCGGCATGGTCGTCCTCGCGACGAGCGGCAATGAACGCCGAGACGATCTCCGGCTCTACTAAACCTTCGTAGCACGGCACGCTTTTTCAGCCGTTTTGCGCTGGCAATCTCCGACATTTCAGGTCATTCGCTGGATGCGCTGCAACAGCGGATAGTCGGCACAAGATTGTCCGTTACGATCCAGCAACAATTGGCGGCCCGCGTCATTCGTCTCATCGTCCGCCCATCTATGATGGGCGCGAGGACACGTGCGCTCGGCTGCGACAAGACCGACAGGGAGGAGGCCCGCCGATGGCAGAGGCAGAGTATTCACGGGTTCTGGCGAGCCCGAAATTCCAGCAGCTCGTGACCGAGCGCACCCGCTTCGGCTGGGTCCTGTCGGGCGCGATGCTGGCGATCTACCTCGTCTTTATCCTGCTCGTCGCCTTCGCGCACGGCCTGATGGCGACGAAGGTCGGCTCCGGCGTGACCTCGCTCGGCATCGTGCTCGGCCTCGTCGTCATCGTGGCGGCCTTCGTCCTCACGGGGATCTACGTCACCCGGGCCAACGGCCGCTTCGACGACCTGACCCGCGACCTCAACCGGGAGCTCGGCCGATGACCGCCCGCCGCATCGCCGTCGTGGCGCTCCTGACGATCGTCGGGGCCGGCGCCGCGCTCGCCGCCGGGCCGGATCTCGGCGCGGTCCAGAAGCAGGCGACGAACTGGACCGCCGTCGCGATGTTCGTGCTCTTCGTGCTCGCCACGCTGGGCATCACCTACAAGGCGGCGGCCGGCTCGAAATCGGCGGCCGACTTCTACGCCGCCGGCGGCGGCATCACGGCCGGTCAGAATGCGCTCGCCATCGCGGGCGACTACATGTCGGCCGCCTCGTTCCTCGGCATCTCGGGGCTGGTCTTCTCGTCGGGCTTCGACGGGCTGATCTACTCGATCGGCTTCCTGGTCGGCTGGCCGATCGTGCTGTTCCTGATCGCCGAGCGTCTGCGCAACCTCGGCAAGTTCACCTTCGCCGACGTGGCGAGCTTCCGCCTCGACCAGACCCGGATCCGCATCCTGTCGGCGACCGGCACCCTCGTGGTGGTGGCGTTCTACCTGATTGCCCAGATGGTCGGCGCCGGCAAGCTGATCCAGCTCCTGTTCGGCCTCGACTACCTCACCGCCATCGTCGCGGTCGGCATCCTGATGATCGTCTACGTCGCCTTCGGCGGCATGAAGGCGACGACCTGGGTGCAGATCATCAAGGCCTGCCTGCTGCTCGCCGGCGCGTCCTTCATGGCGCTCGCGGTTTTGTGGCGCTACGGCTTCAATCCGGAGGCGCTGTTCGCGGCGGCGGTCGCCGAGCATCCCAAGCACGAGGCGATCATGGCGCCGGGCGGCCTCGTCGCCGACCCGATCTCCTCGCTCTCGCTCGGCATCGGCCTGATGTTCGGCACCGCCGGCCTGCCCCACATCCTGATGCGGTTCTTCACGGTCTCCGATGCCCAGGCCGCCCGCAAGTCGGTGTTCTATGCCACCGGCCTGATCGCCTACTTCTACATCCTGACCTTCATCATCGGCTTCGGCGCCATCACCTTCCTGATGAGCGACCCGAGCTACTTCAAGGCCGGCGCGAACGGCGCCTACGACCGGATCGCCGGGCTCATCGGCGGCAGCAACATGGCGGCGGTGCACCTCGCCAACGCCACCGGCGGCTCGCTCTTCCTCGGCTTCATCTCGGCGGTGGCCTTCGCGACCATCCTGGCGGTGGTGGCCGGCCTGACGCTCGCCGGCGCCTCGGCGGTCAGCCACGACCTCTACGCCCAGGTCTTCGCCCGCGGGCGCACGACCGAGGCCGGCGAGGTGCGGCTGTCGAAGATCTCGGCCGTCGTGATCGGCATCGTGGCGATCTATCTCGGCTACGTGTTCGAGAACCAGAACGTCGCCTTCATGGTCGGCCTCGCCTTCGCGGTAGCGGCGAGCTGCAACTTCCCGGTCCTCGCGATGTCGATCCTGTGGAAGGGCACCACCACGCTCGGCGCCCTCGTCGGCGGCCTCATCGGCCTCGTGAGCGCGGTGGTGATGGTGGTGCTCTCGAAGGCCGTGTGGGTCACCACCTTCGGCCATCCGGCAGCGCTCTTCCCCTACGACAACCCGGCGCTGTTCTCGATGCCGCTCGCCTTCCTGGGCATCTGGGCGGTCTCGAAGATCGACAACTCCGCCCGAGCGAAGCGCGAGCGGGCGGCCTTCGAGGCGCAGTACGTGCGCTCCGAGACGGGAATCGGGGCGGCCGGCGCGCACGCGCACTGATGTGACGAGGGGCGGCGGCCCGATGGGCCGCCGTCTGCCTGTCGATAAGAAAAAAGCATTGCCAGACCTGACGCAGGGGCACATCTTCGATCGGCCATGAGGGTCGAAAGGCATGAGTCGCGAGAGGGATATGTCTCCCCGCGAAGCGGGCAAGCTCGACATCGAGCCCAGTCCGGTCGGTTGCGCGGCCGGTGGTGCACCAGCGATCGAGCAGGTTATCCACATTTCCCCGGAGGTCTACGCCGATATCGTAGCGATGGTGTCCACTCCAGCAACAGTTCTTCTAGAAATCTCAAAAATCGCTGCGTACTATGCGCCGTGGGAAACTGGCGACGGTGAGAGGCTTCAATGAAGACCGCGTCTCCAATTTCCGGGCCTTAGCGCCGTGGCTTCCACCCACTCCATTCATCGCAACCTCTCCGAGCGCTACGTCCGCTTCGCGGACGATGAAGCGAGGGGGCGATCGGCGCTTTACGAGGCTCTGGCCCGAGGCGTCGCGTACGAGAAGCAGATCCTCGACTTTCTCTCGACTCTTCCGCTGGGCAAGCAGCAGCCGAACCTCCTATTCGCGGCTGTCCGTTCCATTGCCGGCACGCCCGATGATTTCGGAGATTTTCGGCGCCGCCTGCTTGAGAACGTCCCAGCTGTCCGAGCGCTAATATTGTCGTGCTCGACGCAGACCAACGAGCCGGCGCGATGCGCGCTGCTGCTGCCGATCCTGGCTCGGCTGCCGCAGCCGCTGGCCCTTATCGAGGTCGGAGCCTCCGCAGGCCTCTGCCTGCTCCCGGACTTCTACGGCTACGATTTCGGTTCAGGTGTACTCAGGCCAGAGGTCGGCGACGGCACCTTTCCGGTCTTTACATGTACCGTCAGTCCTTCGACGCCCATCCCTTCGCGGATGCCGCGGATCGTCTGGCGAGCGGGATTGGACTTGAACCCGCTGGACGCCGGCGATCCCGAACAGTCATCCTGGCTCGAAACGCTCGTCTGGCCAGAGCGTACGGAGCGGCTGGCCGGTCTGCGCGACGCCCTGCGCATCGCCGCCGTCCAGAGACCTCGTATTGTCGAAGGCAACCTGATCGGTGGTGCCCTCACCTCGCTCTGCCGGCAAGCGCCCGCCGATGCGACGCTGGTAGTCTTCCATACGGCCGTGCTGGCCTATGTGCCGAATCATGCGACGCGGCAGGCTTTTGCGAACGAGGTGACGGCTTTGTCACCTTACTGGATCTGCAACGAATCTCCGCGCGTGATGCCAGATCTGTCGGCGGGCATCGGAGATCCGGGCGGCGGCCGCTTTCTCATGACGGTCAACCGGAAGCCGATCGCTTGGACCGATCCGCATGGAGCGGCCATCACGTGGATCGCGGCGGAGAATACCGTCCCGTAGAGTGGGAAACGGTCCTACCACTCAATGTCCCGGCTCCGCGTGCATCCGCCGGATGCGCCGGACCGTCCACCACACCCCCACCAGCACCAGCGGTACCGCCAGAGCCGTCCCGACCGTCGCATCGACGGGGACACCGGCATGGTGCAGGCCCTCCAGCACGTGGTGGACGAGACTCGCGACGTAATAGGTGATCGCCGCGACCGAGAGGCCCTCGACGGTCTGCTGCAAACGGAGTTGCAGCCGCACCCGGTCGTTCATCGATTGCAGCTGGGCCTGGTTCTGGCGCTCCAGGTCGATGTCGACCCGCGTGCGCAGCATCTGGGCCGCCCGGGCGAGCTTGCGCGAGAGCAGGTCCTGCCGCTCGGCGATCGTCGTGCAGGTGCGGATCGCCGGGTTGTAGCGCCGGGCGAGGAAGACCGACCAGCTCGTCTGGCCCGGGAGCGCGTGCTCCCCCGACGAAGAGAGGCGCAGCCGCACCAGTTCGTCGTAGGCCCGGGTCGCGCCGAAGCGGTACATCGCCCGCGAGGCCCCGGCCTCGAGCTCGGCGGCGAGCCCGATCAGCTCGTCGAGGAGGGCGTGGTTCTCGGAAAACCCCTCGCTGGAGCGCATCGCCTCCATAAGCGGCGGCAGCGCGGTCTCGATCCGCCGGATGGTCGGCCCCAGGGCCTGCGCCTCCGGCAGACCCAGGAGGGCCAGCGTGCGGTAGGTCTCGATCTCGAGCAGGCGCTGGACCAGGGTGCCGGCGCCGAGCCGGCTCAGGCGCCGGTCTGCCACCACGATGCGGACGTAGCCGTGCGGATCGGGCTGGAAGTCGGTGGCGATCACCGCCGCGCCCCCTTCCGCCTCCGCCATGGCCAGGGAAGCGGCGTTGAAGCCCGAGACCACATCGGCCGGCAGCCCCCCGTCGACCGCCGGCAGGAGGTGGAGGTCGACCGCGACGAGGAGCGGGCCGGGCTGGGCCACCTCTCCCATCGCGCCCTCGATCGCGTCGGGCTGGGGCTGGAAGGCCTGGCCCTGGGCGTCGCCGAATTCCCAGGTATAGGTGGTGAACTCGCTGTGGCTCTCCCAGCGCAGGATCGCGCCGGAGAAGATCACCCGGTGCTGCTTGGCGCCCAAGGCCGGGCCGGGATGGCCGAGGCCGGTGCAATAGGCTTCCAGCGCGTCCCGGTCGGCGGCGGCCGCGTCGCCGTCGGTCAGGAAGGCGTAGTGCAGGAAGCGGCGGGGCGTCTTGACCGGCGTGAACGGCCGGGCATGGACCTCCGCCAGCACCCGGGCCCGCAAGGGATGTTCGTCCAGCCGCATTCGTCGCAGTCCCGCCCGTCGTCGCGGCGAGGCTTGGCCGAGGCCGGCCCGTCGGTCAACGGGCCGACAGGGGAAGGCCGACCCCCGATCGAGGGGCCGGCGCGTGTCCCGTCAGTGCCGGAAGTGGCGGTGGCCGGTGAGCACCATGGCGAGGCCGGCTTCGTCGGCGGCGCGGATCACGTCGTCGTCGCGCATCGAGCCGCCGGGCTGGATCACCGCCGTGGCCCCGGCCTCCGCCGCCGCCAGCAGGCCGTCGGCGAAGGGGAAGAACGCGTCGGAGGCCACCACCGCGCCGCGGGCGAGGCTCTCGGGGAGCCCGGCGGCCTTCGCGGCTTCCGCGGCCTTCCAGGCGGCGATGCGGGAGGAATCGACCCGCGACATCTGCCCGGCGCCGATGCCGACCGTCGCCCCGTCACGCGCGTACACGATCGCGTTCGACTTGACGTGCTTGGCGACCCGGAAGGCGAAGCGCAGGTCCGACAGCTCGGCCTCGGTCGGGGCGCGCTTGGTCACGACCTTGAGCGGCATGTCGTCGACGACAGCGTTGTCGCGGTCCTGGACCAGGAAGCCGCCCGCCACCGTGCGCCAGACCTGGCCGGCGCTTCGGGGATCGGCGACGCCGCCGGTGGTGAGGAGGCGCAGGTTCTTCTTGGCGGCGACGATCGCGGCCGCCTCCTCGGTGGCGTCGGGCGCGATGATGACTTCCGTGAAGACCTCGACGATCTTCTTCGCGGCTTCCGCATCCAGCGTGCGGTTGAGCGCGACGATGCCGCCGAAGGCCGAGACCGGGTCGCAGCGCAGCGCCCGCTCGTAGGCCTCGATCAGGTCGGCGCCTTCCGCGACGCCGCAGGGATTGGCGTGCTTGACGATGACCACCGCGGCGGTCCGGGCGGGATCGAATTCGCTCACCGCCTCGAAGGCGGCGTCGGTATCGTTGATGTTGTTGTAGGACAGCTCCTTGCCCTGGAGCTGGCGCGCCGTCGCCACGCCCGGGCGCGGGGCGCCGGCGGTGCGGTAGAACGCGGCCTTCATGTGCGGGTTCTCGCCGTAGCGCAGACCCTGGGCGAGCGTCCCGCCGAGGGCCCGGAAGGTCTGGGTCTCGGGCGCGGCCTCGATCTCGCCGGCGAGCCAGGTCGAGATGGCGGCGTCGTAGGACGCGGTGCGGGCATAGGCCTTCTGGGCCAGCCGCCGACGGGTCGCGAAGGTGACGGCGCCGTCATGGGCGTCGAGGTCGGCCAGAACCGAATCGTAATCGGCGACGTCGACCACCACGGCGACGTCCTTGTGGTTCTTGGCCGCCGCGCGGATCATCGCCGGGCCGCCGATATCGATGTTCTCGATGCACTCGGCCGCCGGCTTGCCCGCGGCGAGCGTCGCCTCGAACGGGTAGAGGTTGACGACCAGGAGGTCGATCGCCGCGATGCCGTGGGCCAGCATGGCGGCCTGGTGCTCGGGGTTGTCGCGGATCGCGAGCAGCCCGCCATGCACGCCCGGATGCAGGGTCTTGACCCGGCCGTCCATCATCTCGGGGAAACCGGTGAGGTCGGAGACCTCCGTCACCGTCAGGCCGGCCTCGGTCAGCGCCCGGTGGGTGCCGCCGGTCGAGACCAGGGTCACGCCGCGGGCGGCGAGCGCGCGGGCGAACTCCACCAGCCCGGTCTTGTCGGACACGGAGAGAAGCGCACGGGAAATGCGGGACAGGTCGCTCGCCATGATGAACCGGGTCTTTCGGTCGTTGAGCGCGGCGCGGCGGAGATCCCCGACAAGGGAAGAAGCCTGAGCCGGCGCAGGATCTTTGCCGGCGCCTAGCAGAAACCGCGGGACGAGGCCAGATGTTGCGCCGCGGGATGGCAGAGGGCGTCCACTGTCTTCCCGCGGGCCTTCCGCGGCGGCATCGCCCGTGGAGGAGCGGCCGGATCGGGCATCGGACGGATAGGCTCCGGGGAGCAGACTTGCTATGAGGGGGCCGGCCACGCCCCGCCCCGGGAGCGGCCGGTCGCGCCACGGGAGGCGGTGATTTTCTCCGACAGTCCCTGGGGGACGGGCCTCGGCCTGTTCGCCATCGTGTTCCTCGTTTTCGCGAACGGGTTCTTCGTCGCGGCCGAGTTCGCCCTCGTGGCCGTCCGGCGCAGCCGGGTCCAGGAGCTCGTCGCCGAGAAGCGCACCAATGCGGGTGCCCTCCAGCGGGCGGTCGACAGCCTCGATTCGCACCTGGCGGCCACCCAGCTCGGCATCACCATCTCGTCGCTGGCGCTGGGCTGGGTCGGCGAGCCGGCCCTGGCCCACCTGATCGAGCCGCTGCTCGCCTTCCTGCCGCAGGGCGTCAGCACGGCCGGCGCCCACGCCATCGCGGTGGTCTTTTCCTTCGTGGTCATCACCTCGCTGCACATCGTGCTGGGCGAGCTGGCGCCGAAGAGCCTGGCCTTGCAGCGCAGCGAGCGCACCGCGCTCGCCATCGTGCGCCCCCTGCGGCTGTTCCTGCTGGTCTTCCGCCCGGCGATCTCGTTCCTCAACGGGCTCGGCAACGGCGTGCTGCGGCTGTGCGGCCTGCAGCCGGGCTCCGGCGAGGGCTCGCTGCATTCCACCGCCGAATTGTCGCTGCTGGTCGCGGCGAGCCAGGAGGCCGGGCTCATCCAGGAGGCCCAGCAGGCGGCGGTGCAGCGTATCTTCGGCATCGGCGAGCGGCGGGTGCGGGACATCATGACCCCGCGCCACGAGGTCGACTGGATCGATATCGAGGACCCGCGCGAGGCGGTGCTGGAGACGATCCGCGCCTGCCGTCACGAGCAATTGGTGGCGAGCCGCGGCGAGATCCACGAGATCGTCGGCGTGCTGCGCAAGCAGGACGTGCTCAACCAACTCCTCGACGGGGCGCCGATCACGCTGGACGCGATCATCCGCGAGCCGATCGTCGTCCACGAGGGCATGCCGATCCTGCGGGTGCTCGAAACCTTCAAGGCCAAGCCCGTCCGGATGGCGATCGTCGTCGACGAGTACGGCGACCTCGAGGGCATCGTCACCCAGACCGACCTCCTCGAGGCGATCGCCGGCGACATTCCGGAGACCGACGACGAGGAGCCGATGGTGGTGGAGCGCCAGGACGGCTCGCTGCTGATCGACGGGATGATGCCGGCCGTCGAAGCATTCGAGCGTCTCGGCCTGACCGAGCGGCCGGATACCGACGACTTCTCGACGCTCGCCGGCTTCGTGATCTTCCAGCTCGGACGCATTCCCACCGCCGGCGACGGATTCGAGCGGGGTGGCTGGCGGTTCGAGGTCGTCGATATGGATGGGCGCCGGGTCGACAAGATCCTGGCGGAAAGGCTCGAAGCGTGACCCTCCCCTGCGTCAGACGGGGTTGCAAAGCTTCCCGCAACGGTTAGGTATCCTTTTGCCAGATTATCCCGACCCACTCTCTTAGAGAGGGTGGGCGACGACTCTCGCGCCGGAGACCTCCCATGCTGAACCGCACCCTCCTCCTCACCGCCCTGCTCGCCGCGCCGCTGGCGCTCCCGGCTTCCGCCGAGGCCAAGCCGAAGGCCGACCGCACCATCGCGGCCGTCGACACCGATTCGGACGGCACGATCGACCTCGCCGAGGTGAAGGCTGCCGCCGCCGCGGTGTTCGACACGCTCGAGAAGGATGCCGACGGCACCCTCGACGCCAAGGAGCTGAAGGGCCGCCTGAGCCGCCAGCAGCTGATGAAAGCCGATCCGGACAACGACGGCACGCTGACCAAGGACGAGTACGTCGCCCTCGCCGAGAGCCTGTTCAAGGCTGCCGACCCGGACAACGACGGCACGCTCGACGCCAAGGAGATGAAGAGCCCGGCCGGCAAGACGCTGGCTCGCCTGCTCAAGTAAGTCGCTACACCGAACGGCCCCTCGCGCGGCGCTCGTACCGGATCGGGCGCGCGCCGCGAGCGGGAAGGACGAAGGGGCGGCCCGCGAGGGACCGCCCCTTACTCATACGGTCAGTCGCAGCGCTCGCTGTGGACGGTCTTGCTGTCGCCGTACTCGTTGGTCTTCTTGACGGTCTTGGTCTCGCAGCCGCCGACCGAGCCGGTGGACTCGACCGACCGCTTCTCGATGACGGTGTTGCGCTCCACCGGTGCCGAATCGCGACGGATCACCGTGACGTCGTCGGCCAGCGCCGGGACGGTGACCAGGGCCGCGAGCGTCGCGAGAGTGGCAAGACGAAGGGACATTGCAGGCTCCGGGTTCGAGGACTGTTCCGGGCTTCAAAACGCCATGGTCAAGCCAAGAGTTCCCTAGGTTTCGAGAAGCCCTTGGGGTTTCTCGAGGGGGTTTCGCGAGGGTGCGGACGCGTTTTTTGACGCTTCGCGGATCGCGCATGGGCGAAGGCGGCGACGATCTGTAGCCCCGTGCCGCCGGTGCCCTCAAATCGGCACGAATCCCGGTTGAACTGCCCTGACGCCGCGGGCCTGCCCCGAGCCCGACGGCGCAGGAGAGCGCCATCGTGCCCGCAGCCGGCCCCGTCGACCACCGCTCATCGGGGGAGCCGGATTCCGTCGGGCTCGCGGCCCGCGCGGCCGAGTTCTGGCGCGCCCTGCGGCTGCCGATCCCGCAGCACGCCTGGTTCTGGATCGGGATCCTCGCGCTCAGCGCCGGGGCCGGCCTGCTCTACGACGCGCTGTTCAAGAACGGCATTCCGCTCGTCGCGGCGATCCACGGCGTATTCATCGGCGCCTGCGCGCTCCTGATGGAGCGCGGCACCCTGCTGCCGCGGCTGCAGGCGCGGCTGCGCCGCCTGCCGACCTTCCTCTACGTGCCGATCGCCGAGCTCGCCTATGTGGGCATGATCACGCTCGGCCACGCCATCGGCGGCATCATCGTGTGGAGCACCGGCTTGAGCGCCGAGCCCTTCGCGGAGGCGGTGGTGCCCTCGCTGCGGGTGCTGGTCTACGCGCTCGCCGTCTCGGCGCTGCTCGTCTTCGTGGTGCGCATGCGCGACCTCATCGGCGCCGAGGTGTTCGTGAACCTGCTGGTCGGGCGCTATCATCGGCCGGTCGAGGAGGAGCGGATCTTCCTGTTCGTCGACGTCGTCGGCTCCACCGCCTATGCGGAGACGCACGGGGCGCTGAAGACCCAGGCCTTCCTCAGCGCGGTCTTCGCCACCCTGGCCGAGCCGGTCCGGCGCTGCCAGGGCTCGACCGACGACTTCGTCGGCGACATGGCGATGATCACCTGGCCGATGGCCCGTGGATTGCAGGCCGCCCGCTGCGTCGCCTGCGTCCTGGCGATCCAGGACAGCCTGACCCGGGACGCGGCCGCCTGGCAGGAGCGGTTCGGCACCGTGCCGCGCATCCGCGCCGCCCTGCATGGCGGCCCGGTGGTCACCGCCGAGATCGGGGTCGACCGGCACAAGATCGCGTATTTCGGCGACGCGGTGAACGTCACGGCCAGGCTTGAGGCTCTGTGCCGCACCCTCGACGCGCCGGTGCTGATCTCCGGCGACCTCCTGGCGAAGCTGCCGCGCCTGCCCGAAGGCGTGCGGGCGCGCCCGCTCGGCGAGCATGCGGTGCGCGGGCGCGACCAGGCGCTCACCGTCGCGGCCATCGAACCGGCCGGCCGGCCGCTCGCCTGAAATGCGGCCGGACCCGCGGCCGTCGGATAATCGATCCAAGGATCTCGCCTGCCCGGCTCGTCGCCAGGGGCCCAATCCGACTGTTCCGGACGCCCGATCGCGTCCGAAGCGGGCTTCGTCACGACTGATTTAATCGTTCGCCGAAGGTTTCATCGCGCGCGACAACCTGCGGCGGATCGTGATCCTGCGGGAAAACGCAGACAGGGAGCGTTTCGGCATCGATCGAGTCGTGCATAACCCAATCGTGAAGACTTTCATCACCCGGTAACCATTCGTGTCCGCGATCGACACCTTGTGGTTGGTGCGCCACCCGTTCGAGAGTGGGGGTGGGCGTTTGCCCCTGACGGACCCTCGTCTTGCAACAACGGTGTTACAATCACGATGTCTAAAAGTTGACGATACACCCAAACGGTATAATCCGAAGAGGATACGGCCTGAGCCTCAGACTCGCACGAGATGGACGGAAGGGCTGCCGTCGCTGAAATCAGCACAGCGTCGGCTGCGAATCGTCCCGCAGAAGACTACCGACCGGAGATCCTGCCAGGGGAAGATTGCTTCTTTTTCCCTTGCGGTTCCGACGCCGACGCCATAGTTGCACGCGGAAGCAAAGGCGGGTCGGTCCTGCGGCATCAGGGTCCTGAGGCAGGATTGCCCGAGCGTCTCACCGATCGACCCGGAGCAGAGGACTACGCGATGAACGAGAACGAGGCGCCGACCAACCACATCCAGCTGGCGGCGGATATCGTGGCAGCCTTCGTGAGCAACAATTCGTTGCCGGTGGCGGAACTGCCCGTCCTGATCGCCTCGGTCCATTCCGCGTTGGGCAGCCTCAATCACGGCGAACAGGCCGAGCAAGCAGAGCCGCTGACGCCGGCCGTCCCGATCAAGAAATCGATCATGCCGGATTACCTGGTGTGCCTCGAAGACGGCAAGAAATTCAAGTCGCTGAAGCGTCACCTGCGCAGTCGCTACGGAATGACGCCGGAGGATTACCGCGCCCGCTGGAATCTGTCGCCCGATTACCCGATGGTGGCGCCCAACTACGCCGCGGCGCGCTCGGAACTGGCCAAGACCATGGGGCTCGGGCAGCAGCGGCGCAAATCCCTGCGCAACGGCGAGGGATGAGCCGTCGCGGCGGCGCTCCTCCGCAATATACCACTTGAGGTTGTATCTCGACGCCGCTCAATCCCAGTCCGGATTGGGCCGCTCGCCGATCAGGCAGTTGGCGCGGGGCTCTCCCTGGGCCCGCTGCATCAGCGGACCGGTCTCCCGCCCGGCCACCTCGCGGATGATCTTGGTGCGGATGGCGGCGGCGAACTGGTCGCGTTCGCGGACCGGCACCATGAAGCTGCCGCCGCCGCCGATCACGCAATCGCGGTAATAGAGGTCGAGGTCCTTGATGTCCCAGGGACCGCTCGGCTCGCGGATCATCAGCGGCAGGCCGTTGATGACGATCCCCTGTCCCACCGCATCGTCCCGGGCCCGGGTGACGGACCGGCCCTGGTTGTTCGGTCCGTCGCCCGAGACGTCGATCACCCGCCGCGTCGCCTCGAAGCCGCTGCCGGCGAGAAGGCCGACGGAGAAATCGATCGCGCTGGCGATCGAGGTCCAGGTCGAGCGCCGGGGCGGGCTCTGAACCAGCCGCTCGGCGAAGTCCGCGGCATCCTCGGGGCCGGCGATGAGCGTCCAGGGCACCACGACCCGCTGGCTGCCGACCCCGGCCCATTCGACATAGGTGACGGCGATGCGGCCGACCATGCCCTGGCGGATCGCCTGGTGAATGGCCGGGTTGCGGAACGCCTCGACGTAGCCCTCCCGCTGCACCGCCTGCTCGTCGCCGGTCATCGACAGGGACACGTCGACCGCCAGCACGAGGGCGACATCGACCTCGACCGAGGAATCCCCGGCCCGCGCCGGCGGACCGACCGCCGTCGCGGCGAGGAGGCAGGCGAGAAGCGCAGCGACGCGTGACCTCATCCGGGGACTCCCCTGCGCCGGCCCGAGGACACCCCGGCGGAGCACCAGGATCGGCCGTGCGGCGGCCTGGATGCAAGCGCCGCGAAGGCCTCGCCTCGACACGCTCGCGTGAGGCCGCGTCTCGGCGGTGCCCGGCCGGGCCACCCGCGTTCTGCTGTGGATGACGCCGGGGACGGGAGGGGCCTTAGGCTGGGGACAACGCGGTCCCGCGACAGTCCGGATCATCCGGCCGCGTCCTGCGGCGCGAGGTTCTTTCGATGCGTCGTTCCTCCAGCCTTGCCGACCGCCTGTTCTGGCCTCTCCTGGCCGGTGGCGCGGCGAGCCTGTGGTTCGGGCCCAAGGCCCTCCTGGTCGCCGGGCTCGTGGTCCTGGTGCTGGTCCTGCACCGGCTCGGGCGCGGGGGCCGCTTCCGCCGCCGGGTCCGGGCGATCGCGCGGCGCCACCGCGAGACCCTGGCGCTTCGCCGCCGGCAGGAGAGCTACGTCGACCCCTACGGCAACGAGATTCTCGACGGCTGGCTGCGCGAGCGCAGCTACTTCGCCGAGCGCACGGTGCTGCCGCGCCTGGAGGCGGAGGGCTACGGCGACCTGATCGAGGCGCGCTACGACGAGATCCTGGCCATCGTCGAGGCCGCCTCCCTGAGCGTCGCGCTGCCGGACGAGGGAGATGCTCCGCCGGAGGACGGGCTCGCCTACGAGCGTTTCTGCGCGGCCCTGCTCGAACGCGCCGGGTGGGACGCGCACACCACCAAGGCGGCGGGCGACCAGGGGGCCGACGTGGTGGCGGAGCGCGACGGCATACGGCTGGTCGTCCAGTGCAAGCGCTACGCGAAGCCGGTCGGAAACGGCGCCGTGCAGGAGGTGGTGTCGGCGCGCAGCTACTGGAACGCCGACCACGCGGCGGTCGTGTCGAATGCCGGCTTCACGCCCGCCGCCCGCAAGCTCGCGGCCGTCACCGACGTGCTGCTGATGCACCACGACGAGTTGCCGGATCTGTGACGGCGACGGGACGGGGCCGCGTCGAGGCCGCGTATCAGGCGGTACGTGCCATCCGATCGACGATCTCGGTCGATTCTCGGCTTCCGCAGCCGTACAGGCCGGCCAGCTCCTCCGCCCGCACCGCCGGCGACATTCGTCGCAGAGCGAGGGGCTCGGCCCGCTCGATCACGGCGCGAGACGAGAGCAGAATGTCGCCTGTCCCGGCCCCCGCTCGATCGGCCCGACCATGATCACGCGTGAGACCACAGCCCCGTCAGAGATCGTGGCCGCCGGTATCGGCCGATGGTGATCACGCCGCACCGACTGGCAAGGGTGCCGGGCGTCGTCATCCGGGGCGTGGTCGGGCTCGTCTATCCGCCGAGCTGCATCGCCTGTGGAGCCGCGACGGCGGTGCCACACGCGCTCTGCGCGGCGTGCTGGCACGAGATGCGCTTCATCGAACGGCCCTATTGCGAACGGCTCGGGACGCCGTTCTCCGTCGATCTCGGCTCCCCCGGCCTGCTCTCGCCGGCCGCTCTCGCCGATCCGCCGGTCTACCAGCGCGCCCGGGCTGTGGCGCGCTACGACGCCACGGCGCGGCGGCTGGTGCAACGCCTGAAATACGAGGATCGCCTCGATCTCGCCGGGGCGATGGGTGCGATGATGGCGCGGGCCGGCGCGGAACTCCTGGCGGAGGCCGATCTCGCGGTGCCGGTCCCGCTCTGGCGCTGGCGGCTGTGGCGCCGACGCTTCAATCAGGCCGCCCTGCTGGCCCGGACCGCGACCCGCGGCAGCGGCGTCCCGATGGCGCCGGAGCTGCTCGCCCGGGTGCGGCGGACCCGCCAGCAGGTCGGACTCACCCGCGCCGCGCGAGCGGAGAATCTGCAGGGCGCCTTCCGGGTGCCGGACGCGGCCCGTCCCCGGCTCCTCGGCAAGCGGGTCCTCCTCGTCGACGACGTCCTGACCACCGGCGCGACGGCGAACGCCGCCGCCCGGGCGCTCCTGCGCGGCGGGGCGGCGGCGGTCGACGTGCTGGTCTTCGCCCGCGTGGTGAGCGACGGGCGCGATGTCGTCTAGAGCATTTTCCGACGAAGTGGATGCCGGTTCGTCGAAGAAAATGCGGCAAAACAAAGACTTAGAGAGCTTCGCGATTGCAACGCGATCGTGAAGCGCTCTAGGTCAGGCGCGCTGGACGCCGCCGATCGTTTCCTCCGGCGCGGGCGCGGCCTCTCCGGCAGCGGCCAGGGCCTTGCCGCGGGGACCGACCCAGACCCCGACCCATCGGCGCGACCACAGGGCGAGGCCGCCGAGCACGATCGCCGTGAAGGCGGCATAGAACAGGAAGCCCGCCGCGAAGCCGCCGGTATACTGCTTCGACAGGCCCATGGCGTTGGGCAGGATGGCGCCGCCGAGCGCCCCGACCTCGCCGATCATCGAGCCCGCCACCGCGGTGTTGGTCGGCCAGCGCAGGGGCACGAGCTGAAAGAGCGCGCCGTTGCCGGCGCCCAGCGCCGCGAAGCAGAACATGAACAGGATCGTCGTGACGAGGAGCGTCGGCGCCGCGGTGAGCGCCAGGAACGAGCCGACGGCGGCGAGCAGCACCACGGTCAGCACCAGGATGCCGCCGATCCGGTCGGCGAAGTAGCCGCCGAGGATGCGGATGCCCGATCCCATCAGCGCGGCCAGCATGGTCAGCCGTCCGGCCTCGATCTTGGTGACGGCGAACTGCTCGTAGAAGAAGGTCGGCAGGAAGTTCGACAGGCCGATGAAGCCGCCGAAGGTGATGACGTAGACGAGGTTGAAGGCCCAGCCGTCCTTCTCGAACAGGCAGGAGACGTGCTCCCTGAAGCTCTGGTGCTCGCGGTCCGGCGGCTCCTGGGCGAAGACGATCATGACGACGAGCGGGATCAGCATGACGAGTCCGGCAAAGCCGTAGACCGCCTGCCAGCCATAGGCCTGGGCGAGGGGCGGCGCGAACAGCACGGCGAGCACGGTGCCCGAGTTGCCGGCCCCGGCGATGCCCATCGCCAAGCCCTTGTGCTCCGCCGGGAACCAGCCCGAGCCGAGGGAGAGCGCCACGCCGAAGGAGGCGCCGGCGATGCCGAGCAGCACGCCCATGGCGAGCACGTCGGTGAAGGAATGCACCAGCAGGAAGCCGTAGGCCATCGCCAGCACGATCAGCGACATCTCGGTGATCGCGGCGTTCTTGCGCCCGATATACTGCGCGAGCACGCCGAGGGGAAACCGCATGATCGCGCCGGCGAGGATCGGCAGCGAGATCATGAAGCCGGTCTGGGCCGGCGTGAGCTTGTAATGCTCGGTGATGAACGGGCCCATGGCACCGTTGAGCACCCAGATCGCGAAACAGAAATCGAAATACAGGAATGCCGCGAACAGGGTCGGGGGGTGCCCCGATTTCATGACGGTCTTGAAACTGGCCATCGGACGAGCCTCACGCATAGCCCCCGCGGGGGGTCTTCGACGCGCTTCAGGGTGAGGATCGCTCAAGAGCCTCGCGGCCCGATCGCGCTCCTCCGTCTGTCGGACATCCCTGTCCAAGGCTCGGGCGTCGTTGCCCCGCGGGCCGTGAGGCCAGCCTGCGGGGTGGAAGGCAGCTTTCGTGCCAGTGTTTGATGGATGTGCGACGGCAACGCCGGATCGAAGATCGTGCCGGCCTGCCTCAGGGGCAGGCAGAGGCTGATGCGCCGGGCGGCAGCGGGGCGATCGGTGAGGCTCAGACGCTCACGTCGAGGATCTGTCCCTGGCCGGGCGGAGGCGGCGCCGGGATGTTGGCCGTCTCGGCCACGAAGGCGGCGACGCTGCGCTCGGCATCGAGCTGCTGGCGGGTCACGGCGGTCGCGACCTGCTGGCTGTAGGTGGCGCCGTGCTGGGCCACGGCGACGGCGGCGAGGGAGGCGGAATCGATGCTCATGCCGGAAGCCTGCCGCCCAAGCGTGACCAGGCCGTGAAGATGTCAGCTCAAAAGCTGGGACATCCGGGCGAGCGCGGCGGCGAAGCCGGCGAGCGGCACCGTGATGGTGTCGGCCTCGCCGTTGGGCTTGGTACCGGTGACGCGCAGGTTGACGGCGGTCTTCATCGCGTCGGTGGCCACCGTCGGGAAGCTGATCGGCACGATGCAGCCGGCCTGGACGCAGGAGGTGTAGGGCGCGCCCTTGCCGAGCGTCGCGTCGTCGAGCTTGAAGGTCACGCCGGGCTCGATCGAGAGGCCGAGCGGCATCAGGAGGAGGCCGTTGCTGCGCCCCTCCTGCGGCGGGTTGAGCTCGATGCTGAACCGGCGCTGGCCGGTCTGCGCCACGCCTTGCGCCTGCGAGAGCTGGCACTGCCGCTTCTCGTTCTCGCGGGTGCAGCTGATGGTCCAGTCGCCGTAGACCTCGCTCACCGCGCTGGCGCCGTTGGGCCAGGCCCCGGTCGGCGCCGTCACCGGCGCGGGGGCGGCCTCCGCCTTCGGGGCAGGCGCGGGCTTGGGCGCCGCGCGGCGCACGGGCTTGGGAGCCGGCTTGTGCGGCGCCTCCGCCGCCGGTGCCTCGCCGGCGGGCTCCTCCTGGGCGCGGGCGGGGCCCGCGAGGATCGCGGCGAGGACCAGCAGGCTGGCGAGGGGCAGGCGGCAGGGCGACATGATGGATTCCTCGACGCCGGTCCGCGCCGGGGCGCGGACGGGCCTTTGTCTCGCGGCTCCTCTAGAGCGAGGCACGCCGGAAGGGAAGCCGCCGGACGGCCAAACTTGTGGCCATGCCCTTGAGATCCCTGAGATATCTTGGATGCATTCCAATCAAGCGCGGGCGGTCCGGCGGCTTCTTGGGTCCCGCCGCGGTCGATCGGGACGCGCCGCCCGCGATCAGCCGAGATCCTCGTACCAGGTGCGCCCGTCGCGCTCGATCAGCGCGATGGCCGCGGTCGGGCCCCAGGTGCCCGCCGGATAGGGGCGCGGCGGTTCCGGGCGGTCGGCCCAGGCGTTGAGCAGGGTATCGGCCCAGGCCCAGGCCGCCTCGACCTCGTCGCGGCGCATGAACAGGGTGGTGTTCCCCCGCACCACGTCCATCAGCAGGCGCTCGTAGGCGTCCGGGTAGCGCTGGTTGAAGGTCTCCTCGAACGAGATGTCGAGGCCGGTCGCGCGCAGGCGCATGCCGCCGGGACCCGGCTCCTTCGTCATCACCTCGAGCTTGATGCCCTCCTGCGGCTGCAGCCGGATCACCAGGCGGTTCGGCTCGCGGGCGAACTCGTCGGAGAAGATGCTGAACGGCGAGGAGCGGAACTGCACCACGATCTCGGACACCTTCTGGGGCAGCCGCTTGCCGGTGCGCAGGTAGAACGGCACGCCGGCCCAGCGCGGTGTCATCAATTCGAGCCGCAGGGCGACGAAGGTCTCGGTCAGGCTCTGGCCCTCCCCGCCGAGATCGGCGGCGTAGGAGGCGACAGGCTGGCCGTTGACCGCACCGGCGACGTACTGGCCGCGCACGGTCCGCATCGGCACCTCGTGGGCCGGAATCGGCTTGAGCGCCCGCAGGACCTTCAGCTTCTCGTCCCGCACCGCGTCGGCGTCGAGCGAGAGCGGGCTCTCCATGCCGAGGAGGCAGAGGAGCTGCAGCATGTGGTTCTGCAGCATGTCGCGCAGCGCGCCCGACGTGTCGTAATAGCCGCCGCGGCCCTCGACCCCGACCGTCTCCGCCACCGTGATCTGGACGTGGTCGATCACGTCGGCGTTCCACAGCCGCTCGAAGATCGTGTTGGCGAAGCGCAGCGCCAGCAGGTTCTGCACCGTCTCCTTGCCGAGATAGTGGTCGATGCGGAAGATCTGGCTCTCGGGAAAGACCTTGCCGACCTGATCGTTGATGGCGCGGGCCGAGGCGAGGTCGTGGCCGATCGGCTTCTCCAGCACCACCCGCGAGCGCTCGCCGATCAAGCCGTGGGCGCTCAGGTTGCGGCAGATCGAGCCGTAGAGGCTCGGCGAAGTGGCGAGGTAGTAGGGCCGGACGTGATCCGGGCGCTCGGCCAGCAGGCTCGCCAGGTCGTCCCAGCCGTCGTCCCCCGCCCCGTCGACCGCGACGTAGCGGAGATGGTCGAGGAAGCTCGCCACCGTGGCGGGATCGCGGTCGGCCGCCGGAACGTGGCGTTCGAGCGCTTCGGCGGCGAGATCCCGGTACTCGGCGGTGCCGAGATGGGTGCGGGCCGCCGCGATGATGCGGCTCTCCCCGGGAATCTGGCGATCGCGAAAGCGCTGGTAGAGCGCCGGCAGCAGCTTGCGCATCGTCAGGTCGCCGGTGGCGCCGAACACGACCGCGTCGAAAGCGGCGACGGGGATGATCTTGTGCATCGGGTGACGGGTCTCCCGCTTCTCGCCGGCCGTATCCTCCGCACGGGAACGGCCGGCCTACCTGCCTGAGGGCGGTCGCCTCGCGCGTCCGGCCCCCTCGCCTGTCGATTCGGCGTGTGTCTGTGCGCCCGACGCGGGCCGGACGCTACGGAAATCTGGCGAGGCGGCCCTCGCCGTGCCCCGGAATGTCCGGTCTCGCGTCTGCGCCGCGCGTCAGAACGAGGCCGGCGTGGCCGCGGCCTCCTTGATCCCCTCGTCCGCGCCGGTGCTCCCGCCTTCCAGCGGCGCCTCCATATGGGCCGAAAAGCCCGCCTTGTGGTCGGGGTGCCAGCGCGAGAGGGCCGGACGGTTGCGGATCACGTCGTCGGAGGACCAGCGCATGCGCTTCTCGTCCATCTCGCGGGTGGTCTCGTTGTCCGGGCAGAGGATGTAGAAATCGCCCGAGGCCATCCGGTCGAGAAGAAAATCGACCGTCTCCTCCGGCGTCCAGGCACCGGCCGGCTTCTCGGTCACGCCGCGGGCCCGGGTCAGGCCGGTATAGACGAAGCCCGGGATCAGCAGGTGGGCGGTCACCGGGGAACCGGCCTCGCGCAGCTCGTGGGCGAGGGCTTCAGTCGTCACCTTCACGCCGGCCTTGCTGACGTTGTAGGGCGTGTTGCCCGGCGGGGTCGTGATGCCCTGCTTGGAGCCGGTGACGATCACCGCGCCGGGCCGTCCCCGCTCGATCATGCCCGGCACGAAGGCCTGGAGCGCGTTGACGACGCCCCACAGGTTGGTGTCGAGGATGCGGTGCCAGGTCGCGGCATCGGAGAAGAACCGGCCCCCGGCCTCGATCCCGGCATTCGCCATCAGGACCGACACCTCGCCCAGGGCCGCGGCCTCGCGGGCGAGGGCCGCGAGGGCTTCGGGCACGGCCACGTCGGTCGGGACCGCGCGGACCTCCGCCGCACCCTGCGCCACCGCGGCGACGGCTCGGTAGGCCGCGTCCAGCGCCTCGCCGGGGAGGTCGGCGAGCACCACCCGCATCCCGGCCGCGGCAAAGGCCTTGGCGGCGGCGAGCCCGATGCCGCTCGCGGCGCCGGTGACGACCGCGACGCGGCCCTGCGCGAGGGCGGGATGATGAGTCATGCTGTGCTCCACCTCGGACGACCCGGCGGGATCTCCGCCTCGAGGGACGTTCGTCCCGTGCTTCAAGGCCGGCAGGTAGGTGGGCGCGCGGGAAACGCCACATGCGGCGCCGCAAAAAAATGCCGCTGCCGGATCCCGGCACGGGGCGACACCGCCTTCACCAACGCAAAGAGCCGGCTTCCCCGAGAGGAAACCGGCTCCAGATCGTTCACGAAGCGGGACTGCCGCTCACTCGCCCGAGGCGTCCGAGGGCTTGGGAAAGAGCTCGGCGGAGGGCTCGCCCCCGCCCTCGGCACCTTCGAAGCGGGTGCGGCGGCGACGGCGCGGCCGGGGAGCAGGCGCCTCGTCCGCCGCCTCGACGGGCGTGGCCGGAGGGGCCGGGGGGGCGTCCTCGACCGGAGCGGGCGCGGGTGCCGCCGGCCGCACCGGCGTGGTCAGAAACGCCGGCAGGCCGGTCGGCTCGTCGGCGGAGAGGACGGGCTCGGCGCGGGGCTCCTCGCGGCGGCGCTCGCGGCGGAACTCGGAGCGGCCGCCCTCGCGGTAGCCCTCTTGCCGGGGCGCATCCTGCCTTGCCGCATCTTGTCTCGGCGAAGCTTGTCGCGATGAATCCAGCCGACCGTCGTCCTGCCGCGGCTGCTCGGTGCGGGAGAAGTCCTGCCGTTCCGCCCGGGGCTGACGGTCCTGCCGATCCTGACGCTCGCCGCGATCCTGACGGTCGCGCTGCTGGCGCTCGGGACGGTCCTGCCGATCCTGGCGGTTCTGCTGGAAGCGCTCGCGGCGCTCCTGCCGGTCGGGACGGTCCTGGCGCTGGTGCTCGGAGCGGTCCTGGCGCTCGTAGCGGGACGGACGGTCCTCGCTCCGGCTGTCGTAGGGCTGCGGCTGCTGGGCGGGATCGCCGTAATCGTCCGCGGCGCCGTAGCCCGACTGGGCGTAGCCGTTGCCGTTGCCGCGATCCTGGCCGCGATCCTGGCCGCGTTCCTGGTTCCGATCCTGACCACGATCCTGAACCGCGTAGCCGTTGGTCGGCACGCCCTCGTCGTCGCCGTCATCCTCGTCGTCGAAGCCGGGGCGACCGTAGGTTCCGCCGTATTGCTGGCGATACTGCTCGTTCGCCGCCGTGATGATGCGGAAATAGTGCTCGCCGTGCTGGAAGTAGTTCTCGGCCATCACCGGATCGCCGCTCGCCTGGGCGTCGCGGGCGAGCTGGGCGTACTTCTCGGCGATGTGCTGGGCCGTTCCGCGGATCTTGACGTCGGGACCGTTCGATTCGTAGGCCCGGGTCAGCGGGTTCGGCCCCTTGGTGTTGCTGCGGTTGCGACCACGCATACGCCTGTTCTGGTTCGGTCTCATCGGTCTCGACTGACCCTCTTCGACGACTTGAAGGGCGGGACTTCACGCGCTGAGCGGTCCTTCGTCCGCGGATCCGGCGGCCGTCTGCCGGCCTTGTCGTCTCCGCAGCGATGTCCGCCGTGCCCTGTGCGACCGCGGGGCGTCTCACCGCCGGCCGCCGTCGATCCACAGATGCGGGTCACCGGGCCGCCTACGCGCTGATGGGTCTGCCCGGTGGTGGAAGATCGTCCGAAGGTCCGCGCCCGATGTCGCGCCTGAGAACTGAGCCTGGCTGTGATATCCGGACCGTTCACGATCTACCCTGGGACGTTAGCGGGTTCGGCCGGCCTCGCCAAGTGATTTCGAGTCGATTTTGCGCGTCGTCCAGGCCAGTTTGCGGCGGGAGGCGCGGAAAAATCTGTCGAAATCGGGTCAGGACTCGCGCGAGGGCGCCATTGCCACCACGCGGGGATGCCCGGCGAGGTCGCGCCGGACCCGAGGACTCAGGCCGTTCGCCTCGGCGAGCCCGCACAAGGCCGCCTCCTGGTCGTAGCCGATCTCGACCAGGAGATGCCCGCCCGGCGCCAGCAGCGGCGGCACCTGGGCCAGGATGGTACGGTAGGCGTCGAGCCCGTCGGGCCCGCCGTCGAGGGCGAGGCGCGGGTCGTGGTCGCGAACCTCGCCGGCCAGTCCGTCGACGACGGCGCTCGCGATGTAGGGCGGGTTGGCGACGACGAGGTCGAAGGGCCCGGCGAGCGCCGCCGCCCAGTCGCCGGCCGCGAAGGCCGCCCGGTCGCCGACGCCGTTGCGGCGGGCATTGGCCCGGGCGGTGCGCAGCGCGCCGAGCGAGCGATCGAGGCCGAGCCCCTGCGCCCGGGACCACTCGGCAAGGAGCGCCACCAGGATGCAGCCCGAGCCGGTGCCGAGATCGGCGACGCGGTGGGCGCCGTCCGGTCGCAGGCCGAGGCCGAGCGCCGTCTCGACCAGGGTCTCGGTGTCGGGCCGCGGCACCAGGGTCTCGGGCGAGAGCGCGAAGGGCAGACCCCAGAACTCCCAGGCGCCGATGATCCGCGCCACCGGCTCGCCGGCAATGCGCCGGGCCAGGAAACCGGTCAGGCGCTCCGCTCCCTCCGGACCGATCGGCGCGTCGCCGCGCAGAGCGAGGTCGGTGGCGGTGATGCCGAGCGCCTCCTCGACCAGGATGCGCGCGTCGAGGGCGGCGGTCTCGATGCCCCGGGCGGCCAGCGCGTCGACGACCCGGGCCCGGGCCGCGACCCGGCTCGATTCCGGGGAGAGTGCGGTCACGCCATCCCCTCGGCGGCGAGGAGCGCCGCCTGGTGCTCGGTGATCAGCGCATCCACCACCTCGTCGAGGGCGGTGCCGGCGATCACCTCTTCCAGCTTGTAGAGGGTCAGGTTGATGCGGTGGTCGGTCACCCGGCCCTGCGGGAAGTTGTAGGTGCGGATCCGCTCCGAGCGGTCGCCGCTGCCGACCTGCGACTTGCGGTCGGCGGCGCGGGCGGCATCCTTCTGGCTGCGCTCCTGGTCGTAGAGCTTGGCCCGCAGGAGGGCCATGGCGCGGGCCCGGTTCTTGTGCTGCGAGCGCTCTTCCTGGACGAAGATCACGATGCCGCTCGGCACGTGGGTGATGCGGATCGCCGATTCGGTCTTGTTGACGTGCTGGCCGCCGGCGCCCTGCGCCCGCATCGTGTCGATCTTCAGGTCGGATTCGTTGACCTGGATGTCGACCTCCTCCGCCTCCGGCAGGACCGCCACGGTGGCGGCGGAGGTGTGGATGCGCCCCTGGGTCTCCGTGTCCGGCACGCGCTGCACCCGGTGGGCGCCGCTCTCGAACTTCATCCGGGCGAAGACGCCGCGGCCCTTCACCTCGGCCACCACCTCGCGGTAGCCGCCCATCGTGCCGGGGCTCTCGGAGATGACCTCGACCCGCCAGCCCTTCAGGTCGGCGTAGCGGGAATACATCCGGAACAGGTCGCCGGCGAAGAGCGCCGCCTCGTCGCCGCCGGTGCCGGCGCGCACCTCGAGGATCGCGCTCTTCTCGTCGGCCGCGTCCTTGGGCAGGAGCATGAGCTGGAGCGCGCGCGCGGCGGCGTCGCGGGCGGCCTCGGCCTCCGGCTTCTCTTCCGCCGCGAGCGCCCGCATCTCGGGATCGCCCTCCTCGATCATCTCCTCGACGCCGCGCAGCGCGCTCTCGGCGGCCCGGAAGGCGTGGATCGCCCCGACGACGGAATCGAGGTCCGAGAGCTCGCGCGAGAGCTGCACGAAACTCTCCGCGTCGGACTCGCCGGCGCTGAGGGTGGCGGTGACGATGTCGTGGCGGGCCAGGATGGCGTCGAGACGGTCGGACGGGATCGCGATCATTCGAGAGATATGGCCATGGGCGGCGGACGGTTCAGCCGGGGCGGCCCGCGCCCGGTGCCGGAGATGGTGCCGCGTATAGCAGGTCTGCGGGGGTTGGGGAGTCGGTCCGGCCGTGGACAAAAGCCTGCCTGCCGCCGCGTGAGGCGGCCAGGAGCCTTCGCGAAAGCGGGCCGTCCGCTCCATCGCGTGGGCGAGGAGGCGGGGGGAGGCATCCCGCACCTCATCTCGTCGGATGGACGTGATCGGATCGGCCCGATCGTGACGGCCGTGTCCATCCGGTCGGGCGTTTCATCACGATGATTGTCACGAGAGGTCAGCCGTCCACATCGCTCGAAGCCTGTTCGATTTGCACGACAGTCTTGACGCGCTCCTTGTCATTCCGGGGCCGCGCAGCGGAGCCCGGAATCCAGACGCGCAGGTGGAAAAGAACGAAGTGGTACGCTGTCGATATTCCTGAAGAACCATCGGCGGTTCTGGAGCCCGGGCTCCGCTGCGCGGACCCGGGATGACGATGAGGGTATGAAGACTGTCGATCAGGTCGAACAGAATCTAATGCTCTTTCGCCCCAGAGTCTTCACGATCGAAGATGGTCCTCCCCCATGCCCTCCGGTCGTCGTTCTGGATTATAGACCCGCGCTAGGGTCGGTGCGCCCACGCGACCCGTCAGATTGGAACGCCGTGCTCCTCGGCGAAGGCCGCGAGCGCCGGTCGCAGCGAAGCGCCGTCGCGGTTCCGGGCCAGTTCCCGATCGAGGAATTCCGCCACGGCGCCGGCATCGATGCCCAGCACCATCGCCTTGATCGGGCCGATCGAGGCCGGGGACATCGACAGCGCACGGAAGCCGAGCCCGATCAGCGCCATCGCCTCGAGCGGCCGCCCGCCGATCTCGCCGCAGACGGTCGCCGGGGTACCGGCGGCGTTGGCCCGCTCGGCGATCAGCCGGAAGGCGCGGAGCGCCGCGGCGCTCAGGGGGTCGAAGCGGTTGGCGACCTGGCGGTTCTCGCGGTCGACCGCGAACAGGAACTGCATCAGGTCGTTGGAGCCGACCGAGAGGAAGTCGGCCTCGGCCGCGATCTCGTCCATCTGGAACAGCAGCGAAGGCACCTCGACCATCACGCCGAGCCGGCATTCCGACGGCAGCGGATAGCCGTGGCGGGTGAGGTGCGCCTTCTCGCGCTCCACGATTCGCTTCGCCTGGACGAACTCGTCCACGGTCGCGACCATCGGGAACATGATCTTCAGCGGCCGCCCGCGGGCCGCCTTGAGGAGCGCGCGCAGCTGCATCCGCAGCAGGCCGGGCCGGTCGAGACCGATGCGGATCGCCCGCCAGCCGAGGGCCGGGTTCTCCTCCTCCAGCGCCTTCATGTACGGCAGCACCTTGTCGCCGCCGATGTCGAGGGTGCGGATCGTCACCGGCAGATCGCCGACGGCGTCGAACACGGTCTCGTAGAGGATCTGCTGCTCGGCGGCGCTCGGCATCCGCTCGGCCACCATGAACTGCAGCTCGGTGCGAAAGAGCCCGACGCCCTGGGCTCCGGTCTCGGCGAGGTGCGACAGGTCGACGATCAGGCCGGCATTGAGCTGGAGCGCGACCGCGACGCCGTCGCGGGTGACAGCCGGTACGTCGCGCAAGGAGCGGTACTGCTCCTGGCGCCGGGCGCGCAGGCGGGCCTTCTCGGCATAGGCCGCCTCGATCTCGGGGCCGGGCCGGATCTGCACCTCGCCGGTGCCGCCATCGACGATGATGCCGTCGCCGGATTCGACGAGCGCGGTGGCGTTGGCGACCTCCCCCACCGCCGGGATACCGAGCGCCCGGGCCACGATGGCGATGTGGCTGGTCGGCCCGCCCTCCTCCAGCACCACGCCGCGCAGGCGGGAGCGGTCGTAGTCGAGGAGCGCCGCCGGGCCCATCGAGCGCGCCACCAGGATGGCGTTCTCAGGCATGGCCGAGGGGCCGATCCCCTCGCGGCCGACGAGCTGGCGCAGCAGCCGGTTGGCGAGGTCGTCGAGGTCGTGCAGGCGCTCGCGCAGGTAGGGATCGCTCTGGCGCAGCATCCGGGCGCGGTTGTCGGACTGCACCCGCTCCACCGCGGCCTCCGCGGTGAGGCCCGAGAGCACCGCCTCGCGCATGCGCCGCAGCCAGCCCTGGTCGTGGGCGAACATCCGCACCGTCTCGAGCACCTCCCGGTGCTCGCCGGCCCCCGCGACGTCGCCGCGCTCGACGAGGTCGTCGATGGCCGAGCGGACCTCCGCGATCGCGGTATCGAGGCGCGACACCTCGCGCTCGACGTTCTCGGCGATGAGGTTGCGCACGACGATGCGCGGCTCGTGCAGCACGACGTGGCCGAGGCCCACGCCGTCGGCGAGCGCGACGCCGCACTGGCTCAGCGCCCGGCGCGAGGCGCTGACGGTGCCGGGCGACAGGGCCTGCAGCTCGCCCGAGGCGATCATCTCCGCCAGCACCATGGCGGTGGTCTGGAGCGCCTCGATCTCCTCCTCGGAATAGACCCGGTAGGTGCGGTTCTGCACCACCAGCACGCCCAGCGTGTTGCCGGCCCGCAGGAGCGGCACGCCCAGGAAGGCGTGATAGACCTCCTCGCCCGTCTCCGGCCGATACGAGAAGGCCGGGTGCGACTGGGCGTCGGAGAGGGAGAGCGGCTCGGCGGTGGCGGCGATCAGGCCGACCAGGCCCTCGCCGGCCCGCATGGTGGTGAGGTGCACCGCCTCGCGGTTGAGGCCCTCGGTCGCGAAGAGCTCGAGATTGCCGTCGTCGCGCAGGACGTAGACCGAGCAGACCTCCGCGACCATGTTGGACGCGATCAGGACGACGATGCGGTCGAGGCGCGCCTGCGGGCCGACGGGCTCCGCCATGGCCTCGCGAAGGCGGCGCAGTAGCAGGCGCGGGCCTCCAGGCGCTGCGGGCATCGTCTCGTGTTCCACCCTTTGGCGAGCCGGGCCCGGCGCGGCGCAACCGAAAGGTCCGCCTGCGCGGGCCTGACGCATCGGCCCCGTCCTCGCCGTATAGCGAGTCCGACGCCCGGCCGGCAAGCGTCCTTCAGGGGTAGGGCCCGCCACGAGGGCCGGCCATTTCGGGGGAAAGGCGGGCGGTGACCGTCCGGAAACGACGACGCCCCGCCCGCGAGGCATCGCGGACGGGGCGTCGTCGAATACCGGCCGGCGCGGGGCGCCGACGAATTCAGGCCTTGTCGAGGCCGTAGAGCGCATGGAGCGTGCGGACCGCCAGCTCCGTATAGGCGGCGTCGATCAGCACGGAGAACTTGATCTCCGAGGTGGTGATCGCCCGGATGTTGATGCCCTTCTCGGCCAGCGCCCGGAACGCCTTGGCGGCGACGCCGGCATGGCTGCGCATGCCGATGCCGATCGCCGAGACCTTGACCACGTCGGTGGCGCCCTCGATGCGCTCGACCTCGACGGTGCCGGACTGCGCCTCCAGGATCGCGCGGGCGCGCTCGTAATCGGCCGCCGGGACCGTGAAGGTCATGTCGGTCGCCGCGCCGTCGCCCGACACGACCTGGATGATCATGTCGACGTTGATGTTGGCATCGGCGAGCGGGCCGAAGATGGCGGCGGCGATGCCGGGCTTGTCCTTCACCCGGCGAAGCGTGATCTGCGCCTCGTCCTTCGAGAAGGCGATGCCCGTGATGATCTGCTGTTCCACGATATCGTCCTCGTCGCAGATGAGGGTGCCGGGGCGGGCGTCGTCGGGGTCGTCGAAGGAGGAGCGCACGGTGGTCGGCACCCGGTGCACCATGGCGAGCTCGACCGAGCGCACCTGCAGCACCTTGGCCCCGAGGGAGGCCATCTCGAGCATCTCCTCGAAGGCGACCCGCTCGAGGCGCTGGGCCTTCGGCACCACCCGGGGATCGGTGGTGTAGACGCCGTCGACGTCGGTGTAGATGTCGCAGCGCTCGGCGCCGATCGCCGCCGCGATCGCGACGGCACTCGTGTCGGAGCCGCCGCGGCCCAGGGTCGTCAGGCGGCCGGTCTCGGGGTGGATGCCCTGGAAGCCGGCGATCACTGCGACCTCGCCGCGCTTGAAGCCGGCATCGAGGCGGGCGCCGTCGATGTTCTGGATCCGGGCCGAGCCGTGCTGGTCGGAGGTCTCGATCGGGATCTGCCAGCCCTGCCAGGAGCGGGCCTTGATGCCCATCTCGGCGAGCACGATGGCGAGCAGACCCGACGTGACCTGCTCGCCGGAGGCGACGACCGCGTCGTACTCGGACTGGGCATAGAGGGGCGAGGCGTCCTTGCACCAGGCCACCAGCTCGTTGGTCTTGCCGGACATCGCCGAGACGACGACCGCCACCTCGTAGCCGGCCCGCACCTCGCGGGCGACGTGGCGGGCGACGTTGCGGATGCGGTCGACCGTGGCGACGGAGGTGCCGCCGAATTTCATCACCAGGCGGGGCATGGGGATCCGATCGAACAAACTGCTTCGAACAAACGGCTCTTGCGAACTGCTCTCGCCGACCGCCCTCGCGACGCGTCTGCCGCAGCGCGAGATGGTGGGCGTCCGGCGGGTACAAGCGCCCCGGGCCGGTGTCAACGTCGCGGGCCCCTCGGCGGCGCATCACGGCGGTTGGCCCGGGACGGCGGCTGCGCTACCTCGACGCCGAGAGACCCTTCGAGAGACCTTTTCTCTCCCGCCCACAGGAAGGCCTGGCGCCGATGAGCGAACCGACCGGACCCTCGATCGACCGCGACGAGGTCGCCCGCTTCGATCGCCTCGCCGCCACATGGTGGGACGAGGCGGGGCCGATGCGGGTGCTGCATCGCTTCAACCCGGTGCGCCTCACCTACATCCGCGACACGGTCTGCCGGCATTTCGGCCGCGACCCGCTGGCGCCCGCGCCGCTGTCGGGCCTCAGCCTCGTCGATGTCGGCTGCGGCGGTGGCGTCCTGTCCGAGCCGCTCGCCCGCCTCGGCGCCGAGGTGACCGGCCTCGATCCGGCCGTGACCAATGTCAGGATCGCGCAAGCCCATGCCGACGAGGCCGGGGTGCCCGTGCGCTACCGGGCCGAGACGATCGAGGACGTGGTGGCCGCCGGCGAGCGCTTCGACATCGTCTGCGCCATGGAGGTGGTGGAGCACGTCACCGACATGCCGGCCTTCGTGCGCACCGCCTCCACGGCGGTGAAGCCGGGCGGGCTCTTCTTCGCCGCGACGATCAACCGGACGATGCGCTCCTTCGCGCTTGCCATCGTGGGGGCGGAATACGTCCTCGGCTGGCTGCCGAAGGGAACCCACGACTGGGACAAGTTCGTGACGCCCGACGAGCTGCGCGATGCCGTCGAGGGCGGGGGCCTCGCGGTCACCGACACGACCGGCGTCGTCTTCAATCCGCTCACCACCCGCTGGAGCGCCGCCCGCGACACGGCGGTGAACTACATGATCGCGGCCGAGCGGCCTCGCGCCTGACCGCGCAACCCGGACCCCTCTCCCCCGGTTGTCGCCGCGAGCAACCGAGGAGACGGGTCCATGCTGGAAAAGATCCCCCACGCCCTGGGCGAGGCGCTGTCGGGCCTGCGGGCCGGCCTCGACAAGACCGCCTACCACGCCGAGTTCGAGGGCGCCCCCGCGGCGATCCGGGTGACGAGCCCGGCCTTCGCGGACGAAGCCGCGATGCCGGCGCGTTTCACCCAGGACGGCGAGAAGCTCTCGCCGCCGCTGGCCTGGAGCGGCATTCCCACCGGCACCGCCGCCGTGGTGCTGCTCGTGGAGGATGCCGACAGCCCGACGCCGAAGCCGATCGTCCACGCCATCGCGTGGGACCTGGAGCCGACGGACGAAGACCTGCCCGAGGGGGCGCTGGCGAGCCCCGGCTCGGACGGAACGATCGAGGAGGTCGGCAAGAACACTTTTCTCAAGGCCGGCTACCTGCCGCCCGATCCGCCGACTGGCCACGGCCCGCACCGCTACCTGTTCCAGGTCTACGCGCTGAATCGGCGCCTCGGTCTCGACGGCACGCCCGGCCGCAGCGCCCTCATCGAGGCGATGCACGGCCACGTCCTCGCCAAGGGGGCCCTGACCGGGACCTACGAGCGCGCCTGACGGGCGTCGTCACGGCCTTATGCCGGGTTGCCAGCAGCCACGGCCTGGCCCACGACTCGGCGCCAGGCCGCCGGATGCGCGGCGGGGAGGATCGGTGGCGATGAAGGCACTCCTGTGCAAGGTGCTCGGCGGGCCGGAGAATCTGGTGATCGAGGAGGTGCCGGATCCGGTACCCGGGCCGGGCGAGGCCCTGGTGCGGGTGAGCGTCGCGGCGCTCAACTTCTTCGACACGCTGATCATCGCCGGCCGCTACCAGGTGAAGCCGGAACTGCCGTTCTCGCCCGGCGCCGAGGCCTGCGGGGTGATCGAGGCGGTAGGCCCGGGCGCCGAGGCGTTCCGGATCGGCGAGCGCGTCATCGTCCATCTCGGCTACGGCGCCTGCCGCGAGCGGGTCGTCGCGCCGGTCTCCGGCCTGACCCGGGTGCCGGAGGGCGTGAGCGACGAGCAGGCGGCCGGCCTCTCGGTCACCTACGGGACTTCGCTGCACGCGCTGCAGGACCGGGCGCAGCTGAAGCCCGGCGAGACCCTGGTGGTGCTCGGTGCCACCGGCGGCGTCGGCCTGGCAGCGGTGGAGCTCGGCCATGCGATGGGCGCGCGGGTCATCGCCTGTGCCTCCTCGGCCGAGAAGCTCGAACTCGCCAAAGCCCATGGCGCCGACCTCACCCTCGATTACGGCCGCGAGTCCCTGCGCGAGGGCCTGAAGCGGCTCGGAGGCGAGGCCGGCATCGACGTCGTGTACGATCCCGTCGGCGGCGAATATTCCGAACAGGCGCTTCGCTCGCTCAACTGGAAGGGCCGTTTCCTGGTCGTCGGCTTCGCCGCCGGCGAGATCCCGAAAATCCCCCTGAACCTCGCCCTTCTGAAGGGCATCGACATCCAGGGCGTTTTCTGGGGGGCCTTCCTGAAGCGCGAGCCGGCAGGCCACGCCGCCAACCAGGCCCGCCTGCTGTCGCTGGTGCGCGAAGGGCGGCTCTCCGCGAAGGTCCACGGCGTCTACCCGCTGGAGGATGCGGCCGCCGCCCTTGGCATCCTGGCGCGCCGCGAAGCGATGGGAAAGGTGTTGCTGCGGCCCTGACAATGCCCCCTCCCCTCCCGCATCGCTCGGCGCGGGGAGGGTTTTGGATGCCGGTGCGGAACAGTTGGGGGCGCTCGCCGTTCCCAGCGTGACTTTCGTTTTTCAAGCGTCAGGACGGAGACACCGTGGGCGACATCATCCGCATCATCCTGCTCGTCGTGATCCCGCCGATCGGCGTGTTGTTCACCGTCGGGTTCGGCCTGCAGTTCATTCTCAACGTGTTGCTGACGCTGTTCGGCTATATCCCGGGCCTGATCCACGCCATCTGGGTGGTGACACGCCGCAACTACTGAGGCGCAGCCCATCAACGAAAAACCCCGCCGGCGTGACGCCGAGCGGGGTTTTTCGTGTGGTGTTTTGGTTGCGGGGACAGGATT
>NZ_JTHF01000121.1 GCF_001043895.1 Methylobacterium indicum
AGGCGGTGCGCACCGCCTCGGCCACCGGACCCGAGATCCCCTCGATCGTGGTGATCTTCGCCTCGCCGACATCGCCGAGCCGGGTCTGGCACGCGCGCACCGGCTGCCCGTCGAGATGGACCGTGCAGGCGCCGCACTGGGCGATGCCGCAGCCGTACTTGGTGCCGGTGAGGTTCAGGTGGTCGCGGATCGCCCAGAGGAGCGGCATCTCGGGATCGGCCTCGACCTCGTAGGTCCGGCCGTTGAGGGTGAGCTTCGTCATCGTGCGCTTCCGACGAGAGGCTGGAATGGTTCCAGGCCTGCCTTCTGTCGGCCGCTCCTGCACCGCCCGCAAGCGGGACCGATGTGCGCCAGCGCACCCCTCCTCGCGTGCCCCAGCGGCAGGCCGGGACGGCCGGATCGGTCGTATTCGTGGGGTTTCGGCAGGGGGACCTTAACGATTTTCGGTGAGCTTCTCCCGGACCGGCCGGCGGTCCGCGGCGGCGAGGGAGCGGCACGACCCGAGCTCAATGTCCGAGATCACGGCGCAAATGGTCCAGCGCGGGCGCGGCCCGACGGCGGAGGAGGCAGCCCGGCGGCGCAAGGTCGCGCGGGACGTCCGCTCGGCCCGCGAGCGGCTGACCTCGTCGATCGGGCTCGAGCGCGCCTTCGACTACGAGCTCCTGCGCGTCTACGCCCAGTACCGGCGCGGTGCCTTCCTGCCGCTCGTGACCCTCGCCTGCCTGGTCGCGGCGGCTTCGGCCTTCTGGGCCCCGGCCCTCCTCAGCGGCGCCTGGGGCGCCGGCGTGCTGGTGGCGATCCTGGTCAACACCGCCTTGTCGCGGTCCTTCCTGCGGCAGGATCCCGCCGGGCTCTCGCTCCGGATCTCGCGCCGCCGGGTGATCGTCGGCGAGCTCGTCCAGAGCGCCGCCTGGGCGCTCCTGGTGCTGGTGCCGCTCCAGGTCGATGCCGCGAACGCCCGCACCTACGTGATGGTGGTGCTGGTCATCGTGGCCGCCGTGACCACGATGCTGGCCGCTACGGTCCCGCTCGCGGCCTATGCGGGGCTCTTGCCGCTCTGCGCGGCCACCGCCACCCTGCTGGCCCTGTCGCGCGAGGTCGAGACCGTCCTCCTCGTCGGCATGGCGGTCTGCGCGCAATTGTTCTTCCTCTTCCTGTCGAACCACCTCCACGCCTCGACCGTCTCGGCCCTGCAATCACGAGCCGAGAAGGACGCGATCTTCGGCGAACTGGAGCAGGCCAAGGCGAATTCCGACGAGGCGCGGCGGCGGGCGGAGGAAGCCAACCTCGCCAAGTCCCGCTTCCTCGCCACGATGAGCCACGAGCTGCGCACGCCGCTCAACGCCATCCTGGGCTTCTCGGAGGTGATGAAGAACGAGGTGTTCGGCCCCCACGCGGCGGCCTCCTACAAGGAATACTCCACCGACATCCACGACAGCGGCTTGCACCTCCTCAACCTGATCAACGAGATCCTCGACCTCTCGCGGATCGAGGCGGGACGCTACGAATTGAACGAGGAGGCCCTTCAGCTCGCCTACGTGGTGGAGGAGGGCCGGCACATGATGGCGCTCCGGGCCCGGGCGAAGAACCAGACCTTCCACGAGCTGATCGATCCGTCGCTGCCGCGGCTCTGGGCCGACGAGCGGGCGCTGCGCCAGATCGTCCTCAACGTCCTGTCGAACGCCATCAAGTTCACCCCGCCGGGCGGCGAGATCGTGATCAAGGTCGGCTGGACCTCGTCCGGCGGCCAGTATGTCAGCGTGAAGGATACCGGACCGGGCATCCCCGAGGACGAGATCCCGACCGTGATGTCGTCCTTCGGCCGCGGCTCGCTCGCGATCAAGACCGCCGAGCAGGGGTCGGGCCTGGGCCTGCCGATCGTCAAGGGCCTGGTCGACCTGCATGGCGGCGGCTTCCAGCTGAAGTCCCGGCCGCGCGAAGGCACCGAGGTCATCGTGACCTTCCCGGCGGCCCGCGTGATGGACGCGCTGCCGGCGGTGGCCGAGCCGGCGGCTCCGGCGGCCCGGCCGTCGCGGGCCGCCTGAGGCCTTCACGGGAGCTTCGGGACTCCGCGCGCGACCGATCTCGGCGGGGCCGTGACGGCGGAGATGTCGAGGGAGCCGGGGCGGAAGGCCGGGGCCGCCCCCTTGCGACCTCCGCCTCGGGCGGGAGCCTCAGGCGATCGGGAGGTCCAGCACGAAATGCGCGCCCGGCCCGTCCGAGGCGGTGGCGAGGCGGCCGTCGAGCTGGCGGATCAGGCTGCAGATGATCTTGAGGCCGAGGGTCGGCTGGCGCAACGACACGTCGAAGCCCGGCGGCAGGCCGACACCCTCGTCGCGCACGGCGAGGCGCAGGCCGTCCTCCCGCACCGCGAGCGTCACCCGCACCGGCCCGGTCCCCTGCGGATAGGCGTACTTGACCGCATTGGTCACGAGCTCGCTGACCACGAGCCCGATCGGGATCGCCTGGTCGGCGCTGATCAGCTTCGAATCCGCCTCGCAGGTCAGCGCGTGGCCCTGCGCCTCGCCCTGGAGCTTGGCCACCAATTCGCGCAGGAACGCCGCCAGATCCACCATGCCGAGCTGGTGGAGGCCGCGCCAGAGGTGGTCGTGCACCGCCGCCACGGTGGCGATGCGCGTTCCCGCATCTTCAAGGGCATGGCGGATCTCGTCGGTCCCGGCGTCCCGGGCCTGGAGCCGCAGCAGGCCCGCCACCACGCCGAGACTGTTCTTGACCCGGTGGCTCATCTCCCGGGTGAGCTCGACCTGGTGATCGAGGGCCTCGCGCAGGCGGGCATCGCCCTGGTGACGCTCGACCGCGATGCCGAGCAGCCCGGCGAAGCCGGCGAGGAATTCCTGGTCGGCCCGGTCGAAGCCGTGCCCCTCGGCGCCCCAGGCCTCGAGCACGCCGTAGGCGCGCCGGCTCTCGTCGCCCAGCGCGATCGGCACGTTGACCGCGTGGCAGGTGCCGGCCGGCGCAAGCGCCCCCGGCAGGTGAAAGCGCGCCTCGCCCCGCGACCCGCCGGTCCCGATCGGGATCCCGTTGGCGAGCACGCCCGCCCCCGTGCGGTAGGCGTAGGCCGCCGGCGTCGCCTCGTCGGCGGCCGAGAGATCCGTCCCGACGAGATCGGGGGCGAGGCCCGTGCAGGCGCGGATGACGAAGGCGTGATCGCGGGCGCGGTATTCCAGCACCTGGCAGCACGGGGCGGCCAGCCCCTCGGCACAGAGCTCGCTGGCGCGCTGGAGCAGTGCGTCGAGGTCGCGGGTCTGGAGCGCCATGCGGGCGAAGGCGCCCATCAGCGCCTGCTGCCGCAGACGGTACGGCAACTCCGCCCGGCCGTTCCCGGCTTCATGCGCCTCACGGCTCGACCCGTCACTCGCCATACGCCGGGACTCTCGCAACTCGGAGTGCCTTCCCCTCAAGGCACGTCGGATGGCCGGACTCTTACGCCATCCTGCCCGGAGCACAAGCCGAGCCGTCGAGGCGTTAGAGCAACCGGCGCCGACGCTCGACGAGCCTCAGGATCATCGGGGTGAGGATCAGCTGCATGGCGAGATCGAGCTTGCCGCCGGGGATCACCACCGAGTTCGCCCGCGACATGAAGCTGCCGGCGATCATCGAGATCAGGTAGGGAAAATCGATCCCCTTGGGGTCGCGGAAGCGGATCACCACCATCGACTCGTCGGCGGTCGGGATCCAGCGGGCGACGAAGGGGTTCGAGGTGTCGACCGTCGGGATGCGCTGGAAGTTGATGTCGGTGTTGGTGAATTGCGGGCAGATGGTGGTGACGTAGTCGGGCATCCGGCGCAGGATCACGTCGGTTACCGCCTCGGTCGAGTAGCCGCGGGCGGCCTTGTCGCGGTGGAGCTTCTGGATCCATTCGAGATTGATCACCGGCACCACGCCGATCTTCAGGTCGGCATGCGCGGCGATGTCGAGGGTGTCGTTGACCAGCGCCCCGTGCAGGCCCTCGTAGAACAGCAGGTCCGAGCCCTCGGCGAACTCCTCCCAGGGCGTGAAGGTCCCGGGCTCGCCGCCGAACCGGGCGGCGTCCGCGGCATCGTGCAGGTAGTGGCGGGTGCGGCCGCGGCCGGACGCGCCGTATTCGCGAAAGACCGCCTCGAGTTCGGTGAGGAGGTTCGCCCGCTCGCCGAAATGGCTCAGGGTCGGCTCGCGGGCCATCGCCTCGCGCATCGCCGCCCGGTCGAGGGCGTGGAAGGCGTCGCCCTCGATGAAGGCCGCCTCGACGCCCTCGCGGCGGAAGATCTGCTCGAAGGTGTTGCGCACCGAGGTGGTGCCGGATCCGGACGATCCCGTCACCGACACGATGGGATGGAGCGCCGACACCGCCGGTCAGGCCCGCAACAGCCCGCGGGCGGCGAAGAGCGGCGAGCCCCCGGCGTCGCGGTCGGCGTCGAGCCGGCGCAGCAGGCCGGCCACCTCCCGGGGCGAGCCGACGGCCAGCGGCGTACGCCGGTGCAGGTCGTCGGCGGCGAGGTCGAGGATCGCCCGGCCGCGCCCGTCGGTGGCGGTGCCGCCGGCCGCCTCGATCGCCAGGGCGACCGGGGCGGCGGCGTGGACGAGGCGCACGCCGCCGGCATCCCGGTCGTGGTCCATATCGGCCGGGCGCAGATGCAAGCCGCCGTGCGTCAGCACGCGCTGCGCACCCGCCGAGAGCGAGGCCATCAACGAGGTCCAGCCGACCGGGGCGGTGTCGCTGCGCCGCGGGGCGTCGGGCCCGCTCCGGGGGCTCGTCTCCCGGACGCGCAGGCAGACCGGCGGCCGGAAGGCGCCGCTCTGGGGATCGAGGATCCGGGTCGTGGTCGCGGTGCCGTCGGTGAGGGTCAGCAGGGTGCGCGGGCCGTAGGTGACGAAGCCCGCCGCCACCTGCGTGCGGCCGGGTGCCCGGAAGGCGCAAGCCGGGTCCGAGCCGGCCGGGCGCAGCGAGAAGATCGTGCCGGCCGGCATGCCGCCGTCGAGGTCGTCGGCCCCCTCGAGGGGATCGAGCGCGAGGACGAGGGCGGCGCCGCGCTGGCGCGGCTCGGGCTCCTCCCGGTCGGGCCAGGCGATCGCCGCCACGTCGATGCCGCGCAGCGCTTCCGCGAACAGGCGGCGGGCCGCGCTCTCGGGGCTCCCGGTGAGGGCGGCGGCGAGCGCGCCGGCGGTCGCGGCGGCCGCGGCGGCGATGGCCGCGAGCACCGGGCCGACGGCCGGATGCCGTCGCGGCGTGGTCGCCTCGCTGCGGGTGCTCAGAAGCATGTCCTGTCTCCGAGCCCGTCCGTGCCTCTCGGGGGCGTCATCCGTCTCCGCTGGTCTTCAGCTTAGGCGCCCGGGGGTAGCTTCGTCACCCCGTCCCGAAGTACGGGATGCGCGGATCCCCGCCGCGATGTCGAACGGATCCTCGTCACGATCGCCGGCCGAGGAGCGGATGGCGCAGGACCGCATACGCAACCTCTCGCTCAAGCAGCTCCACGCGGTCGCGGCGATCGCGCGGCTCGGCACGATGACGCGGGCGGCCCAGGAGCTGAACGTCACCCCGGCCGCGCTCACGGCGCGGATCAAGGGGCTGGAGGACGAGATCGGCCTCCTGCTGTTCGACCGTACCCATGCGGGGCTCAAGCCGACCGATGCCGGGCGCGAGCTGCTCTGGGCCACCGACAGCATCGGCTCCGTGCTCGACACCTGCGCCGAGCGGCTGCGGGCCTTGCGCGGCGGGCGCGGCGGCAAGGTCTCCCTCGGCGTGGTCTCGACCGCCAAGTACTTCGCGCCGAGCATCGTCGGCGGCTTCGCCCGCGCCCATCCGGGGGTGGAGATCGACCTCGTCGTCGGCAATCGCGGCGCCACCGTCGAGACCCTGCGCGACTACCGCGTCGACCTCGCGCTGATGGGCCGCCCGCCCCGGGACTTCCCGATCACCGCCGAGGCCTTCGGCCCCCATCCCCTGGTGGTGATCGCGCCGCCCGACCATCGCCTCGCCGGGCGGCGCGGGGTGACCCGGGAGGAACTCGCGGAGGAGCCGTTCCTGGTGCGGGAATACGGCTCGGGCACCCGGACGGTGTTCGAGGAGTTCATGGCCGGCCTGCTGGTGCGCCGCGCGCCGATCGGCATCGACAACGGCTCGAACGAGACCATCAAGCAGACGGTCATGGCGGGGCTCGGCGTCGCGCTGATCTCGGGCCACACCGTGGCGATGGAGGTGTCGGCCGGCCGCCTGGTGCTCCTCGACGTCGAGGGGCTGCCGATCCGCCGCGACTGGTTCGCGGTCCGCCGGGCCGACAAGGTCTTGAGCCCGGCGGGGCAGGCGTTCTGGGATTTTCTGGTGGAGGAGGGCGCCTCCTGGCTGCCGGCGCTGCCGGCCGCGATCGGGTAGAGCATCGTCCGACGGAGGTGGAACCGGTTCGCCCATGGAAAATGCGGCGGAATCAATGGCCTGGGGCGTCAGGCGGGTAACCGGGGCAACGTCGCGGGCGGTCAGGCTGTCGTGATCTGGGTGATCGGATCGGCGAGAGGGAGGATGGGCGGCCCGTGATCGGGAATGCCGAGATACCGGAAAAACGAGAGGCCGAGCTTGGCGCAGGTCTTCATCAGGCCCAGCTGCGGGTCGCGCGCGGTGCGGCCGGCCAGGCTCGTCGTGCCGCCCGAGATCCGCCGCTCTGTGACGCAGGCACGGATGTGTTCTCCGATCCGTTGGTGTGCAATGGAATCTCCGGCCGCTCCAGCACCCGCAGCAGGCCCGCCTCGTTGCGGTGCAGCCGCCCCCCTGCCGCTTGGAAGATCGGGACGCCCACCCCCGCCAACAGCGCACGCAGCCGCTCGGTCGTGACCTGACCCTGGACGTGGGCGGCGAGCAGGAAACGGCGCAGGTGCGGTCCGAGGCCGCCGGCAGAGCAGCCACCAGCGTCTCGCCCGAGAGCGTGCGCCAGCACTCGCGCCGTTCGCGCGTCACGCAGGCCTCCGGCACCGGATCGCGCACCACCACGTCCTGGCAGCCCGTGAACGGCGAGCCGGGCGGCGCGGCCACCGACGGCACGACCTCGCGCGTGAGGGCGCAGCGCTCCTGTGCAGGGCCGCGCCGACGCACGGGGCTCGGGGGCTCGGCACCGCCGCCCGTCGCCTTCTCCATCCCGGACGGCGTCCGACGCGTCGGCAGGAGGGCCTGCGCGGGCGGCCTCGATGGTGGCGTTCAACGCCAGCAGGTCGGTCTGCGCCCCGGACCTCGTCGAGCGCGTAGCCCGTGGCGGCCAGGAACCGGGCGTCGGCCGTCAGGATGGCGCCGCCGGGGCGAACGCGATGGCGGGCTGGGAGCGGTCCAGGGCCTCGAACCCGGCCCTCAGGTCGCCGGATGCGGACATCGAACCGAACATGGCCCAATTTCGAGACTGGATGTCCCCCTGCATTGCATGAATTAATCAATTCAATCTTAAATATTTCATTCCAAAGCATCGCATGGTATTACATGGACAAAAGGTCTTCGAGCTGAACAATCAGCCGATCATCTCCGGCTCACTGTCGGCGCCGGTCACCGCCACCCGGTCCCGCCCGCCGCGCTTGGCCGCGTACAGGGCGACGTCGGCCCGTTTGAGCAGGCTGTCGACGCTGTCGCCGGGTGCCCACTCGCTGAGGCCGATGCTGGCGGTGAAACGCAGATCCGGCAGTCCCGGGACCGGGCCGGTCGCGCACTGGCTGCGGATGCGGTGGGCGACCACCGCGGCGCCGGCGATGCCGTGGCCGGGCATCAGCACGGCGAATTCCTCGCCCCCGAGGCGGCCGGCGGTCGCGCCGGTCTCGCGCAGGATCTGCGCCACGCGGCGGATCACCTGGTCGCCGATGTCGTGGCCGAAGCGGTCGTTGATCGACTTGAAGTGGTCGATGTCGACCTGGAGCATCGCCAGCGGGTTCCCGGCGGAGGCTCCGGCGAGGGCGCGGTCGGCGTGTCGCATCAGGGCGCCCCGGTTGAGGAGCTGCGTCAGGTGGTCGGTGTCGGCCTGGCGGATGAGGGCGCGCTGGAGGCCGAGTACCCGCTCGGCCGCGCGCAGACGGCCGTGGAGTTCCTTGGGGCTCGGCGGCTTGGAGAGGAAATCGTCGGCGCCGCTGTCGAGGACCTCGCCGAGCGGGCGCTCGTCGCGGGCGCTGGACATCACCAGGATGGTGAGGGGGCGGCGCTCGTCGGCCAACGCCCGCAGCAACCAGCACAGTTCGAGCCCACTGAGCGGTTCGACCTCGAGGCTCGTGAGGATGCAGGCGATCGAAGGGTCCGCCTCCACGTGGGCGAGCGCCGCGGCGGAATCCGAGAACGCCACGACGGTGTGCCCGCCGGCCTCGAGCATGCCGGTCACGATCTTGAGGACGACGCGGCTCGGATCGATCAGGGCGACGTGCATGGCTGGCCTTCGTCAGGAGGCGAGGGGGACGGCGAGCGGCGGGCCGCTCGCGCCGTGGCGCGTCGGGGAGGGTGAATCGCCCCCTGGTTCCATCCAGCTCTCGATCCCGCCCGGACCGGTGCGGGGCGGCGGCATCAGCGCGTAGCAGGTGCGGTCGCGCCCGGCGGCCTTGGCCTCGTACAGGGCGGCGTCGGCGAGCCGAAAGAGCTCGGCCGGCTCGCCCCCCGCTCGCGGCAGCCCGAAGGCGAGGCCGATGCTCACGGTGATCCGTCCGACCGGGCCGTCCTGCGCCTCGACGAGCAGGCAACCGACGGCCGCGTGCGCGGTCTCGGCGACATGGGCGACGCCCTCGGCATCGGTGTCTGGCAGGAGGATCGCGAATTCCTCGCCGCCGATGCGCGCCACGAGGTCGCCCGGCCGGCGCGCGCTCGCCGACAGGGCCCGGGCGATCGCGACCAGCACCCGGTCGCCGCCCTCGTGGCCGTGGCGGTCGTTGAAGCGCTTGAAGTGATCGGCATCGACGACGAGGAGGCCCAGCGGCGCGGAGCGGCGGCGCGTCTGCGCGAAGGCGCGCCCGAACTCTTCCTCGAAGGCGCGTCGGTTGGGCAGGCCGGTGAGGGGGTCGGTGCGGGAGAGGAGCGCCAGCTCGGCCTCGGCGGCGTTGCGCCGGCGCAGCTCGCCCGCGACCAGGACCGACAGCCCGATCGCGAGGCCGCACAGGGCGAGGACGACGAGGCCGATCCCGAGCGCCTTGGCGCGCCATTCGGCCTCGATCTCCGCGGTCGAGAGCGCGACGCTGAGGTAGAGCGGCAGGGTGCCGACCCGGGTGAAGGTGTAGAGGCGCTCGACGTCGTCGCTCGGCGTGATGCCGACGAAGCTGCCGGTGCTCTCGCGCAGGAAGCGCTGGACGTTGGGCGAGGAGGCGAAGTTCGGGGCGAGTTCCTCGTTGGGCTCGGGATGGCGCAGGATCCGGGTGCCGTCGGCCAGGAACAGGGCGATCGTGCCCCCCGGCCCGAGCCGGATCCGGTCGAACATCCGATTGAAGTAGGACAGCGACAGGCTGCCGAGCACGATCCCGTTGAAGGAGTCGTCCGCCATGGCGACGCGGCGGCTGAGCACGATCACCGGCTTGCCGATGAGCTGCGAGATCACCGGCCGGCTGATGTGGAGCCCGAGATCCGGATCGGCCTTGTGCGCCAGGAAGTAGTCGCGGTCGCTGCTGTTGAGGCGCCGCGCCGGCCAGCCGGCCGCGTCGTAGAGGGCGTTGCCGTACTCGTCGAGGACGAGCATCGCGCCGAGATCCTTGGCGTTGACGGCGCGATCGAACAGGACGCGCTGACGGAAATGGGGCTTGAGTTCCTCGAGATCGTAGATCTTGAGGTTCTCGACGACGCTCTGCAGCGCGAGGTCGATGATCTCGACGTTGCGGTCGACGTCGCGCTCGATCACCTGGAGCAGGTTCCAGGAGGTCCGCGCGGCCTTGTCCCAGGCATCGCGGCGCATGTCGATCAGCAACGCGGCGCAGACCGCCACCATGCCCAGGGGCGCCACGACCCCGAGGGCAATCCAGGCCCGGGCCGAGCGCAGGCCGCGCCGGAACGTGGTCGCCACGCCCGTCCTCATGCGTCGTAGGGGAAGTGCGGGGTGAAGGCCGTGGCGATCGGCCGGAAGGCGGCGACGACCGCCGGATCGAGGCGGCCCGTCATGCCGTCCAGGATCGCCATCGCCTCCTTGCCGGGCAGCGGCGGCTTGTAGGGGCGCTCTTCGATCAGGGCGGCGTAGATGTCGCAGACGGTGACGAGGCGCACGAGATCGGGGATCTCGTCCTGCTTCAACCGGTCGGGATACCCCGAGCCGTCGAGCATCTCGTGGTGGGAGCGCACGACCGCGAGCATCTCGGGCTCGAACCCCTGGCCGGCGAGCATGCGGTAGCCCTTGTCGGGGTGCTGGCGCACGATCGCCATCTCGGCGGCGTCGAGCCGGCCCGGCTTGTTGAGGATCGCCGAGGGGACGTGGATCTTGCCGACGTCGTGCAGGAGCGCGGCCTTGGTGAGGCGATGGCATTCGCGCTCGCCGAGGCCGAGGCTGCGGGCGAAGGCGGCCGCGAGCCCGGTGACCAGGAGGCAGTGCTGGTGGGTGGCGTCGTCGAAGCGGCGCACCGCCCGGACCCAGTCGCGGATGCCGGTGTCGCGGACCGCCTGGGCGATGAAATCGGTGCCGGTGTCGACGACGCGGGTCGTGACGGGCCCGTCGGGCACGAACACCGTGCTGAAGAACTGGCGCGCCTCCTCGCTGCTGCGCAGGCTGCAGGGGTCGAGCGCCTCGGGGCGGGAGAGGCCGGCGGCATCGCGCACCCGCGCGGGGTCGAAGGGCGCGCAGAGGGTCTTCGAGGCGCCGAGCGCGAGGCCGAACAGCCGCGCACGCGAGGTGTCCCGGCGCAGCAGGACGACGAAGGGCGCGCCGCGGCGGGCGACCGCCAGGATGCGGCGCAGGCGGTCGAGCGCCTCGGCGCTGTGGTCCTCGACATCCGCGAGCAGGGCATCGGCCGGCCGGGCGGGGGCGTCGTCGTAGAGGTCGTGGATCTCGCAGGCCATCTCGTCGCCGAGGTCACGGGCGAGCCCGCGGCTCCGGTCGGGGTTGTCCGAGATCATGAGGATCCGATGCATGGTCGGGCCCCGGCGGGAGGGTCAGGCGACGAGGGCGACGATGGCGCCCTGCGGGACGGCCGCGACGTCGGGCCGGGCAGGACGGTCGGGGAGGGCGTCCTCCCCGCGGCGGCGGCCGGCCCGGCCCGGGAAGGCGCAGGCGGCGAAGACGTCCTGAATCCGGGCCCGGATGGCGGCGGCATGGCCGCGCGTCGCCTCGTCGGCGCGGTCGTCGACCGTCCCGAAGGCACCCAGGATGGTGTCGGTGGCCCGCTCGGCGTTCCGGACGACGGCCTGGGATTCGTCGCGGGCACGTCCGGCATCCTGTTCCGGGCGCGGCTCGGCCATCTCCTCGCGGGTCCGCACGGTCGCACCGGAGATCGTCGGCAGGTGACGCTGCAGCAGGGCCGTCCGCTCTTCGACGAGGCGGGGAGCGGAAGCGGGTGAAGTGCAGATCATGGCGTCACTCGTTTGGCTATGCCTGGTCCGACATCCTGCATAACCCAACGGAATTAAGCGAGTCGAAACGGCGCGGTGGCAAAGATCAGAATTAATGCGGAATTTACGCCGGACACCTCGACGTTGTCGCCGCTCGGCGCGGCGGATCGAGGCGGGATAAGCTCTTGCGAAACCTGGATCGGTCTGCCTCTCGGGCGCCTGGTCGTTCGTTTGCGATCGATTTTCGGGGCGATCGCTCGACGGGGGCGCCAGGCCGCCCGGACCGTCGCCACGCACCGCGCGACCACGGCGGTCAGGTGCCCGGACTGTCGCGACAGCGCGGAGGAGGCTGCCGGCACCCGGCTCGCCAGCGACGGTCCAGGTGACCCCGGTGGTGGTGACCTCGGTGGTGGTGACCTCGGTGGTGGTGACCTCGGTGGTGGTGACCGAGGCTTGCGGGCCGTTGCGGACGATCTCCCGCGTCGCCGCATCCTGATCGTCGATCGCTGTCGCGCCGATCTCGGGGATGCGTGCGATCCGCGCCGAGATGCGGCCAGGGAGAAGGCGCCGCGGCGGAGGCGGCGTCTCACCCGGGGCGTGGATCGCGGGCTGCCCCCGCGCGTCTGCGAGAGGCGTCGATGCGTGTCGCGTGCGCCGCCCTCGGGTTGACCCAGATGGAGATCGCCAACCTCCTTTGAAAACGCTAAAATAATCTAATTATAATGATTATAAGACGACAACTATGGTGGTTGACTTTCGTTTTCAAAAAGATTACGCATCCCGAACCAGCGCTATAGAGCGAAAAATGAAGACATATTAAATTCGCTCGTCCTGAGAAAGGATTTGCCGATGCAATACTTCCTCTTGGATCTTGCCTGCCTGGTTCCGACCGAAGATACCGATGCGGATCGTGTCAGGGAACTCGAAAGGCGAATTCTGCGTGAGCAACGATGGAGAGAGCCGATCGGTGTCCACAGCGGCGAGCTCTTCGTCATGGACGGGCATCACAGGTTGACGGTCGCCCGTCGTCTCGGCCTCGCTCGGATTCCCGCCGTCCTCCTCGATTATGAAAATGTGCGGGTCAGAGCCTGGCGCGAGGGCGAGACCATCATGCCCGACGACGTTGTCGCCATGGCCAGAAGCGGGCGGCGCTTTCCCCCCAAGACGACGCGGCACATCTTCGATCCTCCGCTTCCGCTCTGCGACGTTCCCCTCTCCGACCTCCGCTCGTTTCGGCAGAACTGTGTATCGAGTGGAACTAGAGCGTTCGTCACTTCGACCTAATCTCAGGTCGCCTGAACCAAGCGCATGCGGTGACCGGCTCTCGCCCACGTTCCTCACGGCGGTCGCCCGTGCGCCTTTCGGCCTGTCCCCTTCGATGAAGAGGTTAAGCGAGATGTCCAGCGCCTATCTGCATACACCCGCTGTCCATGTGATTCAGCGAAGCGAACTTTCCGACATCGAGATTCCCCCCGCGGAGGTCATCTCCCTCGTCGAGGACGCCTACCGATTCTTTGCCGAAGGTGCATCGCGGTGTCCGACGAAGATCATGATGCCGCTTCCCGATCCCGAACGCGATGCGGTCTCCTACACCATGCTCGGCTATGACGGGGCGATCGAACAGGTCGGCTTCAAGACGTCCTACCGGCAGGGGAGCGAGAACGCCGAGAAATATTACACAACGATCAGCCTTTACGACGACACGACCGGCCTGCCGTCCGTCTTCATGGATTGCCATCGCGTCGGCGCGTCGCGCACGCCTGCCACGACGGCGATCATCGCCAAGCACTGCGCCAAGCAAGACGCTCGCTCGGCCCTGATGATCGGAACCGGCGCTCAAGGGTTGAACACGCTCCCCTATCTCCTGACCGCGCTTCCCCAGCTCGAAACGCTGCGTCTCTTCGGGACGCATCCGGACGGCATCGCGGCAAGTCACGCGACCTTCGCGCGCTATTTTCCCAACCGGCGGATCGAAATGGTCGACGACGTCCCAGAGGCCGTCGGGAAGTCCGATATCGTCGTCGTCGCCTCCGGGCGGGCCGCCCATCCCAAGATACGGACGAGTTGGCTCCCGCCCGGCGGCTTGCTGATTTCCGTCGCCAGCAAGGGATTGGAAGCCGGCGCGCTGCACGAGGCCGATTACGCGATCGCGACGAGCGAAGGTCAGCTCGGGGTCACCGGCAAGCGTCTCGCCGGCCCGGACGGCATCGCTCGGATCGACGCGGAACTGCCCGACATCGTCGCCGGCCGCAAGCCGGGGCGCCGTTCGCCGGAGGAGCGCGTCTTCGCCTTCTCCAGCGGCATGATCATCACCGACATTCCCGTCGCCCATGCCTTGGCCACGCGCGCCATCTCGGCCGGGCGCGGGCGGAGGATCGAGCTGTGGACATGAGCCCCATGCTTCAGGCTCGCGAAGCGCCTTGGGCGAGGGCGGCGCGCGAGGACGACGAGCTGCTCGACGCCATCACCCACGCGGTCGGAGGACCGTTCCACCTGATCTATCCGGATCGGTTTGCGGACAACCTCGGCGCCTTCCAGGCGGTGCTGTGCGCTCACGGCGTGACGGGCCGCGTGTATTTCGGAAAGAAGGCCAACAAGGCCGGCGCCTGGCTGAGCGAGGTGGCGCGCCTTGGCGGCGCGGTCGATGTCGCGAGCGTGCCGGAACTCGTCCATTGCCTCGCCCACGGCATCCGGGGCGAGGATATCGGGGTGACCGGGGCCGCCAAGAGCGACGAGCTCTTGTGGCTCGCCGCCCGGCATGGATGCACCGTCGCGATCGACGCGCTGGACGAACTCGAACGCGCCGTGGCCATCGCGACCGGCGAGCGGCCCCTGGCGGTCCTCCTGCGCGTGCTGCCGGCGGGCAGCCCGCACAGCCGGTTCGGCCTGAACGACGGCGACCTCGAAACCGCGCTGCAGCGCTGCGCCACCAGCCGCCAGGCGATCGAGATGCGAGGTTTTTCGTTCCATCTCGACGGCTACCAAGTGGAGCCGCGCGCCGAATTCGCCGGCGTCCTGGTGGATCGTTGTCTGGAAGCCCGAGAGCGAGGATTTCCCGCCCGGGCCATTTCCATCGGCGGCGGCTTTGCGTGCGCCTATGTCGACGAAGAGGACTGGCGCTCGTTTCTGGAGGGGCTCGACGTCCGGCAGTTCCATGCCGACCGGCACTTCGAACGCTTTTATCCGTATTTCCAAACGCCGACCGGCGCCTCCATGCTGGAGGCCATCCTGCGGAACCGAAGCGCCGGGCGAAGCCTCGCAACCCGGCTCTCGGAATCGGACGTCAGCCTCTATCTCGAACCAGGCCGCGCGCTTCTCGATGGCGCCGGCATGAGCATCTTTCCCGTGCAAGGCTTCAAGCGCAACGACGCGCACGGCATCGTCACGGTCGCCGGGCTCAGCATGAGCCTGTCCGAACAGTGGAAGGGCAGCGAGTATCTCCCGACGCCGATCCTCGTACAGCGCGGGCCACCGCGCGAGCAAAGACCGGTTCAGGCGGCCGTCGGCGGATCGAGCTGCATGGAATACGATGTCCTGACATGGCGCAAGGTGTCCTTCCCCGCCACACCACGCCACGGCGATCTCGTGGTCTATGCCAATACTGCCGGCTACCAGATGGATAAGAACGAGAGCGAATTCCATCAACTCCCTTTGCCGCCCAAGATCGTGCTGACGCGGCGGGACGGGCGCTTTCTCTGGAGACGGGACGAGCGATGAGCCTTCTATCCGTGAAGACCGAGCGTGTGGTATCGAGTGCCGCCGAGATCATCGGGCACACGCCGCTGCTGGAGTTCACCCGCACGGGGGCGGGAAGCCGCCTGCTCTTGAAGCTCGAGCAGTTCAACCCGACCGGATCGACCAAGGTTCGCATGGCGCGCGAGATGATCCTCGCGGCGGAGCGGACGGGCGCGTTGAAGCCCGGAGGGACGATCGTCGAGCCGACCTCCGGCAATACCGGATTGGGTCTGGCCTTGGTGGCGATCGAGCGGGGCTACCGCTTCGTCGCGGTTGTCGATCATCATGCCTCGAAAGACAAACTTCGCGCCATGCAGGCCATGGGCGTGCAACTCGTCGTCGTGGACGGCAGCGGCGAGGGACCGAGCACCGTGGAGCGGCGTCGGATCGCCGGCGAAATCGCGCGCGAGACCGGCGCGTTCTGGCCCGATCAGCATTACAATCCCAACAACAATATCGGCTATGCGAGCCTCGCCGAAGAATTGCTGGCCGGTCTCGCGACGGACGTCGATTATCTCGTCGGTGCGGTCGGCACGGGTGGAACGCTGTGCGGCACCGTTCAAGCCCTGCGGCAGCGGGGATCGGCCGTCACCAGCATCGGCGTGGAGCCGAAGGGGTCGATCATTTTCGGCGGTCCGGGCGGCAAATACTGGCAGACGGGCGCGGGCGCGCCCGCCGGCTTCACGGTCGGGCCGAATGTGCGGCACGACCTGATCGATGAAGGCGTGACCGTCTCCGACATCGACGCCTTCACCACGGCGCGGGTCGTCGCGCGGCGGACGGGGCTTCTCATCGGCGGAACGGCGGGCGCGGCGATCTTCATCGCCTTGAAGCGGCTGGCCCTGGTGGAGCCGGGCAGCACGCTGGTGGCGCTGGTCTGCGACGCGGGCGAGAAATATCTCGATACCGTCTACGACGACGCCTGGCTGAGGGAGCGCGGCCTCCTGAACGAGCCCGCCCATCACCGCCTCCATCGCCTGCTGTCGGCCTTCGAGGAATCGCAGCGCCTGGCCGCGATCGACCATGCGCGAACGGGAACGTGACGACGATGTCCTCCACATCTTCCCGCTACGGCGAGATCGTTCGCCTCTCCGCGCCCATCGCCGGCATTCAGTTCGCGCAGGTCGCGCTGACGACGGTGGACCTCCTCATGATGGGTCTTCTCGGCGTCGATTCGGTCGCAGCCGGCGGCCTCGGGCTGCTCCTCTACAATCAGCTCCGCACGATGAGCGTCGGCATGGTCACGGGGGTCGGCAACCTCGTGGCGGGTGCTGTGGGCCGCGCCGAGAAGCGTAGCGGGTCGGCCGCCATCGACGCGGCGGGGCGCGACGAGATCCGCGATCTCGTGCGCGCCGCCATGTTGATCGCGACCGTGACGGGCCTCGTCGCCGGCTTGCTTCTCGTCGTGCTCGGCCATGCTCTCCCGTATCTCGGGCAGGACCCGGACGTGGTCGCTCTGGCGAGGCCCATCATGCTGGCCTTGGCGCCGGGCCTGCTGCCGATGCTCTGGATGAACGTCCTGCGGCAATTCGCTGTCGGCTTGCGCAGGCCGGGCTCGCTTCTGGTGGTGACGCTGGTCTCGATCGGGCTCAACGCATTGCTCGATGCGGTCTTCATCTATGGCTGGCTCGGTCTGCCGAAGCTCGGGCTCGCGGGCATCGGCCTGTCCACCACCCTCGTCCAGCTCTGGACCTTCGCCGTTTATCTGCGCATGGTCCGCCGCGATGCGGCGATGAACGACGTTCTGGCGCTCGACGCCTGGCGCGCCCGCCGGGAAACGGTGATGCGCATCCTGCGCATGGGGACGCCCATCTCGCTGACCTACGGGTCGGAGGCGGCGATCACCTCCATCGCCTCGCTCTTCATGGGCACGTTCGGTCCGGTCGCCCTGGCGGCCTCCAACGTGGTCAACCAGCTCGCCTACATCGTCTACCAGGCCAATATCGGCCTCTCCCAGGGAACCTCGATCCTGGTCAGCCGGGCGCTGGGGCGCGGCGAGCGAGCGGAAATCGGTCAGATCGCCCGTCAGGCGTTGACGATCAGCCTGTCGCTCATGAGCGCGATCGGCTTCGTCTATATCGTCTCGCCGGAGGCCGTGCTTCTCCCGTTCCTGGGCGAGCGCGGCGACGGGGCGGTGCTGGGTGTCGCCTCGTCGCTTCTGTGGTTCGCCGTCGCCCATCAGATATTCAAGGGATCGCAGAATATCTGCGTCGGGCTATTACGCGGGCTTGGCAATACCAAGGCGGGCCTCACCAACACGCTGATCGGCTATTGGCTGATCGGCATTCCGGCCATGGCCCTTTGTGCCCATGCGACGGGCTGGGGGCCTTATGGCGTCTGGTTCGGCCTGTGCCTCGGCTTCGGCGCGACGAGCCTTCTCCTCTGGCGGCGCTTCACGCTGGAACTGGCCCGCCTCCCCGCGGCTCACGGCGACGGGGAGAGCGTCCCGGCCGCCTGAGAAGCTATCTCGGTAGGGTAGTTTTGGGTGGCAAGATGGCTTGCTGTCGCCATCTGTAAGGGATGCCGACGTGCAAGAGCCAGGCCGGCCAGCGTCCTGCGGTAGCGGACGACGGCTGGCGCATCCCGGACGATCTGTGGCGGCGGATAGAGCCCCTGCTGCCGCCCCGGCCTCGTCATCCGCTGGGCTGCCACAATCCGCGCGTGCCCGACCGGGTGGCGATGGACGCCATCGTCTTCGTACTGCGCACCGGCTGTCAGTGGAACGCCCTCGACGCGACCGGGATCTGCTCCTCGTCCTCGGCCCATCGTCGGTTTCAGGAATGGGCGAGAGCCGGGGTGTTCGCGGCGTTCTGGCGCGAGGGGCTTCTGGCCCGAGGGGCTTCTGGCCTATGACGGACTGGTGGGGATCGACTGGACGTGGCTGTCACTCGACGGGGCGCAGGGCAAGGCGCCGCCGGGTGGGGGGAAAACCGGGCCCAACCCGGACCGACCGGGTCAAGCCCGGCTGCAAGCGCTCAGTCCTGACGGACGGGCGCGGGGTGCCGGTGGGGCTGGTGATCGCCGGGGCCAACGTCAACGATCATCTGCTGCTGCGCGAGACGCTGGAGGCGATCCCGGTGCCCCGGCCTGATCCGAGCGCCTGGGATCCGCAGCATCTGTGCCTGGACAAGGGTTACGACTACGGCGGGCCACGCGAGACGGCGGCGGAGTACGGCTTCGAGCTGCATCTGCGGCGGCGCGGCGGGGAGATCGTCGAGACGCGCGAGCTTGGCAAGCGAGCGCGACGCTGGGTGGTGGAGCGCTGCCACTCCGGGTTCAACCGCTTCCGCGCCCTGCTGATCCGCTGGTCCAAAAAGCCCCAGAACGCTCTTGCCTTGCTCCACTTCGCCGCTGCCGTCATCGCATGGCGCCACCTCCTAGTGGGATAAGCTCTGAGCCGTCAGGCCGACGGGGCTATGCCGCCGGAGAAGATCGACATCGAAATGCGGGGGTGCGTCGGGGGCGAGGTCCACGAAGCGCCCCTGCACCCGGAACACCCGCTCGATCAGGCCACTGGACGCCAGCGCGCCCGGCTCGCCGTCGAAGACGCAGCGGCCGCCTTCCATGACGCTGATGCGATCGGCGACCGACATGGCCTGGTTGAGGTCGTGGATCGCCATGACGACCGCGACCCCGCGCTCACGGCTCAAGCGATACACCAGATCGAGCAGTTCGACCTGATAGCCGATATCGAGGAAGGTCGTCGGCTCGTCCAGAAACAGAATGCGCGCCTCCTGGGCGAGCGCTGCGGAAATCCAGGCCCTCTGCCGCTCGCCGCCGGACAGGGCATTCAGCGGTCGTTCCGCAAATCGCGCGAGGCCGGTGCTGTCGAGCGCCCAGGCGATCGTCGCCTCGTCATCGGGCCCGTAGCTCTTGAACAAGCCGACATGGGCGAAGCGCCCTTGGCGGACGAGCTGTCCGACCGTCATCTCGTCGGGCGCGACCGGCTGCTGGGGCAGAAAGGCCAGATGGCGCGCAAGCTCCCGCCGCCCCATCGCGAAGACCGATCGCCCCTCGATCTCCACCCGGCCCGCCGCCGCCCCGACGAGGCCGGCCAGAGCCTGGAGCGCCGTGCTCTTGCCGGATCCGTTGGGGCCGATCAACGCCCGGACCTCGCCGGGTTCGAGCTGGAGGGCGAAGCCGGACAGGGCCGTTCTCTGGCCATAGCGGACAGTCAGGTCGCGAGCGTGAAGAAGCATGGGAACCCTCATGGCGTTCGACGCAGTAAGGCGATCAGCACCGGGACGCCGCAGAGCGCGGTGACCACGCCGATCGGGATTTCATCGGCTCCCCCCAGGAGCCGGCCCAGGAGGTCGCAGACCGTGACGGTGATCGCGCCGAGCGCGACCGTCAGTGGGAGGACGAGCGGGAAATGCCCACGCGCCAGCTTGCGGGCGAGATGGGGCACGATCAGGCCGACGAAGACGATGGGACCGACCGCCCCCACGGCGCTGGCGGCGAGCGCGCAGGACACGAAAAGAACAGCCGAGAAGTCGCGGCGGTAGGCCGAGCCGAAGGACCGTGCGACGGTGGATTCGAAACGCAGGAGTTCGAGCGGCCGCCTGAGGAGCGGCAGCACGGCCAGTCCTGCCACCGTGAAGGGCGCGAGAAAGACGGCATGCTCCCAGCGCCTGGCGTAGAGACTGCCCGACAGCCATTCGAGCAGAACCTCCATGCGCGACGAGCCCCAGCCCGCGACGATCCCGAGCGCCAGCGCCTGGAGCAGCGCACCCATCGCGACGCCGCAGAGCGTCAGCCGCAAGGGCCCGAGATCATGGCGCAGCGTCATGAGATAGATGAGGCCGCCGGCGACAAGTCCCCCCAGCATTCCGACGGCCGGAAGCCAGGACCACGGGAGCGCGACCAGCGTAGTGGGGGTAGGATCGTGGCTGTAGACCGCGATCATCAGGAACAGGGTGACGGACAGGGTCGCGCCCTGCGAAACGCCGATGAGCGAAGGGTCGGCGAGCGGATTGCGCGTGATCGTCTGGAGCAGGAAACCTGCCGTCGCCAACTGCATTCCGGCCAGCATTCCGGTGACGATCCGGGGCAGGCGGATGTCGAGGATGATCGAGCGCGCCTCGGCGCTTCCACCCCCCGTCAGCACGGCGGCGACGTCGCCGAGCGGCAGATCCGCGACGCCGAAGAACACCGCGACGAGAGGGGCCAGGAGCGTCAGGCCGACGAGCAGCGGTACGAGCCGGCGCGCCGGCGGGTGGGCGACGAGCGGCGGGGCCAGCGGGGTCATCGCTCTCCCTCCGTGGTGAGGGTCCGGGAGCGCTGGACGAGATAGAGGAAGACCGGGCCGCCGATGAGCGCCGTGACGAGGCCCACCGGCAGTTCGCGCGGCGCCGCCAGGCTGCGGGCGGCGAGGTCCGCCAGCACCGTCATCAGGCCGCCGATCGTCGCGGCGAGCGCCATCGCCCATCCCGAGCCGGGTGGACGAAGGAGACGGGCGATATGCGGGGCGGCGAGGCCGACGAAGGCGATCGGCCCCGCGACGGGCACGATACCGGCCACCGGCAGCACGGCCAGAAGCAGCACGAGGGGCCGCCATGCCGTCAGCCGCAGGCCCATACCCATGGCCGCGCCGTCGCTCAAGGACAGGAGATCCACGACGCGGTGGATCGCCAGAGCGCCCGCCAGCGCCAGCAGGACGAAGGGCGCCATGGAGGAGAGTTGCGGCCAGGATCGTCCCTGCAATCCGCCGGACAGCCAGAACAGCAGCGAGGGGACCTGCGGGCCGCTGAGCAGCAGAACATAGATCGTCACGGCGTGGAGGAAGAGCGACACGCTGATGCCGCCCAGCGCCAGGTGCAACGGACTCGCCATCCGTCCCGAAGCAATGACGAAGGTGGTGCCTGCCGCCGCCATGCCGCCGACGAAGCCGACCAGCGGATACCAGACGGACGAGAGCGAGGGGACGAACACGAACGCGACGACGATCGGCGCCACGGCGCCTGCCGTGACGCCCGTCAGGCCGGGCCCGGCCAGTGGGTTGCGCGTCAAGGCTTGAAGAAGAAAGCCGGCCAGGGCGAGCCCCGCGCCCGCGAGGAACGCCGCGAGGCTTCGCGGCAGACGCAGCGTCCAGATCACGATCGTGTCGACGCGGCCCGCCTTGGACAGGAGCGCGTCGATCACGGTGCCGGGCGGTAGCGTGCGATCGCCGACGGTCAGCCCCGCGACGATCGCCAACGCGGCGAGGGTGAGGAGGAGGCCGGTCAGCGCCGGCATCCGGAGGGCTTCGCCGCCTGCCGGCGGGGCGGTGCGGGAGGCGGTCATTTCTGAAGAGCGGCGGGGATGATCTTCGCCGCCTCCGCACGGACATTCACGGCCGGGAACGTCCCGGGATAGAGGAAATGCGCGGCTTCACGCAGGACGACCTCGCGCGCGATCGGGCCGTTCGTCTCCACCCACTGGTCGCCGACATAATGGACCCGGCCGTTCTTCACCGCCGAAAGCTGGCTCCAGATCGGATTGTTTTCCTGCGGGCGGTCCGGGCCGCTGTCATAGATGAAGATGACTTCCGGATCTTTCTCCAGCATGGCCTCGAGGCTCATTTCCATGCCGAAGCGCTCGTCATGCGTCATGGGCCCGACGATATTGTCGCCGCCGAGCGCCGCGACGATCGAAGCGGCCGTGTTCTCCGTATGGAAGGCGAAGGGCGTGTCGCCCCCCCACATGATCACGAATCGGGGATGAGCGTTCTTGGGAGCCTTCGCGACGTAATCGGCAAGATTCCGCTTGAAGGACGCGTTCAGCGCTTCGCCGCGCTCGGGCTGGCCGAAAATCCTGGCGAGGGCGGAGACTTCCCTGAAGCTCTCGTCGTATCGCTCCATATTGTAGGCCAGATAAGGCGCGATCGCCTGGTAGGAGGCGGCATTGCCGATCGTGTAGCGCTTCATCGCGACGATGAGATCGGGCTTGGCTTCACTGACGAGTTCGAGATTGGGCTTGGCGCGTTGGCCGAGCAGCTTCATCTCCCTGGTCAGCCCGAGCAGGAAATCCGGATTGCGCCCCTTGGTCATGTACGTCACGGCGAAATGGCGGGGCGCGACACCCAGGGCCAGCCCCACATCCACCGCAAGATAGGAAACGGCGGCGACGCTCTGCGGCGTCACGGGAACCTCCACGGTGACGCCGCGATCGTCGGTGACAGGAATGAGCCGGTCGGCTGCCGAAGCCGGGCAGCAAAAGAACAGCATCATGACTGTTATAGGCAGTAAATTAGAATTTTTCCACATCTGTTATAGCCTAATTCCCAAGCGGCATGCCGCATGATCCTTAGCCAAACACCTTGAAGACCACAACGGTGTTTTTTGGGACATGAATTGGCTTGTTGCGGAGATCCGGCAGGCCTATGATCGGCGGAGGCGGATGCTCGTTCCGTCCCATCCTGCGCACGCGGCGGACAGGCAGGACACCGCCCGATCCGGTCTCGGGCGGTGAGACGAGCAAGGGCAATATCCGCGCTGGTGGTGGAAAAAGGCGCTGCAACCCCTCGGCGATGCCCCAAGGCAATGCGCGTGATGCCGTCGATCGTACCGACCCGTTTCGATGAATCCGCGCTTCGGGAAGTACACGAGGCCCGTCCCGTCGACCGATCCCCATCGCTCAACGCCCGCGAATGGCAAAGCGGGCGCTCTCTGCGAGGTGCGGTTCGAATAGGTTGACAACGCGTCGTGCGTTACCCTACGAAAGCAATGCAACGTTATTATATAACGGGGAGTGCGGAGTGAAATTTTGGTACCATCTCTGCATGGCGGCGATGCTGCTGGGGGCTTCGCCCGCACTGGCGCAATCACCTCTTCGCATCGTCACGCCCTTCGAGATCGCCTCGCTGGAGCCAAGTCGGAGCGGCTTCGTTTTCACCCGCATGGAGGTCACCGAGACCCTGGTCGGCGCGGATGACGAAGGCCGGCCGGTTCCCGGCCTTTCGACCGCCTGGACCCTGTCCGACGACCGGCTGACTTGGCGCTTTACCCTGCGCGCAGGCGCCAAGTTCCACGACGACACGCCGGTCACGGCCGAGATCGTGTCGCAGTGCCTGCAGCGGGCGCGGACCAAGCCCGGGCCGCTCGCGGAGGTGCCGCTGACGGAGATCCGTGCGGTCGCGCCCGACGTCGTCGAGATCAGAACCGCCACGCCGTTCATCGCTTTGCCGGCGTTTCTGGCCGAGGCCTCGACCCAGATCCTCGCCCCGTCCTCCTATGACGAGACGGGGGCCGTGCGCCGGATCATCGGAAGCGGCCCCTACCGCATCACCTCGCTCGAACCGCCGCTGCGCTTCGAGGTCGAGCGGTTCGACGGTTGGACCGGTGGACCGAAGCCGGCGATCAAGCGGGCGATCTACCAGGCCGTGGGGCGCAAGGAAACGCGCGCGCTCATGGCGGAGAGCGGGCAGGCGGATCTCGCCTTCGCGCTCGATCCAGCGGGCACCGACCGGTTGCGCCGGGCGCCCAATGTGGCGGTGACGACGAAGTCGATCCCGCGCGTGATCACGCTCAAGCTGAATGCCCATCTGCCGGCCTTCGCCGATGTCCGGGTGCGGCGCGCGCTGAGCCTCGCGATCGACCGGGAGGGGATCGCCAAAGCCATCCTGCGCTCGCCAGCGGCGGCCGCGACGCAGTTCTTTCCGCCGACGATGGGCGGATGGCACGTGTCCACGCTCGCGCCCCTGCGCCACGACGTGGCCGAAGCGCGCCGGCTTCTCGCCGAGGCGGGCTGGGTCCCGGATGCGCAGGGACGGCTCATGAAGGACGGCAAGCCGCTTCACGCCACGCTGCGCAGCTATGCCGTGCGCCCGGAGCTTCCCGTCGTCGCCGCCGCGATCCAGGCATCCGCACGCGATATCGGCATCGATCTCGACATCGCCATGATGAATTCCAGCGACATTCCGGCCGGCCATCGCGACGGCACGCTGGACATGGGACTGATCGCGCGCAACTTCTCGCTCGTGCCCGATCCGATCGGCACCCTGCTCGCCGATTTCGGCCCGAATGGCGGCGACTGGGGCGCCATGGGCTGGTCATCGTCGCAACTGACCGAGGCGCTTCAGGCGCTGCAGCAGACGGATGTGCCGGAAACCCGTGCCGCCCTGCGCCGCCGCGTGCTGGAAATCCTGCAGACCGAACTGCCCGTCATCCCCGTCGCTTGGTACGATCTGCGCGTGGCGGCCGCCAAGCGCCTCGGCGGGGTCAGCGTCGATCCGTACGAATTGTCCTACCGGATTTCGAGGATGCGATGGGCAGACTAGTCGCCATTCTCGGCCAGCGTCTGGTCCAGGCGGTCACCGTGGCCTTCGTCGTCAGCCTCCTGTGCTTCGCCCTGGCGCAGCTTCTTCCCGGCGATCAGGCGCTCCAGATCGCCCAGCGGCGCTACGGGGACGACCGCGTCACCACGGCGGCGGCCGAGGCCGTGCGGGCGGAGCTCGGCCTCGAGCGGCCGCTGGCCCTGCAGCTCATCGACTGGATGGGCCGGACCGTCTCGGGCGATCTCGGCCGCTCGCTGGTCAGCGGCGCCCCGGTCTGGGAGGAGATCCGCGACCAGCTCGGGGCCACCCTGGCCCTCGCCGGGGCGGCGCTTGGACTGGCCCTGCTGCTCGGCCCTGTCTTCGGCGCGCTCGCCGGCTTGCGACCGGGCGGGCTGGCGGATCGGGCCGGCATGGCCGCCGCTGCCGCCTTCCGCGCCGTTCCGAACTTCGTCGTCGGCCTCCTGCTCATGGTTGGTTGCACCGTCCTGTTCGGCTGGCTGCCGGTCGGCGATTCCCGCGGCTGGCTCAGCCTGCTGCTGCCCGCCCTGACCCTCGGGCTCGGCCTGGCCGCGACCTCGGCGCGCATCGCCCGCGACGGCGTCGTGGCGGCCCTTCGCTCGCCCTTCTTCGCCTTCGCGCGGATGAAGGGGCTCAGCCGGGCCGAGGCGATCCTGCGGCACGTGCCCCGCAATGCCGCCGTGCCGCTCATCGCCTATCTCGCGGTCAGCTTCGCATTCCTGATCGAGGGGGTCGTCGTGGTCGAGGAAATCTTCGCCTGGCCCGGGATCGGCCATGCGCTCACGCATGCGATCGAGGGACGCGACGTGCCGATGATCCAGGGTACGGCACTGATGCTCAGCCTCCTGCTCGTCCTTCTCAATGCGCTGACCGACCTCGCGCTGCTCCTCGTCGATCCGAGGAGGCGCGCATGAGACGCGCGGCATCTCTCGCCGAAAACGGAACATGGTGGGCACCCTGGATCGGCGGCTCGCTCGTGGGCATCGTCGTCCTGGCGGCGCTGCTCGGTCCCCTCGTCGTCGGCGCGGACCCGAACCGGCAGGACCTCGCCCATGTCCTGATGGGTCCTTCGCGCGAGGCGCTTCTCGGCACGGATCAACTGGGACGCTCGGTGCTGGCGCGACTGGTGTATGCCGCGCGCCTCTCGCTGTCGCTCGGCGCCATGGCGGTCGCGGCGGCCGCGATCCCGGGTATCGCCCTGGGGCTGGCCGCCGCCTTTGCCGGCGGCTGGACGGATAGGCTCGTATCCTCCCTGGCCGATGCGATCCTGGCGGTGCCGGGCCTGATCCTGGTGTTGCTGATCGCCGCCCTGGCGCCCGGCGCCTTCTGGCCGCTGTTCCTCGGCCTGTCCCTGATCCAATGGGTGGAATGGTTCCGCATGACGCGGGCCGCCTCGCGATCGGCGCTCGCATCCCCGGCCGTCGAGGCCGCACGGCTTCTCGGCTTCGGCCCATGGCATATCCTGTACCGGCACGTGCTCCCCGATCTCCTGCCGCTGTTCGGGATACTGGGTGCCTTCGGGCTGGGCAGCGCGGTGCTGTCTCTCTCCGCGCTCGGCTTCATCGGTTTTGGCCTGCGGCCGCCAACCCCGGAATGGGGATCGATGATGGTGGAAATGCTGCCCTACTGGAACGAGGCCCCTTTGGCCTTGTTGATGCCGCCACTCTGTCTCCTCACCTTGATCCTCGGCTTGCAGATTCTGGCGCGGCGATGACTCTGACGATCGAAAACCTTCGGATCGCCGCTGCCGGGGCGGTGCTCGTGCGCGACGTCTCGTTGACGCTCGAACCGTACCGTACGGTGACGATCCTCGGCGAAACGGGTTCGGGCAAGACGCTGGTCGCCGAAGCCGCGATGGGAACGGTGGCGCCGGAGCTCGCGGTCAGCGGACGCATCGCGGACGGCGGCGAGATCTCCGACGCCGCGGATCAGGGCGCGCGACGCGGCGCCTGGGGGCGGCGGATCGCCATGCTGCCGCAGGAGCCCTGGGTGTCCCTCGACCCCACGATGCGCTCGCTCGCCCAGGTTGCCGAAGGGCATCGTTTCGTGCGCGGCCTCGGGCCCGGGCCAGCGCGCCGCCAGGCGCGCGCCGATCTGGCGAGCCTGAACCTGGCCGCGGGAGACGACCGCTATCCGCATCAACTGTCCGGCGGCATGGCCCAGCGCGTCGCCTTCGCCTCGGCGCGGGCCGGCGGAGCCCCGATCACGCTCGCGGACGAGCCGACCAAGGGTCTCGATGCGACCATGCGGGATGCCGTGGTGGCGCTTCTGCGCAAGGCGGTGGAGGAGGGCGGTTCACTGCTCTGCATCACCCACGACATCGCCGTCGCCAAGGCGTTGGGCGGCGAGATCATCGTCATGCTGAAGGGCGAAATCGTGGAGAGGGGAGATGCCGACACGGTGCTCGTCGCGCCGTCCCATCCCTATACGCGTCGCCTCGTCGCGGCCGCCCCCGAGAACTGGCCCACGGCCACTGCCACGGCCACGGCCAGCGTGCCGGGCGACGTGGTGCTCGAGGGAACGGAGCTGGCGGTGAGCCGGAACGGACGCCGCCTGTTCTCGGATCTGGACCTTGCCGTCCGCGCCGGCGAATGGATCGGCGTGACCGGCCCCAGCGGCTGCGGCAAGACGACCCTTGGCAACGTGCTGCTCGGGCTGATGCCGCCGGCCTCCGGCAGGGTGCGACGCCGGGCGGGAGTGGCCTCGACGCGGTTCCAGAAACTCTATCAGGACCCCGTCGCCACCTTTTCCCGCCACGTCTCCCTGCGCACCGCGCTCGCCGAAACGACGGCCCGCCACCGCGTGTCGTTCGACGATGTCATGACCCTGCTCGAACGGCTGCGCGTGCCCGTGGCACTGCTCGACCGCCGCCCCGACCAGGTGTCGGGCGGCGAGCTGCAACGTGTCTCGTTGGCGCGCGTGCTGGTCGCCAAACCCATCTTCCTCTTCGCCGACGAACCGACCTCGCGCCTCGACCCGATCACACAGCAGGAGACCATGGATGTGATGCGAGAGGTGACGCGCGAGCGCGGCTGCGGCACGCTCCTCGTGACCCATGATCGGACCATGGCGGAGAGGATCACGGAAAGGCGGATCACGCTCGGGTCGGACCTTGCGTAACCGGCAGCGAGCGTGCGCTTAGACCGATCCGGCGCCCAGGATCGAGGCCGCCGACGCGCTGGGACGCGCTGCCGCCCGCCGGCTTCGGCCCGGTCCCTCCCGGGTGGTGCCCGCGCCGGCAGCATGCCGGCACCGGCGCGGTCTGGCACGCGGAGCATCACCCGCTGCCGCCGCACGACTTCGACGAGCGCTTCCGGCACCGAGCCCTTCACCCGCGACTACCTGCACCCGAACCACCCGCGCCTGCCCGAGGCAGACACAGCCGGGATTCGTGCTGGCCGTGCGCGCCCGGTTGCCCGCGGTGCACGCCGGCCGAGTGCGCGCATCGTCGAGGCCTCGGGCGGCGGGGGTGGTCAGGCGGCTTGGGGGTCGACGGCGCGATCGACCGTGCTCTGGGCATCGAAGGCGTGGATCCAGCCGAACGCCTCGGGGAAGCGCCTCATGCGGGCGTCGCGCTCGGCCAGTGCCGCCGGGCCGACGGAATCGGGCAGGTGCAGCAGGCGGTTCGTCGCCCAGGCGCTGCGCTGGATCGTGCGGGTACGCGTCTGCCGCAGGTCCTGGTAGCGCCGCATCGTCCCGTCGAGATCACCGGCCCCGTCGGCGGCCAGGAGCGCGGCCAGGGTCACGGCGTCCTCGATCGTGGTGTTGGCGCCCTGGCCGTGATGGGGCAGCATGGCATGCGCGCTGTCGCCCATCAGCACCGCCCGTCCGCGGTGCCAGCGCCTCAGGGGATCGGTGACGAACAGGCCCCAGCGGTGGGTCTGGGGCAGGGCGTCGATCATCTCGATCACGGCGGGATGCCAGCCGGCGAAACCCGCCAGATGCTCGCCCGGTGCGATCGCATCGAGCCAGCGCTCCGAGGTCCAGGCCCGCGGCCCCTCGACGACGGCGAAGAAATTGACGGAATCGGCCTCGCCCCCGATGGCGTAGTGCAGGAGGTGCGCGTCCGGCCCCATCCAGAACTGGATGGCCTGGGGATCGGGGAGGGCGGGCAGCAGGCCCATCGGCACCACGCCCCGGAAGGCGCTGGTGCCCGAGTAGCGCACCCTCTCGCCGCCGGTGATCCAGCGCCGCACGGGCGAGCGCACCCCGTCGCCGCCGACGACGAGGTCGGCCTCGACCTCGGCGCCGTTCTCGAAGCGGAGCGCCATCGCGTCGCCGGTCTGCGCGATGGCGGTGAGGCGGTGGCCGAGATGCAGGCCCTCGCCGGCGAGCGCTCCGCTCAGGACCTTCTGCAGGTCGGCCCGGTGCACGCCGTAATACGGCGCGCCGGCCTTCGCCCGG
>NZ_JTHF01000122.1 GCF_001043895.1 Methylobacterium indicum
TCCAGGATCGCGGCCCGGGCGACCCCCTGACCATCGCCGTCGTCGACCCGAGCCGCGCCCGGGCCGCGATCCTGGAAGAGGGCCTGCGCGCCGTCGAGGGCGCCCGGGTGGTCGTCATCCCCGACACCGCCGACCTCCTCGACCGGCTGTCGGCCGTCTCGCCGGACGTGGTGGTGATCCATCTCGAGAGCCCGAGCCGCGACCTCCTGGAGCAGATGTTCGGGGTCTCGCGCCTCGTCGAGCGGCCGGTGGCGATGTTCGTCGACCGCTCCGACACGCCGATGATGCAGGCGGCGGTGGATGCCGGCATCTCGGCCTACATCGTCGACGGCCTGCGCGCCGAGCGGATCAAGCCGATCATCGAGATCGCGATCCTGCGCTTCAACGCCTTCGCGCGGCTCCAGCGCGAGCTCAGCGAGGCCAAGGGCGAGCTGGCCGACCGCAAGCTGATCGAGCGCGCCAAGGGCATCCTGATGAGCGCCAAGGGCCTGACCGAGGACGAGGCCTACAAGCAGCTCCGGCGCAAGGCCATGAACGAGAAGCGCAAGATCGTCGACATCGCCCGCGCCATCGTCACCGCCGCGGACCTGCTCGGATGAGGCTCCAGCTCGGCTACGTCCCGCTCACCGATGCCGCGGTGCTGATCGCCGCGGTGGAGCGCGGCTTCACGGAGGAGGAGGGGCTCGGCGTCGATCTCGCCCCGGCGCCGTCCTGGGCGACCCTGCGCGACCACCTGGCGCTCGGCCTCCTCGACGGCGCCCATATGCTGGCGCCGCTGGCGCTCGCCTGCCACCTGGGCTTGAGCGGACCGCAGGCCCGGCTGATCGCGCCCGCGGCGCTCGCCCGCAACGGCAACGCCGTGACCCTGTCGCTGCCGCTCTGGCAGGCACTCGATGCCCGATCGGACGCCTTGGCGGATGTCGCCCGCGCCTTCGCCCGGGTGGCCGAGGCCCGGGCCGGGGAGGGGCGCCCGCTGACGCTGGGCACCGTCCATCCCTATTCCAGCCACACCTACCAGCTGCGGCGCCTGCTGGCGCTCGGCGGCGGCTCCCTCTCGGCCGTGCGCCTCATCGTGGTGCCGCCGCCCCGCACCGTCGAGGCGCTGGAGCGCGGGCTGATCGACGGGTTCTGCGTCGGCGCGCCCTGGAGCACCGTCGCGGTCGAGGCCGGGGTCGGCCGCATCGCGGCGCTCGGCGCCCACATCGCGCCGGATTGCCCGGAAAAGGTGCTGGCCCTGACCGCCGACATGGCGGACCGCGCCGCCCCGCTCCTGCGCGCCCTGAAGCGCAGCGCCCGCTGGTGCGGCGATCCGGGACACCGCGAGGACCTGGCCGCCCTCCTCGGCAGCCGGCGCCATCTCGGCCTCGACCCGGCGCTCATCGCCCGCGGCCTCTCGGGGCGCCTTCGCCTCGCGCCCGGCGGGCCGCTGGTTCCGGCGCCCGATTACCTCGTGCTCAGCGAGCGGGAACTGACCCCCGACCCGGCCTCCCTCGACTGGCTCGCCGACGAGATGGCGGCGGCGGGGCAGGTCGCGGCCGGGGCGGTGCGGACGGAGGCGGCGGGCCTGTACCGGCCGGACCTGCTGACGGCGGCGTGACGCCGCTCCCCTCTCTGCTCAATTTTTCGGCTGCTGCATCTGCTGCCTGTTTCCAAAGCTCGTAGCCTGCCGTTTGTGCATCGCATCCATCCGCCAGGCCGGCTTGGCGCCCTGTCCGGCCAAGCTAGGAATCGATCCGATTTCAATCACTTGAATCGCCCACGAGGCGATTGGCACGGAACCTGCTCTCTTCCTCTCGTCCGTCAGCGTCGACGGGCACCGACCGTCAGCAAAGCCGCTGACCCGAGTTCCCCGGTGGGCCCCGCATCGCGTGGCCGGCGGAAGACCTTGGGCGGCGGTTTTTTGCGTTCCGAACCGGATCGAGCGCCTGGGCGGCGCGAGGACTTGAGGGCGAGTCATCGATGAGCAGCGTTGAGCACACCACGCGTCGCGGTCTCCTCAAGGGGGCGGCCGGCGCCCTGTCGCTGGCAGCGGCGGCCCGCGTCGCCCTGCCGGGCGGCGCCTTCGCGCAAGGAGCCGGACCCGAGGTGAAGGGCGCCAAGCTCGGCTTCATCGCGCTCACCGATGCCGCCCCGCTCTTCGTCGCCAAGGAGAAGGGGATCTTTGCGCGTCACGGGATGCCCGACGTCGAGGTGCTGAAGCAGGCTTCCTGGGGCACCACCCGCGACAACCTGGTGCTGGGCTCGGAGGGCAACGGCATCGACGGGGCCCACATCCTGACCCCGATGCCCTACCTGATCAGCGCCGGCCGGGTGACGCAGAACAATGTTCCGGTGCCGATGTACATCCTGGCCCGGCTCAACCTCGCCGGCCAGTGCATCTCGGTCGCCAAGGAGCATATGGGCGACAAGGTCGCCCTCGACACCAAGCCCTTCAAGGCGGCTCTGGAGCGCAAGAAGGCGTCGGGCAAGTCGGTGAAGGCCGCCATGACCTTCCCGGGCGGCACCCACGACCTCTGGATCCGCTACTGGCTCGCCGCCGGCGGCATCGATCCCGACAAGGACATCGAGACCATCGTCGTGCCGCCGGCCCAGATGGTCGCGAACATGAAGGTCGGCACGATGGACTGCTTCTGCGTCTGCGAGCCGTGGAACGAGCAGCTCATCACGCAGGGCATCGGCTACACCGCGCTGACCACCGGCGAATTGTGGAAGGACCACCCGGAGAAGGCGCTCGGCATGCGCGCGTCCTGGGTCGACAAGTACCCGAACGCCGCCAAGGCCCTGCTCGCCGCCGTGATGGAGGCGCAACAATGGTGCGACAAGCCGGAGAACCGCGACGAGCTCGCCGGCATCGTCGCCAAGCGCCAGTGGATCAACGTCCCGGCGACCGACGTCGTCAAGCGGATGAAGGGCGAGTTCGATTACGGCGACGGCCGCAAGGTCATGAACAGCCCGCACATCATGAAGTACTGGGCCGACAACGCCTCGTATCCTTACAAGTCGCACGACCTCTGGTTCCTCACCGAGGACATCCGCTGGGGCAAGTTCGATCCCCAGACCGACACCAAGGCGCTGATCGACAAGGTCAACCGCGAGGACATCTGGCGCGAGGTGGCCAAGGGCATGGGCGTCACGGCGCCGGCCTCGACCTCGCGCGGCACCGAAACCTTCTTCGACGGCAAGGTCTTCGATCCGGCGGATCCCGCCGCCTACCTCAACAGCCTCGGCATCAAGAAGGTGGCGTGATGGCTCTCGGAACCACCATCGGGCGCGTCGTCGCCACCAAGCGGGAGGGGGCGCGGGCTCCCCTCGTCACCCGCGCCGCCCTCAAGGGCCTGGCTCTCCGGATCGTGCCGCCGCTCGTCGTGCTGGCGGTCTTCCTGCTCGTCTGGGAAGTCCTGTGCGGGCGCCCCGGCGCCGGCCTGCCGCCGCCCTCGCGCGTGGTCACCGATGCCTGGGACATCATCGTCCACCCGTTCTACGACAACGGCGGCACCGACAAGGGACTCTTCTGGCACATCGCCGCCAGCCTCCAGCGCGTGGCCTTGGGCTTCACCCTGGCGGTGATCGCCGGCGTGCTGCTCGGGACGCTGGTCGGCCAGTCGGAATGGGCGATGCGCGGGCTCGATCCGATCTTCCAGGTCCTGCGCACCATCCCGCCGCTCGCCTGGCTGCCGCTGTCGCTCGCCGCCTTCCGGGACGGCCAGCCCTCGGCGATCTTCGTGATCTTCATCACGTCGATCTGGCCGATCATCATCAACACCGCGGTCGGCATCCGCAACATCCCGCAGGACTATCGCAACGTCGCGGCGGTGCTCCGCCTCAACGCCTTCGAGTTCTTCGCCAAGGTGATGCTGCCCTCCGCCGCTCCCTACATCTTCACCGGTCTTCGCATCGGCGTCGGCCTGTCCTGGCTCGCCATCGTGGCGGCGGAGATGCTGATCGGCGGCGTCGGCATCGGCTTCTTCATCTGGGACGCCTGGAACTCCTCGCATATCAGCGAGATCATCGTGGCCCTGGTCTATGTCGGGATGATCGGCTTCGTGCTCGACCGCCTCGTCGCCGGCCTCGGCCACCTCGTCACCCGCGGCACCGCCACGGCCTGAGGAGGCCCATCATGACCCATCTCAGCCTCGAGCAGATCGGCATCAGCTTCACCCGGAGCGGGCGCACCACGGAGGTCTTGCGCGACGTCGACCTGAAGATCGCCAAGGGCGAGTTCGTCTCGCTGATCGGCCATTCCGGTTGCGGCAAGTCGACTGTGCTCAACATCGTGGCGGGCCTGCTCAAGGCCTCGACCGGCGGCGTCCTCCTCGACGGCAAGGAAGTGAACAGCCCCGGCCCCGAGCGCGCCGTGGTCTTTCAGAACCACTCGCTCCTGCCCTGGCTGACCGTGCGCGAGAACGTGGCGCTCGCGGTCGACAAGGTACTGAAATCGAAGAAGAACCGGGCGGAGCGGCGCGACTGGATCGAGCACAATCTCGCGCTCGTCAACATGACCCACGCCGCCGAGAAGCGCCCGCACGAGATCTCCGGCGGCATGAAGCAGCGCGTCGGCATCGCCCGGGCGCTCGCGATGGAGCCGAAGGTCCTGCTGATGGACGAGCCCTTCGGTGCGCTGGACGCCCTCACCCGGGCGCATCTCCAGGACCAGCTGATGGAGATCCACCTGCGGCTGAAGAACACCGTGATCATGATCACCCACGACGTCGACGAGGCGGTTCTGCTCTCCGACCGGATCGTCATGATGACGAACGGCCCCTCGGCGACGATCGGCGAGGTCCTGACGGTGCCGCTCGCCCGGCCGCGCAAGCGCCTGGAGCTCGTCGAGGACCCGACCTACACCCATGCCCGGGCCGAGGTGCTGGAATTCCTCTACGCCCGCCACGCCAAACCCGCGATCGCGGCCTGACGCCCATGTCCGAGCGCCTCGTCGTCATCGGCAACGGCATGGCCTCGCTCCGCTTCCTGGAGCGGTTGCTCGATGCCGCCCCCGGCCGCTACGCCGTCACCTGCATCGGTGCCGAGCCGGTGGCGGCCTATAACCGGGTGCTCTTGTCGTCGCTGCTGGGCGGCGAGGTCGACGAGGCGGCCTGCACCTTCCGCGGGCTCGACTGGTACGCCGAGCACGGCATCACCCTCGTCACCGGCGCGCCCGCCACCGCGATCGACACCGCCGAGCGCCTCGTCCGCGTCGGCGAGGGGCTGGTGCTGCCCTACGACAAGCTGGTGCTCGCGGTCGGCTCGGTGCCGATCCGGCTGCCGAAGCCCGGCATGGATCTGCCCGGCGTCATCACCTTCCGGGATCTCGCCGACGTGGCGGCGATCCGCCGGGCGGCGGTGGCGGGGGCGCGTGCGATCGTCATCGGCGGCGGCCTCCTCGGGCTCGAGGCGGCGGTGGGCCTCGCCCGGCTCGGCGTCGACACCACGCTGCTGCACGTCATGGACCGCTTGATGGAGCGCCAGCTCGACCACGCCGCCGCGGCCCTCGTGCGCGAGGCGATGGAGGCCCGCGGCGTCCGGGTGATCCTGAAGGCCGACACCATGGCGGTCGAGGGCGACGGCAAGGTCGAGCGCCTGGTTCTCTCGGATGGCACGGTGCTGCCGGCCGATCTCGTGGTGATGTCGGTCGGCGTGCGTCCCTCGACGGCTTTGGCGGCCAGTGCCGGCCTCGCGGTCGGCCGCGGCATCCGGGTCGACGACACGATGGCGACCTCGGTGCCGGGCATCTACGCGCTCGGCGAATGCGCCGAGCATCGCGGCCAGACCTACGGCCTCGTCGAGCCGGCCTACGAGCAGGCCGACGTGCTGGCCCGCCACCTCAGCGGGTCTGAGGCGGCCTATGCCGGCACCTCGCTCGCGACCAGCCTCAAGGTCTCCGGCCTGCCGGTCTTCTCTGCCGGCGCGGTCGACGTGCCCGACGGCGCCGAGGCCGTGACCTGGAGCGACCCGGCGACGGGCCTCTACCGCAAGCTCGTGATCGACGGCGACCGGCTGATCGGCGCGGTCTTCGTCGGCGACGTCGCCGAGCAGGGCTGGTGCAAGACCCTGATCCGCACCGGCGAGACCATCACGTCCGACGACCGGGACGATCTGATGTTCGGGCGCCCGGTCTCCCCCGAAGTTCCCGCCCCCCAACCCCTCGCAGCGTGAAGGAGCCCGCAATGGCCGACGACTTCGACGCCGAGCAGAAGCGCTACCTCGAAGGCTTCTCCCACGGCATCGCCGCGATCCGCATGACCGGCGGCCTCGCCGGCGGCGGAACTGCGCCTGCGCCCGCCGCCGAGCCGACCGGGCCGGATGCGAGCCACATCAAGGCGCAGGACCGCACCGTGAAGAACGGCGGCAAGCTCGCCGACCAGGAGAAGTGGAAGCGGGCCGAGAACCCCTTCGACGGCCACAACCGGCTGATCGCCGAGGCCGAGACCGGCAAGGCCCCGAAGCCCGAGGACAATTTCCGCTGGCGCTATCACGGGCTGTTCTGGGTCGCGCCGGCCCAGAACTCCTACATGTGCCGCCTGCGGATCCCCAACGGCATCCTGCACCACTGGCAGTTCGCCGGCATCGCCGATCTCGCCGATGCCCATGGCGGCGGCTACAGCCACGTCACGACGCGGGCGAACCTCCAGGTGCGGGAGATCAGCCCTGAGCACGGCCAGCCCTTCCTCGACGGACTCGTCGATCTCGGCCTGACGGCGCGGGGGGCGGGGGCGGACAACATCCGCAACGTCACCGGCTCGCCGACGGCGGGCATCGACGCCCAGGAACTCCTCGACACCCGGCCGCTCGCCAAGTCCTGGCACAACCACATCCTCAACGACCGCTCGCTGTTCGGCCTGCCGCGCAAGTTCAACGTCGCCTTCGACGGCGGCGGCGTGCTGCCGGTGCTGGAGGAGACCAACGACATCGGCTTCCAGGCCGTCGAGGTGATGGAGGGCGCCGCGGTCGAGCCGGGCATCTGGATGCGGCTCGTGCTCGGCGGCATCACCGGCCACCGCGACATCGCCCGCGACACCGGCGTGGTGCTGCGGCCGAAGGAGTGCAACGCCATCGCCGATGCGATCCTGCGGGTCTTCATCGAGAACGGCGACCGCACCAACCGCAGCAAGGCGCGGATGAAATACGTCCTCGACGCCTGGGGCTACGACAAGTACCTCGCCGCCGTCGAGGAAAAACTCGGCCGCAAGCTGGAGCGGGTCGATCCCTCCCATGTGAAGCCCCGCGGCGGCTTCGACCGCTACGCCCATGTCGGCGTCCACAAGCAGGTGCAGCCGGGCCTGAACTGGATCGGCGTGGTGCTGCCGGTCGGCAAGATGACCACCGACCAGATGCGGGCCCTCGCCGAGATTTCCCGCGAGTGCGGCGACGGTCAGATCCGGCTCACCGTCTGGCAGAACTTCCTCTTTTCCGGCGTGCCTGACGACAAGGTGGCCGAGGTCGAGTCCCGCGTGGCGGCCCTCGGGCTCTCCACCAAGGCGTCGAGCATCCGCGCCGGCCTCGTCGCCTGCACGGGCAACCGCGGCTGCAAGTTCGCCGCCGCCGACACCAAGGGCCACGCGCTCCTCATCGCCGACCATGTCGAGGCGGCGGTGCCGGGGCTCGACGTGCCGGTCAACGTCCACCTCACCGGCTGCCACCATTCCTGCGCCCAGCACTACATCGGCGATATCGGCCTCATCGGCGCCAAGGTGACGGTGAGCGAGGAGGGCGACACCGTCGAGGGCTACGACATCGTCGTCGGCGGCGGCTTCGGCGAGGCGGCCAGGATCGGCACCGAGATCTGGAAGGCCGTGAAGGCCGAGGACTGCCCCGGCCGGGTCGAGGCCCTGCTCACCGACTACCTCCGGCACCGCACCGGCCCGCAGGAGAGCTTCCAGGCCTACACCGCCCGCCGCGGGCCGGAGGCCCTGAAGGGCCTCGCCGACGCCCGGCTGCTGGAGGCGGCCGAGTAAGGCACCCTTCTCCTCTCCCCGCGGGCGGGGAGAGGGCTGCGTCCCCGTTCAGGGGATGCAGCGAGCTGCGAACCGCAGGTTCGCCGCGAGGGTGAGGGGGACGTACCGGATGAGGCTCTTCCGGAAGCACCCCCTCACCCTCGGCTGACGCCTCGCCGCGCCGACGACAAGGTCGCCGCGGCCCTCTCCCCGCCCGCGGGGAGAGGAGAAGCCAGCGCCTTACCGACCGATGTCGACTGCCACTCTTCTCCGGTAACCCCCGATGACCCAGCACGTCGCTCCCCCGCTCGTCCTGATCCCCGAATCCGCCCCCTTCACCACTGACCAGCGCGCCTGGCTGTCGGGCTATTTTGCGGCCCTGCTCGGGCCGGCGGTCGAGGGCGCGACGGCGTTGCCGGCCGGGGCGGCGCCCGGCGGGCCGGCTCTGGCCGACAATGGCGACGCGCCCTGGCACGACCCGTCGATGCCCCTCGACGACCGCATGGTGCTGGCCAAGGACCGCTCGGAGCCGCAGAAGCTGATGGCCGCCATGGCCCAGCAGGATTGCGGCCAGTGCGGCTACAACTGCGCCGACTATGCCAACGCCCTCTTCCTCAAGACCGAGGAGCGCCTGAACCTCTGCCAGCCCGGCGGCAAGGAGACGCTCCGGATGCTGAAGAAGCTGGAGGCGGAGTTTGGCACGACGGCACCGGCCGGCGCGGCGCCGGCTTCCGACGATGCCCCGAAGGCCGACGCCCCGGTCGGTCCCTACGGCCTCTGCCGCGAGAACCCGGCCGAGGCGGTCTTCCTGTCGCGCCGCCGCCTCAACGCGCCGGGCGGCGAGAAGGAGACCTGGCACGTCGAGATCGATCTCGCCGGCACCGGCATCGAGTACGTCGTCGGCGATTCGCTCGGCCTGTTTCCCGCCAACGCCCCGGCGCTCGCGGATGCGGTCATCGCCGAACTCGGCGCCCGGCCGGAGCGGGTCATCGCGACGAAGCTCGGCGAGAAGACCCTGCGCGATCACCTGCTGACCAACTACTCGCTGGGCGGTGCCCCCGACGGGCTGTTCCAGCTCCTCTCGCTGCTGACCTCCGGCGCGCAGCGCAAGAAGGCCCAGGCACTCAGCGCCGGCGAGGATCCGGACGGCGACGCCGCCTATCTCGACGTGCTCGGGGCGCTGCACAAGTTCCCGGGCGCCCGGCCCGATGCCGAGGTCTTTCTCGAAGCCCTCGACGAGTTGCAGCCGCGGCTCTACTCGATCTCGTCCTCGCCGAAGGCCGATCCGGGCCGGGTCTCGCTCACCGTCGACGCGGTGCGCTACAGCCATCGTTCGCGCCTGCGGCTCGGTGTCGCCTCGACCCATCTCGGCGAGCGCCTGGCCGAGACCGCGAAGGTGAAGGTCTACCTCCAGAAGGCCCACGGCTTCGGCCTGCCGTCCACGCCCGAGACCCCGGTCATCATGGTTGGGCCGGGCACCGGCATCGCGCCGTTCCGCGCCTTCCTGCGCGAGCGCGCCGCCACCGCGGCGCCGGGCAGGAACTGGCTGTTCTACGGCCACCAGCGCCAGGCCTCGGACTTCTTCTACCGCGACGAGTTGAACGGCCTGAAGGACCAGGGCGTGCTGACCCGCCTGTCGCTGGCCTGGTCGCGGGACGGAGCCGAGAAGACCTACGTCCAGGACCGGATGCGCGAGAACGGCCGCGAGCTGTGGCGCTGGTTGGAGGAGGGCGCGCATTTCTACGTCTGCGGCGACGCCAAGCGCATGGCCAAGGACGTCGAGCGCGCGATCATCGACGTGGCGGCGACCCACGGCGGCAAGAGCCCCGAGGAGGCGGTGGCGTATCTGGCGGCGCTGAAGAAGGCGAACCGGTATCAGGCGGACGTGTATTGAGGGCGTCTACGGCCCTGTTCGACCCGCTCGACAGTTTTGAAACCCTCGATGTCATCCCGGGGCCGCGCAGCGGAACCCGGGATCCATAACCGCTGACGTTTCAGGATGAATCGGGACGCGATCCGCCAGGGTCGGCACCGTCCGCGGTGATGGATCCCGGGTTCTCG
>NZ_JTHF01000123.1 GCF_001043895.1 Methylobacterium indicum
CTGCACCACCCCCGGCACCGCCCGCAACGCTCCCGCAATCTGCGGCGTCGCCTGGTACTTCCCCCCCAGCTTCACCTCCACCTCCCGCTCACCCCCATCGAGGATCAGGATCAGCGACACCTCCCCCTCCCCTCTCACCTGCAACCTTTGCTGCACGCTGGAGATCGGGCGCTCGTCGCGCAGGTAGATCCGCATGCCCTTCTGGTGGCGGGCGGCCGCCTGGTCGAGGGGTTCGCAGGTCTGGATGCGGGCGCGGACGTCCTCGCCCTCGGTGCTGGCCTGGAGCTGGAGCACCAGGGCGGCGCCGGGTTCCAGCATGTCGCGGTAATGCGAGAGGCCTTCGGAAAAGATGATCGCCTCGAAATGGCCGGTCTGGTCGGAGAGCGTGACGATGCCGAGCTTGTTGCCGGTCTTGGTGCGGCGCTCGGCGCGGTCGAGCACGCTCGCCGCGACCCGGCCGACCGTCGAGGTGCCGGCGCGGACCGAGCGGCAGAACTCGGCCCAGGTCTGCACCCGGAGCTTTTGCAAAAGGTCGCCGTACTCGTCGAGCGGGTGGCCGGAGAGGAAGAAGCCGACCGCGTCGTATTCGCGCTTGAGCCGGTCGGCCATCGGCCAGTTCTCGTAGGCCGGGATGCGCAGAGCCACCTCGGCGGCGGCGACACCGCCGAACATGTCCATCATGCCGACGGTCTCGGCTTCCGCCGCGCCTTGGGCGAGGCGCATCATCGGCTCGACGGCCGCAAAAGCCTTGGCCCGGTCGGGCTCGATCGCGTCGAGGGCGCCGGCGGCGACGAGGTTTTCCAGCGTGCGCTTGTTGACCTGCTTCGGGTTGAGGCGCCGGGCGAAGTCGCCGAGATCGCGGAAGGGTGTGTCGCCGCGGGCCTGGACGATCGCCTCGACGGCGGCGCGGCCGACGCCCTTGATGGCGGCGAGCGCGTAGCGGATCGCGCCGTCATGCACCTCGAAGGTGACGCCGGAGCGGTTCACGTTCGGCGGCTCGACCTTGATGTTCATCCGCTGCGCGTCCTGGCGCAGTTCGGCGAGCTTGTCGGTGTTGTCGATGTCGAGCGACATCGAGGCGGCCATGAACTCGACCGGGTAATTCGCCTTGAGATAGGCGGTCTGGTAGGTGATCAGCGCGTAGGCGGCCGCGTGCGACTTGTTGAAGCCGTAATCGGCGAACTTGGCCAAGAGGTCGAAGATTTCGTTGGCCTTGCCCTTGTCGAGGCCGCGCTCGACCGCGCCCTTCACGAAGCGGTCGCGCTGGGCGTCCATCTCCGCCTTGATCTTCTTGCCCATGGCGCGGCGCAGCAGGTCGGCGTCGCCGAGCGAGTAGCCGGCCAGGACCTTGGCCACCTCCATCACCTGTTCCTGGTAGACGATGATACCAAAAGTCTCGGCGAGGATCGGCTCCAGCTTCTCGTGGGGGTACCAGTTCTTCTCGTTGCCGGCGTCGCGGCCGAGCTTGCGCTCGCAATAGACCGGGATGTTGGCCATCGGGCCCGGGCGGTAGAGCGCCACGAGCGCGATGATGTCCTCGAACCGGTCGGCGCTCATCTCGACCAGCGCCTTGCGCATGCCGGCCGATTCCACCTGGAACACCCCGACCGTCTCGCCCTTCCTCAGGCGCTCGTAGGTGAGGGTGTCGTCGATCGGCAGCGAGGGCAGGTCGACCTCGATCCCGCGCAGCTTCAACAGGTCGGTGGCGGCGCGGAGCACCGTCAGGGTCTTGAGGCCGAGGAAGTCGAATTTGACGAGGCCCGCCTGCTCGACCCACTTCATGTTGAACTGGGTCACCCGCATCCCGGTCTTCGGATCGCGGTAGAGCGGCACCAGCTCTTCGAGCGGCCGGTCGCCGATCACCACGCCGGCGGCGTGGGTCGAGGCGTGGCGGTGCAGGCCCTCGAGCTTCTTGGCGATGCTCATCAGCCGCGCGACGACCGGCTCCTCCTCGATCGCGCTCTGGAGCTTCGGCTCGCCCTCGATGGCTTGCGCCAGCGTCACGGGGTTGGCCGGGTTCTGCGGCACCAGCTTCGTCAGCTTGTCGACCTGGCCGTAGGGCATCTCCAGCACCCGGCCGACGTCGCGCAAGACGCCGCGGGCGAGCAGGGTGCCGAAGGTGATGATCTGGCCGACCTGCTCCTCGCCGTAGCGCTCCTGCACGTAGCGGATCACCCGCTCGCGGCCCTCGACGCAGAAATCGATGTCGAAATCCGGCATCGAGACGCGCTCGGGGTTGAGGAACCGCTCGAACAGCAGGCCGAAGCGGATCGGGTCGAGGTCGGTGATGAGGAGCGACCACGCCACCAGCGAGCCGGCGCCCGAGCCGCGGCCCGGCCCGACCGGGATGTCATGCTCCTTGGCCCACTTGATGAAGTCCGAGACGATCAGGAAGTAGCCCGGGAACTTCATGTTGGTGATGACGCGGATCTCGTATTCGAGCCGGTCGCGATAATCCTTCTCCGTCAGCCCCTCGGCCGGGCCGTGCTGGCGCAGGCGCTCGGTCAGGCCCTCTTCCGCCTGGCGGCGCAATTCGGCGGCCTCGTCGGGGGCGATCTCCTTGGCGACCGCATTCGTCGCGACGGCGGCGAGCGCCTGCTGGCGCGCACCCTCCGGCGTGCCTTGCGACGGCGTCGTCAGGCTCGGGGCGCCGAAGCTCGGCAGGATGGGTTTCCGGGTCCGCGCCCGGTAGGCGCAGCGCATCGCGATCTCGACGGTGGCCTGGAGCGCGTCGGGCAGGTCGCGGAACAGCTCGGCCATCTCGGACCGGGTCTTGAAGGCGTGGCGCGGGGTCAGGCGCCGACGCTTGTCGTCGGAGACGAGGCGCCCTTCGGCGACGGCGAGCAGCGCGTCGTGGGCCTCGTAATCCTCGGGCTTGGCGAAATAGGGCTCGTTCGTCGCCACCAGCGAGAGGCCGTGCCGGTCGGCGAGCCGAATCAGCTCGGCCTCGACGGCGCGCTCGTCGGGCAGCCCGTGGCGCTGCAACTCGACATAGAGGTGGTCCTCGCCGAAGGCCGCCTTCAAGGATTCGAGCCGGGCCAGCGCCAGTTCGGGTCGGTTGACGCGCAACGCCGCATCGACCGGGCCGCCCATGCCGCCGGTCAGCGCGATGAGGCCGCCGGCACACTCCTTGAGCGCCTGGGCGGAGACCCGCGGCACCTCGCCGAGATGGTTGTCGAAATAGGCGCGGCTTGCGAGCCGCAGCAGGTGGCCGTAGCCGGTCTCGTCCTTGGCGAGCAGCACGATGTGCGGATGCGTCGCGTTCAGCTTGGCGTTCGCCTCCGGTGCCTCGAAGGCGACGCTGATCTGCATCCCGGCGATCGGCTGGATGCCGGATCCGGCGGCCTTCTCGGAGAATTCCAGCGCGCCGAAGAGGTTGTTGGTGTCGGTGAGCGCCAAAGCGGGCTGCCGGTCGGCGCCCGCGGCCTTCACGAGGTCGCCGATCTTGAGCGCGCCCTCGAGCAGGGAATACGAGGAGTGGACGTGCAGGTGGACGTAGCCGACGGGCTTCAGGATCTGCAAGGCGACTCTCGCTCTGACATGAGCGCGGCAGGATTCCCGCCGAGGTCTTAAGAGTCACGGCTGCCGGCGCACCACCGGCGCGAAATCCACCGGATTCGGGCCGAACGGCCCGGGCCGTGGCCCATGGGCCACGGCGCGAAAAGCCGGGTCGGCTCAGTGCATCGGCGAGAGCGCCACCGCCCACAGCACCACGGCGCCGGTGAGCAGGCCCATCGAAGCGACCTCCGTGACAGCGAGGAGGATCTTGCGTATGTTCATGGTCTGTCCCCTTTCGACGGCCCAATGTTTGTTCTTGTTTTGTTCCATGTCAAAGGGGTGCGGGGCCGGATCCGGTCGATGTGGTGAACGGATCGTTGACGGGGCATGCGGCCGGGGCCGCCGGGCCGGACGCATGTGCCCCGGGGATGGGTCCTCGGGGGCGTGAACTCGGCCGCGTTGCGGGTCGGTCGTCCGCGGCCTATTTAGGCGCAACCTTGGCGGTGGGCCGCGCGCCCGCCGGCATCATCGGTTTTTCGTTCTTCAAGCACGAGGTGGCGCATGGCGCGCGACGTGTCCGACGCGACCCCGCTCAGCGCGCGGTCCGAGCTGATCGAGTGGTTTTCGGCCGGCGAGAAGCCGCACGACACCTTTGCCATCGGCACCGAGCACGAGAAGGTCCCGTTCTACCGCGCCGACCACGCGCCGGTGCCCTACGAGGGCGATCACGGGATCGAGGCCCTGCTCGACGGCCTGCGGGCCATCACCGGCTGGGAAACGATCGAGGATGCGGGCCGGGTGATCGGGCTGTCGGCGGTCGAGGGCGGCGGCGCGATCTCGCTCGAGCCCGGCGGGCAGTTCGAGCTCTCGGGCGCGCCGCTCCCGGACGTGCACGCCACCGCCCACGAGCTGAGCCAGCACCTTGAGGCGGTGGGCCGGGCGGCCGATCCCCTCGGCATCGGCTTCCTCACCCTCGGCATGAGCCCGAAATGGACGCGGGAGGAAACCCCCGTGATGCCGAAGAGCCGCTACCGCATCATGAAGGGCTACATGCCCAAGGTCGGCAGCTTGGGCCTCGACATGATGCTGCGCACCGCCACCGTGCAGGTGAACCTCGACTTCTCGTCCGAGGCCGACATGGTGACGAAGATGCGGGTCGGGCTGGCCCTGCAGCCGGTGGCGACCGCGCTCTTTGCCAACTCGCCCTTCACCGACGGCAAGCCGAACGGCTTCCTGTCGCGCCGCTCCGAGATCTGGCGCGACACCGACCGCGACCGCACCGGCATGCTGCCCTTCGCGTTCGACGACGGCTTCGGTTACGAGGCCTACGCGGACTGGCTCCTCGACATGCCGATGTACTTCGTGAAGCGCGGCGAGACCTACCACGACGTCAGCGGCGCCTCGTTCCGCGACCTGATGGAGGGGCGGCTGTCCGCCCTGCCGGGCGAGCGCGCCACGGTCTCGGACTGGGCCAACCACGCCTCGACCGCCTTCCCGGAGGTGCGCCTGAAGCGCTTCCTCGAGATGCGCGGGGCCGATGTCGGCGATGCCGGCATGATCGCCGCGCAGGCCGCGTTCTGGACCGGGCTCTACTACGACCAGGGCGCGCTCGACGGCGCCTGGCAGCTGGTGCGCGAGCTCTCGGCCGAGGAGCGCGAGACGATGCGGGCCGAGGCTCCGCGCCTCGGGCTCGACGCGCCGGCCGGCAGGCGCACCCTGCGCGATCTCGCCCGCGATGCGCTCGCGCTGGCGGAGGCCGGCCTCAAGGCGCGGGCGCGCCGCGACGCGCAGGGACGCGACGAGACGCTCTACCTCGCCCCGCTCCAGGCCATCGCGGCGACGCGCACCCGGGCCGAGGACCTGCTGGCGCTCTATCACGGGCCCTGGAACGGCTCGGTCGATCCGGTCTTCGGCGCCTGCATGTTCTGATCGCACACGAGACGAGCCCGGCGCGGAGGACGCGCCGGGCTCATGCTCAAGCTTAGACGGCCCGTCCCGCACGGTCGCACCAGTCGATCCCTGGGCGCCAGATCACGGTAAGCGTGGCCGAAGCCGCATGACGGTCGGTCAATTCTCTCCCGATCTTGGAACAGATCCGGCCCCTTGCCCGTTCTTGAGGCCTACGAGGCACGGTCCTCAGACGATCGGAGAGACGCAGACATGTCGCGCATCACCACCCTCGCCCTCGCGGCCGGCGCCGCCGCCGCCCTCACCGCCGGCACCGTCGGGGCGCAGGCCGCCCCGCTGCCGGCCGCCACCTCGGCCGCCATCGCCGGCTCGGGCGCGACCGTCGACCAGGTGCGCTGGCGCGGCGGCGGCTATTACGGCGGCTACCGCGGTTACCGCGGCTACGGCTACCGTCGCGGCATCGGTGCCGGCGGTGCGCTGGCGGCCGGCGCGGCCCTCGGCATCATCGGCGGCGCCATCGCGGCCGGCTCGGCCTCGTCCTACGGCTACGGCGGCTACCCGGCCTATGGCGGCTATTACGGTGGCGGCTACGCCCCGGTCGGCGGCTACAGCTACGGCTACAGCTATCCGTCCTACGGCTACAGCTACCCGGCCTACGGTGGCTACTACGGCTACGGCTACTGATCGACCAGACCACGTCCGGCCGGCCCGCATGGGCCGAGCCGGCGGGCCTGAAATCAAAGCCCGGCGCGGGATGCCCCCGCGCCGGGCTTTCTCGTTCGCACCGGATGTGCTCCAACCATCGTCACGCGACACGAAACCGTCGCAGGGGCGGCGTCTCGCCGCCACGGCGCGGTGCGGCAACTCGGGCGACCATGCAACGACACGACCTCGATCTGCGCGGGCTCAAATGCCCTCTGCCGGTCCTGCGCACCGCCAAGGCCCTGCGCGGGCTGACGCCCGGCGAGAGCCTGAGCGTGCGCTGCACCGACCCGATGGCGGCGATCGACATTCCCAACCTGCTGCGCGAGCGCGGCGACCATCTCGACCGGATGCTCAAGGACGACGGGCTCCTGACCTTCGAGATCCGGCGCGGCGACGGGATCGACGACGCGCCGGACCGCGAGACCCGGAACGACGAGACCGGAGAGCACGAAGCCCAGGAGAATGCCGCGTGAGCCGGGACAGCCAGGACGACGCGCCGCGCATCGTCGGCACGCGCACGGTCTACGAGGGCTGGGCCCGCTACCTCGTGGCGGAGGTGCGGATGCCGGACGGCACCCGGATCGGCCGCGAGGTGGAGGATCACGGGCCCGCGGTCGCGGTGCTGCCCTACGACCCCGAGCGCCGGGTCGCCCTGCTGGTGCGGCAGTTCCGCACGCCGCCCTGCTTCGTCGACGGCACCGCGTCGATCCTCGAAGCCCCGGCGGGCCTGCGCGAGGAGGACGACCCGGAGGCCTGCGCCCGCCGCGAGGCGTTCGAGGAAGTGGGCCTCCGGCTCTCCACCTTCGAGCCCGCCGGCCGGGTCTGGTCCCTGCCCGGCCTCTCGACCGAGCGGATGGACCTCTTCCTCGCGCCCTACCGCGCCGCCGACCGCGAGGAGGGAGCCGGCGGCGGCCTAGCGGAGGAGCACGAGAACATCGAGGTGGTCGAGGTGCCCCTCGCGACCCTTGCCGCCGAGGCGGAGGCGGGGGAAATCGCCGACATGAAGACGCTCTGCCTGATCCAGACCCTGCGCCTGCGGCACCCCGGCCTGTTCGCAACGACCGACCGGGATTGAGGGAAATCCGCAACGCTGCCAACCTGAACGAGCGGTGTACAAGCGTGGGCGTTCACGGGTTCGTGATGAGGGGTAGCGTCTCGTTCATCAGGTGTTAACTTTAGGCGGTTCCGATAGCCTCCGTCGCAGGGGCCTCGACAGGAGACGCCGATGTTCAACATTGGACCCTTCCACCGCGCGACCGGCCAGCCGGCCGGGTTCTACGATTCGCTGCTGCCGCTGGCGCCCGAACCGCTGGACGGTGCGCCGACCCGGCAGACGGACACCGCGCCGACCCCGGTGGAGCCGAGCATGACCCGGCACGCGCTCTCGATGCTGGTGCTGCTCTGCCTGACGCTGGCGGTGCATTCGGCGGTCGGGTGGTGGACCCTGCCCGGCCGGGCGCCGATTCTGGCCCCCTCGGCACAGAGCGCGCCGACCGTGCACGTCTCAAGCGTCCGCGCCCCGTCCTGAGCGACGGAGTCGCACGCATCGCGATTGTTTCCGCATGATGTCGGGTGCTGCCTCTTAAGCCGGCAACGCAGCATCGCGCGCGATCAACTTCGCGTCTCCCATCCGAGCGGAGGCGCTGCGTCGTTCCTTACGCGTCTGTACTTTGGTCCGATCGTGTCGAGAACCGGGCGTTTTCGTGCGCAGCCCTCTTGCGCACGCACGCCGAGTCGTTAACGTCACGTTCAAATCCAAGAAAATCAGTCGTGATTCGCGCAAGGGAGCCAGCGCATGTCCCATATCATTCGCGTCAAGCCCACGCAGGACGGTACCTACACGGTCTACCGCGGCTCGCTCGTACTGGTCAGCGGCCTGACCCGCGCCCAGGCCGAGAGCTACGAGGCGACGCTGGCCCAGAGCGAGCGCAAGCCCGACCAGCCGATCCACTGATCCGCGCCTTCGCGGCGGGCCCTGTCCGTCGCGCCGCGCCTCACGACATCGGCGGAACCGGCGACTCGTCCGGCTCCGCCATGGCGTCGTTCGCGTCCCACCCCCGATCCGGTCCGGTGCAGTCTTTCCCGGAAACGGCTTCGGTGCAGGGACCGATGTAGTCGGAATTGCCACGCGCACCCGGTCGCCTCGACAGACCGAATACCCCGACACAGTCGCATACACCGCGGGTCATTCCGGGCTCCGCTTTCGCGGCCCCGGAACGACGCAGAGGAGGACTGTGTCGATGCCGATCAGACAGGCCCCGAGTCCCAATCGGTGACCGCGCCCCGCGACGCATCGGCGACGAGGCGGGCGTATTTTCCCAGCACGCCGCGGGTATAGGCCGGCCGGGGGGCGGGCCGCCCGGCACGGCGCCGCGCGATCTCGTCGTCCGAGAGCGCCACGTCGAGCCGGCGGGCATCGACATCGATCGTCACCGTGTCGCCGTCCCGGATCGCCGCGATCGGGCCGCCCTCGAACGCCTCGGGCACGACATGGCCGATCACGAAGCCCCGGGTCGCACCGGAGAAGCGGCCGTCGGTCATCAGCGCGACGTGCTCGCCGAGGCCGGAACCCTGGAGGGCGCCGGTGACGAGCTGCATCTCGCGCATTCCGGGCCCGCCGCGCGGTCCCTCGTTGCGCAGCACCATCACGTCGTTCGGCACGATCCGCCCGTCACGGATCGCCGCGAAGGCATCCTCCTCGCGCTCGAACACCTTGGCCGGGCCGCGATGCAGGCGCTTGGTCTGCCCCGATACCTTCATCACGGCGCCGCCGGGCGCGAGGTTGCCGCGCAGGACGACGAGGCCGCCCTCGCTCTTGAACGGGTCGGTGACGGGACGGATCACCGTCTGGCCCGCGGGCTCGGACGCGCGGGCGATCTCGTCGCCGAGGCTCAGGCCGGTCACGGTGCGGGCCTCCGGGTGGAGGAGCCCGGCTTCCATCAGGCGCTTGCCGACCACCGCCATCCCGCCCGCCGCGTGCATCTCCGGGGCGGTGTAGCGGCCCGACGGGCGCATGTCGGCGATGATCGGGGTGCGGCGCGAGATGCGGTCGAAATCGTCGAGGTCGAGCGGGATGCCGAACTCCCAGGCGGTGGCGAGGAGGTGCAGCACCGCGTTGCTGGAGCCGCCCGTCGCCATCACGCCGGCGATCGCGTTCTCGAAGCTCTCGCGGGTCACGATCGCCCGCGGGGTGAGCCCCTGGCGGACGAGATCCACCGCGAGGCGGCCGCAGGCGAGGGCCGCCGCGGCCTTGTCGGCATGGCCGGCCGGGATGTCGTTCGTGCCCATCGGCGAGATGCCGAGCATCTGGTAGGCGGTCGCCATGGTGTTGGCGGTGAACTGGCCGCCGCAGGCGCCGGCCCCCGGGCAGGCATGGTCCTCGACGTCGCGCAGCTCGGCCTCCGTGATCCGCCCGGCCGTGTAGGCGCCGACCGCCTCGTACACGTCCTGGACCGTGAGGGTGCGGCCGGAGAACAAGCCGCCCTCCTGCGTGCAGCGGCCCGACGCGATCGAGCCGCCGTAGAGCATCGTGCCGGGGATGTTCAGGCGGCCGAGCACCATCGCCATCGCGGGAATGGTCTTGTCGCAGCCCGAGATGGTGACGATCCCGTCGAACATGTGCCCGCGGGCGACGAGCTCGACCGAATCGGCGATGACCTCGCGGCTGACGAGCGAGGTCTTCATGCCCTCGGTGCCGGTGGTGATGGCGTCGTTGATCGCCACCGTGTTGACCTCGAGCGGCGTGCCGCCGGCCTCGCGCACGCCCTGCGCCACCAGGGCGGCGAGCTCGCGGTGGTTCCAGTTGCACGGCATCGTGCCGATCCAGCAATGCGCGATGCCGATCTGCGGCCGCGCCAGGCTCTCGTCGGTCTCGCCGATCGCCTTCATCATCGAGCGGGCCACCGCCCGGTCCGGCCCCTCGTAGAGGCGCCGGCTGTTGTGCCGCGGATCTGCCGCCATGGTCCCCTCCCCCGCATGGGGCCGGGCGTCGTGCGCGCCCGGTCTCCCATGCCTCAGGGGGAGTTTAGCCCGGCCCCTCGGCCGGGTCGACGCTCGGTCAGGGCCGCGCGTCGAGGAACGCCAGCACGCCGGTCTTGTGCACCTTGTCGCCGACCGCGAGGTTGTGGTCGCGGTTGGGGATGTCGAGGACCTTCGCCTCCGGGATCAGGGCGGCGAGCGCCGGCCCCGAGCCCGCCACGGTGTCGGTGGTGCCGACCGCGACCAGCACCGGCACCTCGATCTGCGCCACCTCCGCCCGCGACAGGGTCTGGCGCGAGCCGCGCATGCAGGCGGCGAGCGCGCGCAGGTCGCTGCCGGTCGATTCGGCGAAGACCCGGAACATCCGCGCCGTCGGGTCGGTGACGGTGTCGCGGGAGGGCGCCTCCATCGCCTCCGAGATGCCGGGGGGCAGCCCTCTCCCCTCGACGAGGTGGATGCCGAGGCCCCCGAGCAGGGCCGAGCGGACGCGGTCCGGGTGGGCGAGCGCCAGGAAGGCGGTGATCCGCGCGCCCATCGAGTAGCCCATCACGTCGGCGCGGGGGATATCGAGGTGGTCGAGGAGACGGCGGGCATCCTCGGCCATCAGGTCCGAGCCGTAGGCCTCCGGCTCGTAGAGCTTGCCGCTGCAGCCGTGGCCGCGGTTGTCGAGGGCGATCACCCGCCGCCCGGCCCCGGTCAGGCTGCGCACCCAGGAGGTGTTGACCCAGTTCACCAGGTGGTTCGACGCGAAGCCGTGGATCAGCAGGATCGGGTCGCCCGCGCCGTCCTTGCCCGTGCCTTCCTGGGGGGCGACGTCGACATAGGCGATCGGCACGCCGTCCGAGTCGAAGGTCTGCATGGGCAATGGGCTCCTGCGCGGGGTCGCAGCCGGCTTAGCGCAGGGGCGGCCGGCCCCGCAACGCGAAGGACGGCGGGCTCGGGCGCCGCTACTCCGGCGGCGTCCGGACCGCGACGCCGAGCATCGCCTCGAAGGGCAGGACCATGGCGCCCTTGTCGCGCGCGCCGTGGCCGTGGCGCAACGCCATCTGGTAGGTCGCGGTGGCGGCCGCCGTCACCGGCAGCGGGAAGCCGCCCTCCGCCCCGACCGCGGCGGCGCTGACGAGGTCCTTGTAGGCCTTGGCCAGCGGATAGCCCTCGTCGAACGCGCCCCGCAGGATCCGCGGCACGAAGTACTGCGAGGCGTAGCTGCGGCTCGTGCCGGTGGTGACCACGGTCGCGAGCCGCGCCGGGTCGAGGCCCATCGCCACCGCCATCGGCAGCACCTCGGCCAGGGCCGCGATGTTGATGTCGTAGATCACGTTGTTGACGGTCTTGGTGAGCTGGCCGCTGCCGAGGGGGCCCATATGCAGCACCTGCGTGCCGATCCGGGCGAGCAGCGGCTCGGCCGCGGCGAAGTCCTCCGGGGTCCCGCCGCACATCACCGTGAGGGTCGCGGCCTCCGCCCCGGCCGGCGCGCCGGAGACCGGCGCGTCGAGGAAGCGCAGGCCGCGATCCGCGAGCGCCCGGCCGAGGCTCACCGCCGTCGCGTGCGCGATGGTGCTCAGGTCGATCACCAGGGCGCCGGGCGCGAGACACGCCGCGAGCCCGTCCGGCCCGAGCAGCACCGCCTCGACCACGTCGCCGTCCGGCAGGCACAGGATCAGCACGTCGGCGCCGGCCGCCGCGCTCCGGTCGGTCGTGGCGACGAGCCCGGGCCCGTCGAGCCCGCCGACCCGCGCCGGGTCGGAATCGATCGCCACGACCGTGTCGGCGCCCTCCCCCTTCGCGGCGAGGTGGCGGGCGATCGGGCGGCCCATCTGGCCGAGGCCCATCAGGGCGATGCGGCGGCTCATCGTGCGGCTTCCTCCGTTGTGGCGTCCCACCGCGATACCGCGTCGGCGGCGCCGATGCGCGGGGTGCGGGCGAAAAAGGCGTCGCACCCGGGCGGGCTTGAGCCCGGCCCCGCCCCCCGGCATAGGGGCGCCATGACACCCGAATCCGACGCCCCCCGCCTGGTCCCCCGCCCGCACCAGGCCGAGGCGATCCGCGCCATCCTGGCGGCGCGGGCCGAGGGCCGGCCGGGCTTCCTCCTCGGCGACATGACGGGCCTCGGCAAGACCCTGTCGGTCTGGGGCGCGATCGCGGCGATGCCCGAGCGGGCGGTCCTGATCGTCTGCCCGAAGGGCGCGATGCCGCAATGGCGCCGCACGATCCGGGATTCGCGGCTCGCCGACAAGGACGTGACGCTCCTCAACTACGAGCGCACCAAGTCCCTGCTGGCGCTGCCGGCCGCGAGCGGACGCCGCTCGGTGCGGGCGAAGAACAACGAGCTCGCCAAGCTCGGCCGGCCCAAGCGCGTCTGGCCGCTGGTGGTGTTCGACGAGGCGCACCGCCTGCGCAACCCGACCTCGCAGCAGGGCCAGGCCTGCCGGCGCATGGCCGAGGCCGCCGCCTTCACGGTCTATGCCAGCGCCACCGCCGGCCAGGCGCCGCACGAGCTATCCTATCTCGGCGCGCTGCTCGGCCACGCCGTCGGCCGGCCGGTCGAGACGACCGCCGATTTCCGCGCCCTGATGCAGCACCTGAAGATCGGCCGGGCCAAGGGGCGCTGGCAGAACTGGTCGTGGGAGCCGAACGCCCGCGACCAGGAGACGATGGCCGGCCTGCTCTATCGCGGCCCGGACGCGATCGGGCTGCGCCGCCGCCCGGCGGACATCGCCGGCTGGCCCGAGGTGCAGCGGGACCTCGCCCCCACCGCCCTCGATGCGCCGGCCAAGCGCCTCTACGACGCGACCTGGCGCGAGTTCCGCCGCGAATGGGGCCTCTCCGGCGGCTCGAACCGGCGCGCCGCCGGCTGGGCGGCGGACCTGCGCTTCCGCCAGAAGGCGAGCCTGATCCGCGTCGCCGGCACGGTCGACCTCGCCGAGGACCTGCTGCAGGCCGGCGAGCAGGTCGCGGTCTCGGTGGCCTTCCTGGAAACCGGGGCGGCCCTGGTCGAGGCCTTCACCGGCCGCGGCTGGCGCGCCGGCACCATCGACGGCACGCGGACGGCGGAGGCCAACGAGGCGGTGCGGGTCGCCTTCCAGCGCGGCGAGCTCGACGCGGTGGTGTTCACCGTCACCGAATCGATCTCGCTCCACCGCAACGAACTGCCCGGCGGCGAGCGCCCGCGCAGCCTGATCGTCCACGACATGCGCCACAGCGCGATCCAGCTCAGCCAGATCGAGGGGCGCTGCCACCGCGACGGCGAGCGCGCCGCGATCCTGTTCGCCTACGCGGAGGGCACCGTCGAGGAGCGGGTGGCCGCCACCGTGATCGCCCGCATGGCCGGGATGGACAGGATGGCCGGCGAGGATACCTCCCTCCTCGACGCCATCGGGCGGATCATCGATGGTGAGGCCGGCTGATCCCGGCCGTCGAGAGGAGGCACGCGATGGTGACGCGAGGGTTCACGGGACGCCGCCCGCCGCGGCCGGAGGCCGAGCGCCTGCCGCCGGGCCAGTACCTGACCGAGGATTTCCCGGTTCTCCAGCTCGGCCCGACGCCGCGCATCGATCCGGCCCGCTGGAGCTTCACCCTGCGGGAGGGATCGAAGCCCCTCAAGAGCTGGACCTGGGCCGAGTTCGATTCCCTGCCGCGCACCCGCTGGAAGGGCGACATCCACTGCGTCACCAAGTGGTCGAAGTTCGACACCGCCTGGGAAGGCGTGACGATCGACGACCTCCTGGCCGCGGCCGGGATCGCGGCGCCGACCGCCTACCTGCTGGCGGAGGGCTACGACGACTACACCACCAACGTGCCGGTCGCCGACCTGACGGAGGGCAAGGCCATGGTGGCGACCCGCTACGCCGGCGAGCCGATCACGCCCGACCATGGCGGGCCCGCCCGCCTGCTGGTGCCGCACCTCTACTTCTGGAAGAGCGCGAAGTGGGTGAAGGGCCTGCGCTTCACGAAAGTGGACGAGGCCGGATTCTGGGAGCTGCGCGGCTATCACATGTACGGCGATCCGTGGCGCGAGCAGCGCTTCACCGGCGATTGAGCGATGCCGATCTGGCAGGAATCCCGGATCGTCGCCGCCGCCGCCGAGACGCCGCGGGTCCGGCGCCTCACCCTGGCGGTCGGCTGGACCCGGCCGTTCCGGGCCGGCCAGCACGTCGACGTGCGGCTCACCGCGCCGGACGGCTACCAGGCGCAGCGCAGCTACTCGATCGCCTCCTCGCCGACGAATCCGGGCACGATCGACCTCCTGATCGAGCGCCTCGACGACGGCGAGGTCTCGGGCTTCTTCGCCGACGTGGCCGAGCCCGGCGACGCGATCGAGCTGCGCGGGCCGATCGGCGGCGCCTTCGTGTGGGAGCCGGCCCAGGGCGGGCCGCTGCTGCTGGTCGGCGGCGGCTCCGGGGTGGTGCCGCTGCTCGCCATGCTGCGCCACCGGGCGGAGGCCGCGCCCGGGGTGCCGGCCCTGCTGCTCTACTCCGCCCGCACCGCCGCGGACGTGATCGCCCGCGACGAGCTGATGCGCCGCGACGCCGGGGAGCCGGGCTTCCGGCTGCGGCTGGCGCTGACCCGGGAGCCCGGCGGCCGGCGGATCGACGCCGCCCGGATCGGCGAGGCGCTCGCCGCCCTCGGGGCCCCGGCCCACACCTTCGTGTGCGGGAGCAATCCCTTCGTCTCCGCGGTCTCCGACCTCCTGGTCGATGCCGGGGTGCCGGCAGCCACGATCCGCACCGAGCGCTTCGGAGGAGAGACACCGTGACAGAGATCACCGGCCGCACCCGCGTCTTCGCGATCCTCGCCGACCCGATCGCCCAGGTGAAGGCGCCGCAGGGCCTCAACCGCATCATGGCCGAGCGCGGGGTCGACGGGGTCATGGTGCCGCTCCACGTCGCGGCCGCCGACCTCGCCACGGTGGTGGCGGGCTTGCGGGCGACGCGAAGCTTCGGCGGCGCCATCGTCACGGTACCGCACAAGACCGCGATCGTGCCGCTCCTCGACGCGGTGAGCGACGCGGCCCGCCTCGTCGGCGCCGTCAACGCCGTGCGGCGCGAGCCCGACGGCCGCCTCGTCGGCGAGATCCTGGACGGCGCCGGCTTCGTCGCGGGCCTGCGGGCCGCAGGCCACGACCCGCGGGGAGCGAGCGCCTACCTGGCCGGGGCGGGGGGCGCGGCCAACGCCATCGCGTTCGCGCTCGCCGAGGCCGGGGTGAGTCGCCTCACCGTGCACAACCGTACGCCCGCGCGGGTCGAGGACCTGTTCTCGCGCCTGCGCCGGCTCCATCCGGGCCTGCCGCTCGCCTTCGGCACCGACCCGGCCGGCCACGACCTCGTCGTCAACGCGACCTCGCTCGGCCTGCGGCTGGACGACCCCCTGCCGCTCGATCCCGCCGGGCTCGGGACCGGTCAGCTCGTCGCCGAGATCATCATGCAGCCGGCCGAGACCCCGCTCCTCGCCGCCGCCGCCGCGCGGGGGTGCCGCACCCATCCGGGCCTGCCGATGCTGGAGGGCCAGCTCGCCCTGATGGCGGATTTCCTGGAGATGCGCGCGCCCGGGCGCTGACGCCTACCTCGTCCGGCCGAAGGTCGCGATCCTCGGATTCGAGAATGGGCCGCGCACGGCATCCGACGCCGGACGGGAAGCGACGCTCGCGGCCCCGACCTTGACGGCGAACAGACCGCGTTCCTCGTCGATGGGGACGACGCCGAACGACGCGTCGACATCGCTCTTCGTCACACCCAGAATCCGTGCGGCTTCCTGCAGCGTCGGGGCCTGCGGCCCCGCCTGCACGGTCATCAGGATGGTGTCGGAAGCATGGCTCTCGCCCATGTGGCCTCCTCGCCGTCACAGGCCGAGGCGCGTGGCGGTCTTCAAGGGTTCAAGAATACCGTACCCGGTGTTGCGGTTCCAGCCGCCCGACGCGCCGCGCCGGGTTGCATCGGCCCGCAGCTCGCGGGCCAGGTCCCGTGGCCTCAACGTGGTATGCGGCACCTTTGTTCGAATGGCCGCCACGGCACCGGCCGCGACCGGACAGGCGGCGGACGTTCCGGTATCCGGCGTACCGGTGCCGAACGCCTCCGAACCGAGGAAGTGTGTATAGCACGACAGATCGGGCTTGGTGTGTGCCATGCCGGGTATCCCGGGCCCTTGGGACGAATAGCCGACGCGCTGCCGCTTGGTCGTGACGCCGGCGATGGTCATGACGTCCGGATGCGCGTTCGCTCCCATGATGGTGTGCTTCACGCCGCCGCAGCGGCCATCCGGACATTCCGCACCGCAATTGCCCGCCGCGAACAGGATGTCCGCCCCGGTCCGGCTGAGGGTGCCGACCACGATGTTGAAGGGATGGTTGGGATTGTCGATGTAGCGGCCCGGATGTCCGACCGGGAAATCCCAGTTCGGATCGTAGAGCCCCCAGGAATTCGTGACGACGAGATGCTGGAACGGTCGGTCCTCCGCGGAGCGCCGCATGACGGCGACGAGCGTGGCGTAAGCCTGCAGGGCGTCGCTCAGCAGGCCCGCCGTCGGGCTTCCCCCCGGGGTCGTGGACAGCAGGATCGGAAAGTCGAGCAACGTCGCCCGCGGGGCGGCGAGGAGGGCATCGTAGGCGCACATCGTTCCATGGTCGACGGCGTACTGGCCCGGCATGCCGGTCCCCGGGGACCATGTCAGCGTCGCGTCGAGCGTCGGGTTGAGCCCCCGCGACTGCAGGTGGGCGAGGTTGATGCCGGTATCCATCACCGCCATCGCGACCCCCGCACCGTCGAGATTCTTGGCCGCCAGGCCGGCGACACCGAGCAGCGACGCCACGTGGCTCCGGTCGCCGATCGGCCCGGCGGCGCAGCCGGGCGCGAGGAAGTGGCTGATCGTCGGGTCGGAGAACACCTGAGCGCCGTCCGCCGTGCTCGGCATAGGGTCCCCGGTGCCGTCCATGACGGCGCGAACCGCGAAGCGGGGTGCCGCAGCCGGCGACGCCATTGCAAGACTTGCCGTGAAGCCGATTTGCCCGAGTGGAACCGGCGCAAAGGTGGTGTCTAGCTCCGTCCGCTTCGGAATTCCTTCGATGCGGCGCGTGATACGACCGCGACCCGTCGTCATCATTTCGATTGCCGGATTTCTCAACGATTCCTGCGCGGGGAGAACCAAAATTACGCGTCTCTCAGCCATTTTGATCGTCCTGTGTTTTTTTGAAGTCGCACAAGAACTTTTATATCTATCAAATCATATGGTATAATTCGCCAAAACAAGAATCAATATGATAGTCTTCCATGTGCAACAAAAGAATTTTCTGAAAATGAATGCTGCTCGGGCACCGCGTGGAACCGTGGATTGCGACGCCTTCGCGGAGTGGGAGGCCCGGCACCCGTACGTCGTGGCCGCTGTTCCGGGCCTTGACCGCGCGCATCATCCGGGCGAGGCCAGCGGCTCCTTCTTTCCTGGCCGGCCGCGCGCCGGAGATCGTTCGATGACCCAGTCCCTGATCGACCGCCTCGGGGCACGCCTCGGCCCCGCCGGCCTCCTCACCGAGGAGGCCGACATGGCGCCCTTCGCCATCGACTGGCGGCGCCTGTTTCCGGGCCGGCCCGCCTGCGTGGTGCGTCCCGCCTCCACCGCCGAGGTCGCCGACGTGGTGCGGCTGTGTGCCGAGGCCGGCGCCGCCCTGGTGCCGCAGGGCGGCAATACCGGGCTCGCCGGCGGCGCGGTACCGGACGGCTCCGCCACCCAGGTGGTGCTGTCGCTTGCCCGCATGAACGCGATCCGGGGGGTCGATCCGGTCGGGCTGACGCTGACGGCGGAGGCCGGCTGCGTCCTCAAGCTGGCGCAGGACGCCGCCGAGGCCGCCGGCCGGCTGCTGCCGGTGAGCTTCGCGGCGGAGGGCTCGGCGCTCGTCGGCGGCGTCGTCGCCACCAATGCCGGCGGCATCAACGTGGTGCGCTACGGCATGACCCGCGGCCTCGTCCTCGGTCTCGAGGTGGTGCTCGCCGACGGCAGCATCGTCGACGGCCTCCGGGCCCTGCGCAAGGACAATGCCGGCTACGACTGGAAGCAGCTCTTCATCGGCACGGAAGGCACCCTCGGCATCGTCACGGCGGCGGTTCTGCGCCTCGTGCCCAAGCCGCGCCACACCGCGACGGCGCTGCTCGCGGTACCCGATCCGGCGGCGGCCCTGCGCCTCTTCACCCTGGCGCAGGAGGAGATCGGCGACAGCATCCAGGCCTTCGAGCTGATCTCCGGCACCTCGCTCGCCCTCGTCGAGACGCATGCCGGCCTCAAGAGCCCGGTCGGGACGGCGGGCTGGACCGTGCTGATCGAGGCGGCCTCGTCGCTCTCGGGCCTGCGCGAGGCGATGGAGGGCGTGCTCGGCACCGCGCTCGAGCGCGAGGATGCGCTGGACGGCGTGCTGGCCGAATCCGGCCGCCAGGCCGCCGAGCTCTGGGCCCTGCGCGAGCACGTCACCGAGTGCGAGGCGCGCGCGGGCAAGAGCGTCAAGCACGACGTCTCGGTGCCGATCACCGCGATCCCGGCCTTCCTCGACGAGGCCGGCCGGGTCCTGGAAGCGGGCGCCCCCGGCACCCGCGTCAACGCCTTCGGCCACATGGGCGACGGCAACATCCACTACAACGTCTTGATCGGGCCGGACCACGCCTCGGAGGCGATCAACGGTCTCGTCCACGGGGTGGTGGACCGCTACGGCGGCAGCATCTCGGCCGAGCACGGCATCGGCCAGTACCGCGTCGCCGAGCTCGCCCGCCACCGCCATCCGGACGAGATGGCGCTGGCGCGCCGGATCAAGGCGGCGCTCGACCCGCAGGGGCTGATGAACCCCGGCAAGGTGCTGGCGCGGGGGTAGGCCGCCCCCGCCCGGGCGTCACCCCCGCTCCAGCGCGAGGCGCGACAGGCTGACCAGGCTGGCGACGCCCGCGAAGGCGGCGCCGAGGCCGAGCGCCAGGACCGGGCCGTGCGCGGCGGCGAGCGCGAAGCAGGCCGCCACCAGGGCCGCCCCGGTGGTCTGGCCGACGAGCCGCGAGGTGGCGACGATGCCGCTGGCGCCGCCGGAACGCGCGGCCGGCGCGCTCGTCATGATGGCGCGCAGATTCGGCGCCTGGAAGAAGCCGAAGCCGGCCCCGCACAGGGCCATCCGCCAGGCGATGCCCCAGACGTCCGGCGCGGCCGGCAGCAGCGCCAGCGAGGCCATGCCGACGGCGAGGAGCGCGAGGCCGATCCCGCCGAGGAGACCCGGCGGGTAGCGGTCCGAGAGGCGGCCGGCGACCGGCGCCATCAGGGCGACCACCAGGGGCCAGGGCGTCATCAGGAAGCCGGTCTCAACCTGCGAATGCCCGAGCGCGTGCTGGAACAGGAACGGCAGCGACACGAAGGCGAGGCCCTGTGCGGCGAAGGAGCAGACGGAGGTCGCCGCCGACAGCGCGAAGAGCGGACGACGAAACAGGTCGACGGCGAGCATCGGGGCCGGGTGGCCGGCCTGCCGGCGCAGGAGCAGGGCGCCGCAGGCGAGCGCCCCGGCGAACTCGGCGAGCACCCGCCAGAGCGGCCCGGCATGGGCGGCCTCGCCGAGGCCGAGGACGAGGAGTGCGAAGGTCGCGGCGTTGAGGAGCGCGGCGACTCCGTCGAAGGCATGGCCCGAGCGCCCGGTCTCCGGCAGGGCGCGCCGGGCGAGCGCCAGGGCGGCGAGCCCGATCGGCAGGTTGACGGCGAAGAGCCACGGCCAGGACGCCACCAGCAGGATCAGCGAGGCCGCGGTCGGCCCGAGGGCGAAGCCGACGCCGACCACGAAGGCGTTGAGGCCCATCCCCCGCCCGAGCTGGTGGGGCGGGGTGACGAAGCGGATCAGCGCGACGTTGACCGCCATCAGGGCGCTGGCGCCGACGCCCTGGAGCACCCGGGCGGCGACCAGGGCCGGCAGCGACCAGGCGAGCGCGCAGACGAGCGAGGCGACCGTGAACAGCGCCAGACCCACGAGGTAGACCCGCCTCTGCCCGACGATCTCGCCGAGCGCCGCGATCGGCAGGAGCGTGGCCACCACGGCGAGCTGGTAGGCGTTGACGATCCAGACCGAATCCGCCGGATCGACGCCGAGATCGGCCGCGATCGTCGGCAGCGCGGTGTTGGCGATCGCGG
>NZ_JTHF01000124.1 GCF_001043895.1 Methylobacterium indicum
GGGCCGGGGCCGCCGCCGCCGCCGGGCGCAGGCGCGGCGAGGCCGGGCCGTGGGCCGGACGATGCTGGTCGGGCGTCGCGCCGCGGGCGGCCGGTTCGCTGCCGAGGATCGAGGCGACGAGGTCGCGCGCGGTGGCGGCGTCCATCGAGCGAAACAGCTTCGTGAGGCCGAACACTGCGTCGACCGAGCGGGCGATCGAGGGATCGAGGCGCAGGAAGATGAACACCGCCTCCTCCTCGGCGAGGTCGGCGGCGCGCAGCGCCAGGGCCAGGAGGTCGCGGCGCTCCGGCTCGGTGGCGCGGAAGCACGCTCCCGGCATGCCGAGGGCCTCGCCGAGCGCCGCCTCGAACCGCTCCGGCTCGCCCCGGCCCGCGAAGGCGGTGAGGGCCGCGCCGGCGGCGCGCATCCCGGCCCGGCCCTGGGGCCGCAACGCCGCCCGGGCCGCCACGCCGTCCCGGATCGCGGTCCGGCGCTCGGGCCCGGCCTGGAGGTAGAGCGGGGCGAGGTCGACGGCCGGCAGGTCGTCGCGGGAGAGAAGCAGGGCGGCGAGGTCCGTTTGGCGGCGCGCCCGCTCGACCAGCCGCTCCAGGGCCGGCCCGGCGAGCGGCGCACCGGCATTGCCGGCGAGCGCCCGGTCGACGTCGGGGTCGCCGCGCAGGCTCAGATCCTCGATCAGGGCCCGGCCGAGATCGGTGCGGCGGGCCAGCACCGCGTCGAGGCCCGGGCCGCTGCCGGCGGCCTCGAGCAGGGCCGTCGTCAGGACCGGGCTTCCGGCCAGCACCGCGTCGCGGGCGCCGCCGCCCTGCGCGGCCAGCAGCGCCAGCACGCTCTGGGGCGTGTCGGGGAGCGGCGCGAGCTTCTGGGCGACGATCTCGGCGGTGGCGGCATCCACCGTCGGGATCAGCCCGCAGGCCAGGGCCTCGAAGGCCCGGATCGTCGCGACGTCCCGCACGGGGGCCGCTCGGAAAAGGTCCGTCTGCACCCGCAGCAGGACCGGTTTCATGTCGAGACGCCGGTCTCGTGCGAGATCGAGGAGGCCGGACAGGTCCGGCGGAGCGTCGGCGGCGGAGCGGGCCATGGGCGATCGGATACGCAGAACATGAAAGCGACCCCGAGAATGCGAGGGGCCGCGTAAAGCGACGCTTAAGGCTGCGGGCACGGGCCGGGGCGGAGCCTGGGGACAACGGGGATGACGCGCGGATTCGCGCCGATCCGCTCACCGATGGTTTACGCCGCCGGCCCGCCCGCCCCTCGGGAGCGGCGGCCCGGAAACAGTCCGTTAACCATGCCCGTGCTTTCGTCCCCCCGTGAAGCCGCGACGGGCGGCGGTCCCGGAGGGACGTGGAGAGGCGGGAGAGCGCGCATGATCGGCCACCAGCGACGTCCCTCGGCGGACATCATCCCGTTCCGGGCCGAAGGCCCGCGCCGCGCCTGCGTCCTCCGCGGCGGCGCATGCGGCCCGGCCGATCACCCTGCGGCGGACCCGGTCCGCGGCACGATCCTGCTGTTCACGGGAGTGCGCTATGAGAGGCTGCCCGATCCCGCCGAGACGGACCGGCCCGCCCCCGAGCGGCGCCGGACGCGCTGAACCGAGGGTCCGGGTCATGTCCGCGCGTGGTCTCCTGATCGGCGGCGTGCTGCTGGCCGCGCCCCTGGTGGCGTCCTGCGTCCAGCAGGGCGATTTCGGCCGGCCGGCCCCCACCGCCTGGAACAGCCTGATCGACGCCGCCGGCACCATCGCGGCGCATGAGCGCGGCGAGGCGGCCTCGCTGTTTCCGTTCACGGAGGACGAGCGGGCGTTGCGCGACCGGGCCTGGCGCTTCCTGATGCCGGCGCGCGAGCGCAGCCTGTTCGAGGCCGCCCTCGACAACCTCACCCGCGCCCGGGTGCTGCCGGTCGGCTGGCGCCTGTCGGACCCCGCCGCCTATTACGAGGCGATCACCGCCGGGCCGTACCGCTCGGTGATCTCGCGCTACCGGCGCCTCTCCGACGACATGGTGGCCGACGGCCGCTTGGTGCCGGCCTTCGCCGAGACCGCGTCCCGGGTGGTGCGGGCCGACCTGACGCGGCTGCAGAGCCTGCCCTTCATCACCACCCTCGACGACCGCGACGTGCGCAGCGCCGCGATGCGGGTGGCGGAGAACCGCTGCCTCATCGCCTGGGTGCGGCTGGAGACGGGGGCCCGCACGGCCTCCTACCGCTACGCCCTCGAGCACCTGCTGATCGCCGCCCCCGAGGAGGAGGCGGTGGCCGGCGAGCGCGCCCTCGCGTTCCTCGACTCGCGCCGCACCCTCCTCGACCCGCTCTTGCCGCCGGATGCCGAGGCGCGCTGCGGCCTCGTCCCGCCGGAGCCCGGCCCGGCGGTGCTGGTGCGCAAGGGATAAGGGCTCCGGTCCTACTCGTCCGGCCCGTCGATGGTGCAGGAGACCGAGCGGGCGGCCTCGTTGGCGAGGGCCTGCTGGCTCGGCAGGGCGGCCAGCACCCGGATGCTGACGAAGCCCTCCCGGCTCGGGGCGACGATCCGCATGTCGCGGTTGCGCTCGTCCTCGTCGGCGCTGGCCAGTGCCTCGTCGTACTGGCGCTTGGTCATGATCACGAGCTCGACGGTGCCGCGCAGGGCCGCCTGATCGGTAATGGCATAGTAGGCGCCGTTGCGGCCGTGCAGCGCGATCGTCTCGAGGAGCGGGCCGGTCTCGGCGGTGATCCGCACCGGGCCGTCGTCGAGGTCGTAGGCGCAGATGCCGACCGCCACCGCCGGGTCCTGCCGCGGCAGCCAGCCCGCGGCCGGCGCGCCCTCGGCCTTGCCGCCGGTCTCGACGGCGTGGACCAGCACCGAGGTGTCGTTGGCGAGCGTGGCGCGGGCCTGGCTCAGGGCGTCGCCGGTGGCGAGGTAGGGGATCGCCAGCACCGCCGCGACGTGGACGAGACCCGCCAGCACGAGGCCGCACAGGGTGGCGAGGAGGAAGCGGCCGAACGGCGTCACGGGCAATCCTCCCGGGTGATCGAGGGCACGCCCTCGCGTTCGAGCACGCCGGTGCTCGCCGCCACCGGCGTGTCGTAGAGGCGCAGCACCAGCCGGATCGAGCCTTCGCCCGCCGGCATCGGCAGCCAGTTGCCGGGCTGCACGGTGGGGCTCAACGTCACGGCGAAGCGGCCGTCGCGGTCGCGCAGCACCTCCGTGGAGGTAAAGCCGGTGCGCGGCGCCATGCCGGTCTCGCCCGCGGGTTCACCGGCGGCCTCGGCCTTCGTCCGACCGCGCCGCTCCACCGTCAGGGTCCAGGCCCGGGACGGCGGGGTGGCCCCGGCGATGCGGTAGCGGCAGGACGGATCGAGCCGGCGCCCGGATTCGTCGGTGAGCGCGGTGAGCAGCAGCCCCTCGCCGAGCGCCAGCGGCACCTCGCCGGTGCGGGCATGGATCGCCCGCACGTAGGGATCGGCGTCCCGCGCGCCGATCTTCGGCCAGGCCGTCCAGGCGTTGAGGACGACGCCCCCGAACGGATAGCGCCCCCGCGTCGCCCAGTTGGCCGTGGCGAGACCGAGGCCCGCGCCGAGGACGAGGGCGTAGAGCACCAGCCCGACGGTCCCGACCCGGCGCAGGGGCGCGACCCCGTGCAGGAGCCTCAATGGCGGCCGCTGGAGGAAAGGGGACGCAGCGCGCACGGGGGCCTGAGGGGCGACTTTCTTGGTCAGCATCGTAGGCGTGTCTAGCGCAGATGGAGCCAGGGCCAAACGGGTTTTACTGACGGACCACCGGCGACGTGCCCATCGGAGTTTCACGGACGCCGACGAAGCATCACGCATCCCGACCCTATCCCGGGTTCTGCGCAGCGATGAATGTCGAGCATGAATCGCGGTCGAAATGAACACGCACCATCGTGATTTTCACCTCTAAACGACAGATATATTATATAAGTTGCACCATGTGTACTAGGTACGCTCTTGAGCGAGAGCGTAGATCTATAAATTTCTCAAAATATACCCCTCGAATGAAGGTGTATTGCGAGAATGGCACTTCGCCGACAAAATTACTGCTGTAATCTTTATTTCAATGATTTAATATTTACATATCCAGGTTGATAAGGAGCAATATTCCGAGAAACATCTTGCAGTCTCTCGATAGCAGCGTCAATATTGCTATAATCTATATTTCGAAGATCCCACGGCGTGAAGCGCCACCAAGCTAGATCAAGCAGTTTGCCGATCTGCCGAGGATCGAACCGAAAGCCAATAATTTGAGCAGGATTTCCACCCACGATCGCGAACGGCGGTACGTTTTTAGTGACGACAGAATGTCCAGCAATAACCGCGCCATCTCCTATTGTTAGTCCTTGGCCTATAAAGGATGCATGTCCAATCCAGACATCATTACCAATAACAGTTTTGGCAATAAAATTGGGTGTATTTCTACCATTTGAGACATGTGGGTGGGTCACGGGATGGGTCGGTTGATAGTCGTGGTATTTTTCCCAGCCGGAAAATCCGGTTCCCAAATCGAACATGCGAGTGCCGTGGCAATAAAAGAACGGACTAGTGCTTAGCCACGATGTTGGATGTGCTCCTCGCCCGCATTGAATGCCCTCTCCCATCGAGCAGTATCTTCCGATACTGGTTTCAGAAAAAAATCCACTTACTCCGTAACTGAAAGCACCCATGCTCGACTCGTGATGTATTTCCATCGATTTTATTCCGCATGGCGCTTCAAAAGAAAATGTATCTGATATGAACGCGCCGTCACCATGAAAAGTTTCGGCTCCGGCATGCGCAAGATTGTGACGAAGCTGTGCGTCAAAAATCATTGTTATAACTCGCTATTTGATGGCAATGCAGTGATCAGCCAGCGCGCTCAAATAATCTGATTGTGGTTCGACCCCCATTGCTCGACCATTTTCCTAACAGACGGGTCGCTATCGATCAATCGCCCGTGTTGCGTAGCCAAATCGGTCACATAGCCCATTAAGCTGCGAACGGCGATCATCGCCTCCTGAGCGCCTTGAGTATACTTCAGCGGACCGCCGCGATATTTAGCGGGATCTTCAATCAAATCAGGCGATTCGTTCTTACGCGTCATGAACCATTCATTTTGAAGAAGTTCATGCGGTCGATCTTTGATAATGTAATACGGTCCTCTATAATGGTCGCTTGCGCCAGACTTCACCACATCGTCACCGGCGGCAAGAATCTTGGCCCATCCTCTGACAAATTTAACAACAATCTGATATGGGGACCGCTCTGAGAAATGTGCAAGCCATAAATTCTGCTCTACAATTTCTTCTGGAACATCGTACCCGTTGCAAAGAACGCGATGCGAACCATTATCTATCATAATATTGTTTTTTCTAATTTTTGAACTTACAATCACTTTGTGAGAATTGAGTGGCGCAAGCCGCTTTGTAACTCGTAGCGGTGTTATAATTTCGCTCTGGTTGTCTTGACGGGTATATTGATAATTTACCATTGGAATTTTGACGCAATGAATCGGGTTGTGCAACGTGCTCAATTTATTAAAATAGTCGACAAATGAAAGTTCTAGTTTGCTATCATCGATAAATTCATCTGCGTCGAGAAATACAACCCAATCCGCTGCATGTCGATCCACTGCTTCCTTGTAGAGAAAAGTATTAAACTCCCTTTCATTGTAGTGAACCGATTTATTCTGAAATACTGTTATCTTGAAACCTTCGCCAGCCAAGGATTTCAAGATATCAATGGTTCCATCATTGCTTCCATTGTCCATAAAGATATGGTGGCTAACAAAATGCGCCGTATGTCGCACAAAGGCTTCGACAATATCTGCTTCGTCCAGAATGCGTGTAACGGCTACAAACTTCATTTTTTTGATCCTCGCCTTATGCTGCGGCGCATATAGGATTTCTGCGTCGTCAACGACATTGAGCCCTGCCGCCCAGGGGCTGGGCGCCCGATCCTATCACTAGGACCAGGGTTCCGAAGCTGCCCAAGTGTCTCGAAGGAGCAGCGCGGTTGCCGCCCCTGTCGGAGTCAAGGCTTGGTTTTGCCGTATCTCGCTCTGTCGTGCCTGTCGAGGCTCAAGGCCCGACGAACAGCGACGCCTCGAACCCGTCCAGGATCGTGTCGGCCTCGGCGATCGTCCGGCCGTCGTAGAAGCGCGCGCACAGGGCGTCGTCCATCATGATCCCGCGATACTCGTCCAGGATGGCGTAGTAGTTCCGCTCCAGGATCGTGGAGGACGGATCGAGGTCGGTGATGCAGATGCTGCCCGTCGGGCGCACGTCGACGGCGGTCACCCGCAGGTCGGGGCGGTATTGTCTCCAGGACCGGCAGCAGCGTCCAGACGTCGCCGGTCCACCACCCCGCCAGGTCCCTGTTCGCGCGTCCCTCCGGGTTGTGGGTGCGCTCGGTCATCTCGGCATTGGCGGGCAGGCAATCGTCCAGCATGATCAAGCCGTGGCGATGCGTCGCCTTCTCGCTGTTGATGAAGTCGCGCAGCAGGTATTCGAACTGGTGCAGCCCATCCAGGAAGATCACGTCGATCGGCGCGTTGATGATCCTACTCGGTTCGTAATCACGAAAAAGTCGTCGCTCGTCATCTGATAGAGATGAAGGTTCGTCTTCTTTCCGATCACGTTGCCGGTGGTCTGGAAGAACGGATCGACGCCGATGCTCGGGCAGTCGATCCGCGACAGGGTGGTGTCGTCCCGGACGCCGACTTCCAAGAAGCCCCGCGCATTCTTGGCGCGCGCCATCCTGGCGACGAAGTCGAAATACGGGGGACCGGAATGCCAATGGGTGAAAGCCGTCGTCATCCGTTCCGAGTCCGTCGCGTGTGGTCTGTCGGATGCAGGTCAGCTCCGTATAGGCCCCGTGCGGGCCCGCCGCTCTAGTTCGACGAGCTGCCGGGCGAGCCGGGCCGGTCGATCACGTTGAACGCCGCCCGCCCCGGCCGCGGGCTCTCGACCGAGCGGAAGAGCTGGCCTAAGCCCCCCAGCACCTCGAAGGAGCGGCGCGACAGGGCGCCCGCCGGGGCGCCGGGGGGCGGCGTGGTCGGGGCCGCGGCTTGCGCGGTGCGGGCACTCACCTTGTCGGTATCGAAGCCCGGCAAGGGCTTCATCTCGATGCCCTGGTGGGCCGGGGCCATCACCTTGTGGAAGGTCATCGCCGGCAGCGAGCCGCCGGTCATGTTCTTGGTCGAGGAATGGTCGTCGTTGCCGTACCAGACGGCGGTGACGAGGTTGCCGGTATAGCCGACGAACCAGGCGTCGCGGTAGGCGTTGGTGGTGCCGGACTTGCCGGCGGTGCGCACGCCCTCGATCGCCGCCTTGCGCCCGGTGCCCTCGTCGACGACCTTGTTCAACATGAAGTTCATGTCGGCGACGACGCGGGTCGAGAGCACCTGCTCGGGGGCCGGCTCGCTGGTGTCGTGGCGGTAGATCACCTCGCCGGCGCCGGTGCGGATCTCGGTCGCCGCGTAGGGCTTGGCGCGCTTGCCGCCATTGGCGAAGACCGAGTAGCCGGCGGCCTGGTCGATCACCGTGACCTCGGCCGAGCCGATCGGCAGCGAGACCGAATCGACCAGGTTCGAGGTGATGCCCATCTTGTGGGACAACTCGATGATCTTGGCCCGCCCGAGCTTGGCGGCACGGGCGTCGTGGGTCTCGCCGAGCTGCTTGCCCATGGCGATCGAGAACTGCACCGGGATGGTGTTGATCGATTTCGCCACCGCGACCCAGAGCGGCACCGTGCCGGCGAAGGAGCGGCCGTAGTTCGCCGGGCACCAGTTGCCGATGCAGACCGGCCGGTCGACGACCTTGCTCTCGGGCCGCCACTGCCCGGTGGCGAGGGCCGCGGCGTAGACGTAGGGCTTGAACGAGGAGCCGGGCTGGCGCAGCGCATCGGTGGCGCGGTTGAACTGGCTCTGGCCGTAATCGGCCCCGCCGACCATCGCCCGCACCGCCCCGTCCGGATCCATGGTGACGAGGGCCGCCTGCTCGACGTCGAAGGCGTCGCCGAACTGGCGCAAAACATTCTCCACCGCCTGGTCGGCCCGCTTCTGGATCGCGAGGTCGAGCGGGGTCTTCACGACCAGGACCCGCTCCTTCTTCAGCTTGCCCTCGTCGACGAGCTTCTTGATCTCGTTGAAGGCCCAGTCGAGGTAGTAGTCGGCGCTGATGTCGCGCGAGCGCGTCACCGGCGTCGCCGGGTTGCGCAGGGCCGACTGGATCTGGCCCTCGGTCAGGTAGCCGGCCTCCACCATGTTGTGCAGCACGTCGGCCGCGCGGGCGCGGGCCGCCGGCAGGTTGACGTGGGGGGCGTATTTCGTCGGCGCCTTGAACAGGCCGGCCAGCATGGCCGCCTCCGGCAGGGTGATGTCCTTGAGGCTCTTGCCGAAATAGTAATCCGCCGCGGCCGACGCGCCGAAGGTGCCGCCGCCCATATAGGCCCGGTCGAGGTAGAGCTTCAGGATCTCGTTCTTGGTCAGGTGGCATTCGAGCCACAAGGCCAGGAACGCCTCGTTGATCTTGCGCTCGAGCGAGCGCTCGTTCGACAGGAAGAGGTTCTTGGCGAGCTGCTGGGTCAGCGAGGAGCCGCCCTGGACGTGGCCGCCGCCCCGCGCGTTCACGGTGACGGCACGCAGCGTGCCGATCGGGTCGATGCCCCAATGCTCGTAGAAGCGCCGGTCCTCGGTCGAGATCAGCGCCTTGATCAGGATGTCGGGAAACTCGTCGATGCGCAGCGAATCGTCGTGCTTGATGCCGCGCCGCCCGACCTCGGTGCCGTAGCGGTCGAGGAAGGTGACGGCGAGGTCCGGCGCCTTCAGCCAGTTCTCGCTGGTCTGGTTGAAGGCCGATTGGGCGAGCGTCAGCATCACCACGCCGCCGGCGAGCCCGAGGGTCACGCCCTCGCTGGCGAGGTCGAGGACGAACCGCTTGACGCCGGTGACCCGGAAGCGCCGCTGGATCTTCTCGGCGAAGCGGCCATAGCCCTCGCCGAACGAGCGGCCGCCGCTGAACAGCGCGTCGTTCATCCAGGCGTCGAAGCCGAGCGCCCCGCGGGACAGGCGGGTCCGGAGCTGGGTCAGCCGGTTGGTGGGCCGGTTCTCGGGCACGACGAGTCCTCGGATGGGCGCGCGGTCGGGTCTATCAAGCCCCGCACTCTAGCGCGAGACCGGGGCGGCAGAGAGGCGGATCGCCCGCCTTCCATGCAGTATATGGGGCACGAACGCGCCGACACGACGTCGCAGGAATGCGGAGCCCCGTTCGGCCGCGCTTGCCCTCGGGGCGAGGGTGCGGCAGGGGAGGGGCCTCCCATCCGCCTTCCCCGCATCCGCGCCCGGTCCTCCGGCGCCCTCGAGGCCGAACGTCCGTGGCCGACGCCCCCGAATCCTCCATCCCGAAATCCCCCGCGGGCAAACCGTCCGCCTCCAAATCCTCCGTTTCCAAGCCCTCCACCTCCAAGCCCTCCGCTTCCCTCAAGGCCGCGGCCCCGTTCTGGCGCGGCCGGAGCCTGGAGGAGTTCAGCCCGGCGGAGTGGGAGAGCCTGTGCGACGGCTGCGGCCGCTGCTGCCTCCTGAAGCTCGAGGACGAGGACACGGCCGAGATCCACTACACCGATATCGGCTGCACCCTCCTCGATGCGGCGTCCTGCCGCTGCCGCGACTATCCGCGGCGCCAGAAGAAGGTGCCGGACTGCGTCCGCCTGACGCCGGAGGCGGTCCGCACCCTGTCCTGGCTGCCGCCGACCTGCGGCTACCGCCTGGTGCGGGACGGGCACGACCTGCCCTGGTGGCACCCTCTGGTCTCCGGGACCCGCCGCACCGTGCACGAGGCCGGCATCTCGGTGCGCGGACGCGTCAGCGGCACCGAGGAGGAGTTCGAGACCGAAGAATTGCTGGATCGCATCGTCGACTGGCCGGGGCAGGACCCTCAGAAGGACCCGCAGGGCGGGGAGTGAGGTCGGGCAGCCCCGATCCGTCGCGTTGGCATGCGACTTGCTCGGTCTCTACCGACGCTCATGGGCGTTTCCTCCCCGACTCGGGGCCCCGCTGCGCTTGGCGCGCGGGGCCTCCTTTCCGTCACCGCCGTTGCCATCGGGCGCGGGCCGCCCGATAACCCCGGGCGACCGGAGATCTCCCGACATGGCCCTCACCGTCGCGGTCCAGATGGACCCGATCCAGGCGATCCGCATCGCCGGCGACACCACCTTCGCGCTGCTCCTCGAGGCGCAACGCCGCGGCCACACGCTGCTGCACTACACGCCCGACCGGCTCTCGATGCGCGACGGGCGCGTCACCGCCCGGGTCGAGCCCCTGCGGGTGCAGGACGTCGAGGGCGACCACGCGCAACTCGGCGCCCAGGAGCGGGTCGATCTGGCCACGGTCGACGTGGTGCTGATGCGCCAGGACCCCCCCTTCGACCTCGCCTACATCACGGCGACGCACCTGCTCGAGCGCATCCATCCCCACACGCTCGTGGTGAACAACCCGTTCGAGGTGCGCAACGCCCCCGAGAAGCTCTTTGTCACCGCCTATCCGGAGCTGATGCCCCCGACCCTGATCACCCGCGACAAGCAGGAGATCGAGGAATTTCGCGCCGAGCACGGCGCCGTGGTGATGAAGCCGCTGCACGGGCATGGCGGCGCCGCGGTGCTGCGGGTGCTCCCCGACGACCCGAATTTCGGCTCTATGTTCGACCTGTTCTCGGTCACCTTCCGGGAGCCCTGGGTGGTGCAGCGCTTCCTGCCGCGGATCACCGAGGGCGACAAGCGCATCATCCTGGTCGACGGCGAGCCGCTGGGCGCCGTCAACCGGGTGCCGGCGGCCAACGACATCCGCTCCAACATGGTGCGGGGCGGCAAGGGCGGCGCCACGGCGCTCACCCCGCGCGAGCAGGAGATCTGCGCGGCGATCGGTCCGGAATTGCGCCGGCGCGGCCTGATCCTCGTCGGCATCGACGTGATCGACGGCAACCTCACCGAGATCAACGTTACCTCGCCGACCGGCATCCGGGCGATCAAGCGTCTCGGCGGCCCCGACCTCGCGGTTCCGGTCTGGGAGGCGATCGAGGCCAAGGTGACGAAGCCGCAGAGCGCCTGACCCCGTCGGAGCCGAGAGGCTGTTCGACCGGGCGGGCGGCTCTCAGCCTGCCCGCGACCTCATCCTGAGGTGTCAGTCCATCGGTGATGGACTGACACCTCAGGAGGCCTCCAGACGTCTCCGAGATCACTGGAGCCCTCCGTCGAGGTTGGTCGATCTTCGATCGACCACCACCTCAGGATGAGGTGGGAGGATCGGATGTGACGATCCCCCGGGGTGTCTTTCGGGATGGTCGAGCCCCGTTGGAAGGGCGCCCTCAGCCCGCATTCTCCCCCAGCGTGTCCTCGATGTAGAGCCGGTCGAGCAGCACCTTGGCGACCGCCATCAGCGGCAGCGCCAGGGCGACGCCCCAGAGGCCGAACAGCACGCCGAGCAGGATCTGGCCGGCGAACAGGGTGGCGGGCGGGATGTCGAGGGCCCGCTTCTGCACGAAGGGCGTCAGCACGTAGCTCTCGAGGGTCTGCACCAGGAGGTAGACGGCCATCCCGGCGACCACGCCCTTCAGCCCCGAGGCGAGGGAGGCGAGCACGATGATGATGCCGGCCACCAGGGCCCCGATGGTCGGGATGAAGCAGAGCAGGCCCGCCTGGAGCCCGAGGACCAGGGACCCGTCGATGCCGACGAGCGTCAGCCCGAGCCAGACGCAGACGAAGATCGCCGCCATCACGACGAGCTGGCCGAACAGCCAGTGGCGGAGCGTGATCCCGATGTCGTCGGCGACGGAGGCCGCATGCGTGCGCTGGCGCGAGGGCACGAAGCGCAGCAGCCCGTCGCGGTAGGTGCGCGGTTCGGCGGCGACGAACAGCCCGAGCACCACCACGATGAACACGTTGCCGATGGCGCCGAACACCGCAAGCGCCACCGTGGAGGCCTGGCCGAGCACGCTGCCGGCACCCGAGAGCAGCGTTCCGGGACTCGGCAGGCTCGGGCCCTTCGGGCGCTCCTCCTCCGCCGCGCCGCCTTGGGGCCCACGCTGGGCGGCCGCATCCTTGAGCTTGCCGAAATCGAGGAAGCGGGTGTCGACCCCGCGGGCATCGAGCCAGGACTTCACGGTGCCGGACTGCTCCCGCAGCGTCTGGCCCAGGCGCTGGGCCTGCCCCGCCACGGTGGCGCCGCCGAGCCCGACCATGCCGAGGATCAGGACCGTGAGCAGCAGGCTGACGATCGCCAGCCGGAACCCGTGCCCGAGCGGGACGACGCGGCCGAGATAGTGCGTGAGCCCGTCGAGGAAGACCGCGAACAGGATTCCGGCGAAGATCAGCAGCAGGGTGTCGGCCGAGTGCCAGGCCAGCAGCAGGGCGGCGGTGAACGCCACCACCCCGATCCCCGCGAGGACGAGCGAGCGGGTGCTCGTCCAGGCGGCGCGGGGGACGCCCTGGGACGACGCGTCCTGCGAGGGGGAAACGGGCATGTCCGGCGATCTCTCCGCTGGCGGCCCGCATGGCCGCCCTGCCGCACAGATAGCCCCGCGCGGCCGTCCGGCGACCGCGGACCGGCTTTTATCCCTCCTCGCGCCGGCGCCGCACGCCGGCGAGGACGGCGGGATGGGCCGGTGTGCTCCAGGCCGCCTCCGCCGGAGCGGCGACCGGCTCGGCCGCCGTCATCCCCTTGGGCAGGGCGATGGGTTTCGGCAGCGCCAGGGTCGGCGCCGGGCGCCGGGGTGCCCATTCCTCCGGCTCCAGGATCTCGACGACCGGCATCGGCCGAGGACGAACTTTTCGGCGCACCGGTTGCGGCGCGCGCCCGAACACGCGCAGCAAGGCCCAGCCGACGAGGCCGCCCCAGGCCAGCAGCACGCCCCCGGGCGTCGGCCGCTCGGAGATCAGGAGGGTGACGAGCCCGACGAGCGCGCAGACCATCGCGAGGTTGCGCGCGCTGAAGGGATCGAACGGCAGCGGGTCGGAGGATCTGTGGTCGCGGATCATGGGCCGAGCTTGCCCGAGCCCGGTCAGCGAATCCTCAGCCCGACCGCTCGAATTGTCCGCAATCCCCGCTTCCCACGCCCCACGCGCCCCCGTTTCGCGGATTTCCCGCGCGCGGCGGCGTCCCGGGCCGGCTCACCACCGCTCTGCGGCGGCCGCGTCGTGCTCGGTCGCCTCGACCCAGCCGCCGAGCGTACCGTCGGCATGGTGCTCGCGCTTCCAGAACGGGGCGCGGGTCTTGAGGTAGTCCATCAGGAAGCTCGCGGCCTCGAAGGCGGCGGTACGGTGGGCGGAGGCGGCGAGCACCAGCACGATGCCCTCGCCCGGGCGTACCAGGCCGTGGCGGTGGATCGCCACCGCGCCCTGGAGCGGCCAGCGCCCGGCGGCCTCGTCGAGCACCCGGCCGATCTCGGCCTCGGCCATGCCGGGATAATGCTCGAGCTCCAGGGCGGCGAGCCTCCCGTCCTCGTCGCGGCACAGGCCGGTGAAGCTGACGATGGCGCCCGCCCGCCCGCCGAGCTCCGCCGTGAGGGCGGCGATCTCCGCCGCGACGTCGAAGGGCTCGGGCTGGATCGAGAGGCGAGGGGTCATGGCGGGTCCGCACGGAGGGGTCTGACGGGGCTTCTCTAAGCAGACTTGCATTGGCAGGCCAACGCTCCGCCCGCTTAGGTTCTTGTTTCGTCGCAGATTCTTGCCGCCGAACCGGTATCCACTTCGGCGAAATCTGCTTAGCACGGACGCGCCCGCGCCGAGACCCGCCGCCGACGCGGCCGGGCTGTCGGCGGCGGCCGGGCGGGGGTAGAGAGAGGGAAGGAACGGCCGGCCGCGCGGTCGGCCGGACGGAGGACCCGCCCCGTGACCCCAGACCTCCTCCTCCCCTACGACGACACCGAGCCGACCTTCGCGGCCCGTCCGGTCTGGTGCGGCCGTGGCAGCGCGGTGATCGGGCGGGCGAGCCTCGGCGCCCAGGCCTGGCTCGGCGACGAATCGGTGATCCGGGCCGACGGCCACGACGTCGTGGTGGGCGACCGGTTCTGGCTCGGCGCCCGCTCGACCCTGCACATCGCCGCCGAGATGTATCCCTGCATCGTCGGCGACCGGGTCACGGTCGGGCGCGACGCGGTGGTGCATGCCTGCACGGTCGGGGACGAGTGCGTGATCGAGGAGGAGTGCGTCGTCCTCGACGGGTCCGTGATCGAGGACGGGGTGCTGATCGAGGCCGGCAGCACGGTGTTTCCGCGTACCACCCTGCCGGCGGGCTTCGTCTGCGCCGGCAGCCCGGCCCGGCCGGTGCGGCCGCTCGCTCCCGGTGAGCGGGCGGAGCGGGCCGAGCGCCTGCGCGAGGCCGCCGCCGCCGAGCCGGCCGCCGCCCCGGGCGAGGCCTTCGAGCCCGATCCCGGCGTGTTCGTCGCCCGCACCGCGCGGCTGCACGGCCGGGTCGCCCTGGCGCCGGGGGCGAGCGTGTTCTTCTCCTGCCGGCTGGAGGCCGGGCTCGGGCCGATCGTCGTCGGCGCCAACGTCAACGTGCAGGACAATTGCGCGCTCCACACCCGCGGCGAGGGCCTGGTGATCGAGCACGACACCACGCTCGGCCACAACGTGCGCGCCGGCGACGGCCGCATCGGGCCGCACTGCCTCATCGGCATGGGTGCCCGCCTCAGCCCCGGCACGGTGGTGGAGGCCGACGTGCTGCTGGCCGCCGGCAGCGCCACCGATCCCGGGCAGGTCCTAGAATCGGGATGGCTCTGGGGCGGGCGCCCGGCCCGGACGCTCGCGCGCCTCGATTCGGAGCGCCGCGCCATGATGGCCCGGACGGTGGCGAGCTACGCGGCCTACGGCCGGACCTTCCGCCGGCTCCAGGCGCGGTCGGGCGGGGAAGGTTAGAGACCCGCCGCCGCCCGTCCCGATCCGGCCCGGCGGGCCGCCTCGGCCACGTCGAGGAGGTGGCCGAGCTCGGCCGCCGCCGCCGCGACCCGCTCGGCGACCCGCGGATCGCTGACCGCGCCGTCCTCGATCTCGGCCTCGCCGGCATAGACCGCCGTCGGGGCCACGTGGGCGGTGAAGAAGCCGAAGAGCGGGCGCAGCTGGTGCTCGACCATCAGGGCGTGGCGCGGCCCGCCGCCGGTCGCGGTCAGGACCACCGGCTTGCCGGCGATGGCGGCGGGGTCGAGGAAGTCGATCACGTGCTTGAACAGGCCCGAATACGAGCCGTTATAGACCGGCGAGCCGACGATCAGGCCGTCGGCGCCCTCCATCGCCTCGATCATGTGGCCGATCGGCAGCGGCAGGGCCTGCCGGCTGGTGGCGCCGAGCCCGGTGCCGACCTCGGCGAGGTCGTAGAGCTTCAGGTCGATCGGCCGGCGGCGGCCGAGCTCGGCCGCGACCGCCTCGACCAGCACGCGGGTCCGGGAGGGGCGGCGGACGTTGCCCGAGAAGGCGACGATGCGGGCTGGTCTCACGGTGGGCTCCGGTTGTCGAGGACGGGTTCCCGGAACGGGTCGCGGGACCGGTCGCGGCGGCCCCCGACTGTGCCGGGAGCGCGCGCGAGGTCAATGCGAAACCGGTGCCAGGGCTCCCCGTCCCTTAACGGGACTCTGGGTCCCACGTCCCGAGAAGATGGGGCAGGTCGGCGAATTCGTCGAAGACCCGGACGGCGCCGGCGGCCAGAAGATCCGCCCCGGCCCGGTCGTGCGACCAGTGGCCGCCGCCGCAGAAGCCGAGCGCCGGGATCCCGGCGGCCCGCGCCGCGGTGACGCCCGGCACGCTGTCCTCGATCACCACGCAGGCCTCCGGCGCCACCCCCATCTGCGCGGCGGCGTACAGGAAGAGGTCGGGGAACGGCTTGCCCCGCGACACCATGGTGGCGCTGAAGACGTGCCCGTCGAAGTGGCGCAGGAGGCCGGTGAGCGCCAGCGCGTGGCGCAGGCGCTGGGGATCGCTGCTCGAGGCGACGCAGCGCCGGTCCGGCATCGTCTCCAGCACCGCGGCGACGCCCGCGATGGCCTGGAGTTCGGCGTCGAAGGCCCGCAGCGTGTCGGCCCGCACCGCGTCGACGAAGCCCTCCGGCGTCGGCACGCCGTAATCCGTCGCGATGTGAGCCATGATCGAGGTCATGCTGGTGCCGGTGAAGCGCCGCGCCACCGTGGCGAGGTCGATCGGCACGCCGATGCGCTGCAGGTTCTCGGTCAGGCGCGCGAGGCTGATCGGCTCGCTGTCGATCAGCACGCCGTCGCAATCGAAGATCACCAGTTCCGGTCGCCCGCCCGTCCTGCCGCTCATGCCGTTCCCCTCATGCCGTTCCCCTGGCCGTCGGTCCGCCGGGGCCGTGGCACGCCGGGTCGTGTGGGATCAACCCGCCACGGTGCCGCGCTCACGCTTGCCCCGGCCCCCGCAAATCCTTGCGCCGGCAAGGGCCTCTCACTACTCAAGGTGCCGCGCGTCCCGGGGGGCGCGGTCCGGAGCCCTGGATGATCCGCTTCCTCTGCCGTTGCCTCGGCCTCTTGCTTCTCGCCGCCGGCTTCGTCGGGATCGTCTATGACGGCGCCCGCTCGATCGCCAACAACGCCGTCCTGGTCACCTCGGTCAGCGACGTCGCCTCCGCGCTGATGAAGGACCGGGCCGCCAGCCTCCAGGCCATGGCGGAAGGCGGGCAGCCGGCGCTGTGGAAGCTCCTGGGCCTGCCCTTCACCCTCTCGCCGGCCGCGCCGGTCGCCCTGGTCCTCGGCCTGGTCCTGCTCTGGCTCGGCCAGCCGCCCCGGGCCGGCATCGGCACGGGCTTCCGCCCGTGAGCCCAGGCGTGAGCCCAGGCTCGCTTCCCCTCACACGACCGTCTTCCCAGAGACCCTCCTGCGCGAGCTTGCCCGGCGATGCGGCCTGACACGATGGGGCGCACCGCGATCGCGGTCCTGCCCGGCCTCTCCCTGTGCGTCGCCGTCACGGCGGCGGCGAGCCTGGTCCAGGCGGCGGAGGAGCACCTCGTCCACCACCCCTACGTCGAGGCGCTGGTGATCGCGATCCTCGCCGGCATCGCGATCCGCTCGCTCTGGGAGCCGGGACCGCGCTGGCGCATCGGCATCGCCTTCAGCGCCAAGCAGCTGCTCGAGGTCGCCGTGATGCTGCTCGGCGCCTCGATCAGCCTCAAGGCGCTCGTCGCCTCGGGGCCGGCCCTGCTCACCGGCATCGTCGCCACCGTGGTGATCGCGCTCGTCGCCAGCTACGCCATCGGACGGATGCTCGGCCTGCCGGCTCGGATGTCGATCCTGATCGCCTGCGGCAACGCGATCTGCGGCAACTCGGCCATCGCGGCGGTCGCCCCGGTGATCGGGGCGAGCGGCGACGACGTCGCCTCCTCGATCGCCTTCACGGCGATCCTCGGCGTGCTCGTCGTGCTCGGCCTGCCGCTCCTGATCCCGCTGCTCGGCACCAACCCGACCGAGTACGGCGTGCTCGCCGGCCTCACGGTCTACGCCGTGCCCCAGGTGCTCGCCGCCACGGTGCCGGTGAGCCTCGTCAGCACCCAGGTCGGCACGCTGGTCAAGCTCGTGCGGGTCTTGATGCTCGGGCCCGTCGTGCTCGGCCTGTCCCTCGTCGCCCCGCGCCTGCGCGACGAGCCAGGCGCGCCGGCCGGGGCGAGGAAGAAGCTCGGCTTCTTCAAGCTGGTGCCGTGGTTCATCCTGGGCTTCCTCGGCCTTGCCGCCGCCCGTTCCCTCGGCCTCGTGCCCGATGCGGCGCTGGCGCCGCTGACCCGGATCGCCGGCATCCTGACGGTGATCGCCATGGCGGCCCTCGGGCTCGGGGTCGACGTGCGGGTGGTGGCCCGGGTCGGCGGGCGGGTGACGCTGGCGGTCGTCGCCTCCCTCGCCGTCCTGCTCCTCGTCAGCATCACCCTGGTGCGGGGGCTCGGGATCTCCTGAGCCGGAGCGAGCATCAGTTGCGCAACGTCGCCGCGCCCGGGCGCGGCCCGACCCCCTCGGGGACCGGCACCGAGGTCGCGCCGTAATTGGCGTTGAGGTGGAGGTTCGGGCCCTCGTAGAGGTTGATCTGCCGGGCGACGATCACCGTGTAGGCGGACTGGTCCGCCACCGGGCGGCTGCTGTCGACGATCAGCCGGCCCGCCGGCAGGTAGATCGTCCCCAGCATCGTGCGGGCGTTGTCGCTGAGGATGCGGTACTCGCGCATCGGCTTGGCGCCGCCCGGGGGCGGCGGGGGCGGGGGCGTGACGTAGGTGTCGATCGGCACCGGGACCGGATTGACGACCGTGCGGCTCTCGGCGATCAGGAGCCCCGCCATCAGCCCGCTCGTCGGCGCCGTGAGGCTCACCGTGGTGTCCTTGTCGAACAGCATCCCGCCCTTGCTGCCGGTGAAGTAGAACGCCACCCCCTGGCCGGTCAGGTTCGCGGTCTTGTCGACGATCAGCGGTCCGTCCTGCATCACGTAGGTGCCGGGGCGCAGGGTCACGCTGGCGGTCTCGGTGATGCGCAGGCCGCCGCAATAGGTGCCGGGATCGAGGCTGACGACGCCCGTCACGATGTTCGGAGGACCGGAGGGCCTCTTTCCGCTGGGATTGGCGGACGGGCTCAGGATCACGCAGTCGTAGCTCGGGCTCGGCAGCGGCCGGTCCTTCAGGGGGTCGTCGATCGGCGTGCAGTCGGTGATCGGCGCCGGCGTGAACAGGGCCTTCGAACCGTCGAAGCCGCCGGCCGAGCAGATCGAGAGCGCGCGGGCGGTGGCGCTGTCCTTGCCCTGGATGCCGCTCGCGCTTCTGGAGTTCGAGTAGAGCGTGCAGCCCTCGGCGGTGACCTGCGCCCGCTTTTCGAGGTCGAGGGCGCCCTTGGCCGAATTGTCGAGCGCGAGCAGGCAGAGCCGGAACGAGCCGACGAGCTGGGCGGTCGCCCGGACCACGATCGTGGTCGAGGGCAGGCTGAGCAGCTTGCCCATGAGCGACGGCACCGTCTCCTCGACCACCGTCGAGACCGAGCTGCGCCTGTCGCCGACCTCGGCGCTGACGAGGCTCCGCCGGTCGGCCGGCGTGCGCGCCTGCGCCTCGATCGCCTGCCGGGTGATGCTGACCACCGAGGCGTCGTCCGCGTTGGCGAGCTTGAGCATGTTGGCGCCGGCCAGAACGCCGGCATCGGCGGCGCTCTGCAGCTGCGCCTTGCGGTAGAGCAGGCGGCTGTACTCGACGGCGGCGCTCACCGCACCCATGAGGACCGGCAGGGCCACCGCGAAGGCGATCAGGAAGGCGCCGCTGCGGTCCCGGGCGAAGCGCCGGAGCGGATGCGCGTCGCGCGGGCGCCGATCGCCGGGCGGCGTCATCGGGGACCCGGCGCGGAGCGGGGATCGGATCGTCGGATCGGGGCCATGCCTGCGGCGCGTGCGTGGGAGCTAACGCGTTAGCTTGGCCGCGACAGGTCATAACGAATGATGAAAGATACCCGCCCCCGGCATCTTTGTGCTGGGGGCGGGGGCGTGATCACGGTGGCGCTGGAGCATTGTCCGACGAAGTGGGCACCGGTTCGGCGATAGAACATGCGGCGCGATCGATGACCGAAAGCGGCGCCCGGTTGCAGGCGATCGGGCGCTGCTCGCGTGCCGCGATCTGCAGGACGGACCCGGGATGCCGGCGGTGGATCAGGTCGCCGGTGCAGTGGCGCGGCGCTCGGCGGACGGTGCCGTCCGGGGCGGCGCCGCCTTGGCGGAGGGCTCGGGGGAGGTCCGTCCGGAGTCCGTTGCCGGCTTCGCGCCGGCCGGTTTCACTGCGGCCGGATTGGTCGCGGAGGGCTTGGCAAGGCCTGGCTTGGCCGGCGCTGCCTTGCCGGGCCCGGCCTGGCCCGGGACGGCCTTGCCCGGGGCCGGCTTCGCGATCGCCCCCGTCACCGCCGGCTCCGCCGACTTCCCGGGTTCCCTGCCGGGTTCCTTGCCGGGTTCCTTGCCGGTATCGAGGCCGTAGACGTCGTCGCGAAAGTGCACGCGGCCGTCGGGGGTGGCGTAGCCGGTGAGGTAGACGAAGGTCACGGGAATCGGCTTGGCCAGCTTGATGTCGCGCCGTTCGCCCGTGGCGATGCCGGTCTCGATCTCCATCGGGCCCCAGTTCGAGCCGGGGCCGTTCGGGCCCGGCGTACCCTCGAGCAGCCAGCCGACCAGCGCCTTCACGTCGGCGACGCGCACGCAGCCCGAGGAGTGGAAGCGCACGTCGCGGGAAAAGAGCGACTTCGAGGGCGTGTCGTGCATGTAGACCGCGTGCCGGTTCGGCATGTCGATCCGCACCTGGCCGAGGGAATTGTCGAAGCCCGGGTCCTGGCGCAGGGTGTAGTTCACCGCCCGCTCGGTCGACCAGTCGACGGCGGTCGGCTGCACCTCCTGACCCTGCCCGTCGAGCATGCGGATGTGCATCTTGGCAAGATAACCCGGGTCCTTGCGCATGTGCGGGATGATGTCCTTCTTGATGAGGGACACCGGCACGGTCCAGGTCGGGTTGAAGTTGATGTTGGTGATCCTCGTCTCGACCATCGGCGAGGCGCGTTCCGGCTTGCCCACCACCGCGACGTAGCGGCGCGCGACGCTGCCGTGATCCACCGCCTCGACGGCGGCCGACGGGATGTTGACCGCCACGTACCGGTCCCCGAACGGGAAGCTCGACCCGATCAGGCGGTTGGCCGAGGCCGCGAGCTGGCGCTGGCGCACGCTCGCCGGCACGTTGAGGGCGGCCAGCGTCTGGCGCCCGAGGAGCCCGGTCTCGGGCAGGTTGTGCCGCGCCTGGTAGCGCTTGAGCGCCGTCACGAGGCCGGGATCGAGCTGGTCGCCCTCCGGGCCGCCGGGCGCGAGGTCCTCGGTCATCACGAGGTGGCGGCGCAGAAGCGGGATCGCCGGGTTGCGCTCGCCGGGCTTCACCGTGAGGTCGGACGGCAGGGTCGGCCAGCCGCCGGCCTCGACCAGGCCTTGGTAGCGCTCGGCCGCCCGCAGGGTGTCGAGGAAGGTCGCCGGGGTCAGCGTCGGGGTGGTGTCCTGCGACATCCGCGCCACGACGAGCGGCGGCAATTCGCGCGAGACCTTCTTGGCGGCCGGCCTGCCCTCGCCGGATTGCGGCTCGGCCTGCCGCGCCTCGGCCGGCTTGCCCTCGACCGGCCTCGTCTCGCCCATCCTCGGGGCGGCACCGGGCTTGATCGGGCCGACCGGCAGCGGCGGCGCATCGGCGGACGACGACAGGGGCTCGGGCGCGGCCGTCGTCTCGCGCCGGGCGGGCTCGACCGCGGCGGGCGGGACGGGGGCAGAATTCTGGACTGGGCCGGCCTGCGCCGCCGGGGTCGGGACCGGGGCGGGCGGGCTCGCGCCGGGCGGGCTCGACGGCGGCCGCGAGGCCGGTGCCGAGCATCCAGGCGACCGCGGCCGCCGACGTCAGGTACGGAAACGCAACACGCAATACCATCACCGGCCTCGGACAGGGACGCCCCCAGCTTGGTCACGCGAGGGTTACCAAAAGCCTGCCGGCCCGCCGCGCCGGGTCGGATGGCCGCGGGTCGGGGCCTGCCCGGCGCCGGCATGACGCCCCGCAACCTCCGCACAAGGCAGCCGCGTCACAGAGCGATCAGGCAAGGTCGCCTGCGCTGGGACGGGATTGGCGAAAAGAGATGTCCGGTCGCGAGCAAGCCGAGAGGCTGTGGAGCAACATCGTCGAGCTCGGGCCGCGCCGCCTCGCGGCGCTCGGGCTGATCGGCCTCGTGGTGTTCCTGGCGGTGGGCCTCGGAGCCTACTACCTGAGCCGCCCGGCGCAGGAGACGCTCTATACCGGGCTTTCGCGCGAGGACGTCGCCCGCATCGGCGGCGTGCTCAAGGATGCGGGCATCCGCTTCGACGTCAGCGCCGACGGTGCCGCGGTGCTGGTGCCCTACGGCAATACCGCCCAGGCCCGGATGCTGCTCGCCGAGAAGGGCCTGCCGCAGAGCTCGAAGTCGGGCTACGAGCTGTTCAACGACCTCGGCTCGCTCGGCATGACCTCGTTCATGCAGGAGGTGACCCGGGTCCGCGCCCTCGAGGGCGAGATCGCCCGCACGATCCAGGGCATGAAGGGCGTGCGCGCCGCGCGCGTCCACATCGTGCTGCCCGAGCGCGGCTCGTTCCGGCGCGACCAGCAGCCGCCCTCCGCCTCCGTGGTGGTGCGCACCGAGCCCGCCGACGACCGCAGCGGCGCCCAGGCGATCCGCCAGCTCGTCGCCTCGGCGATCCCCGGCATGAAGCCCGACCGGGTCACGGTGATCGGCGCCGACGGGACCCTGCTCCTGTCGGGCGACGACGGCGCCCAGGCCCCGACCGGCAAGATGGCGAGCCTCGAGAAGGATTTCAGCCGCGAGGTGCAGGACCGGATCCGCCGGGCGCTCACCCCGTATCTCGGCCTCGGCAACTTCGAGGTCAGCGTCGCGGCCCAGCTCAACACCGACAAGACCTCGACCAGCGAGACGACCTACAACCCCGACCAGCAGGTCGCCCGCTCGGTCCGCTCGGTGCGCGAGAACGAGAACAGCCAGAACCGCAGCGCCCAGCGGCCGACCAGCGCGCAGCAGAACCTGCCCGACCAGCGCACCCGTTCGGACGGCAACGACACCGCCAGCAACGAGACCTCCAAGAAGGAGGACCTCACCAACTACGAGATCGGCCAGAAGAGCGTCCAGACCGTCAGCGACGGCTACGCGGTCAAGACCCTCTCGGTGGCGGTGCTGGTCAACCGCTCGCGCCTCGTCCCGCAGGGCGGGACCCAGAACGGCCAGCCGGCCCCGGATGCCGCGGTGGCCGCCGCGATCGAGAAGCAGATCGCCGAGATCGAGCAGATCGTCGCCTCGGCGGCGGGCGCCAGCAAGGACCGCGGCGACACCGTGAAGGTGGCGGCGGTCAGCTTCATCAACGACGGCCAGGCCCTGGAGCCGGTGCCGCCGCTCAGCCTCGCCGACGTGATGATGCGGCAATCCGCGACCCTCATCAACGCGGCCACCATCCTGATCGTCGCCGGCCTCCTGATCTGGTTCGGCCTGCGTCCGGCGCTCCGCGCCATCCTGGCGGTGCCGGAGGCGGCCCAGGCGGAGATCGCCGCCCTCGAGGCGGCCGGCGCCGCGGCGGCCCTGCCGGGCGCCGAGACCGGGGCGCTGCCGGCGCCGGGCGGCGCGCTCGCCGGCGGCCAGGTCCTCCCCGGCCAAGTCGTCCCCGGCCAGCCGGCGCTCGCCGGGCCGGACGGGATGCCCGCCATGGCCAGCCTGATCGAGGACATGGCCGAGAAGGCGAAGAACTCGCCGCAGAAGCGCCTCGAGCAGATGATCGACCTCGACGAGGAGCAGGTCGCCGCCATCCTCAAGCGCTGGCTGCTGCGTGAGGAGCTGGCGTGATGAACGCGGCGATCTCCCGCTACCTGCCGGAATTTCCCGCCGCCCCGGTCGGCGCGCAGCCCGCCGCGCCCGAGACCTTCGACGACCCCTGGGCCGGCCTCGCCCGGGCCCCGCACCGCCCGGCATCTCCCTCCGAAGCGGCTCCGGCCGATCTTCGCGTGGCGGAGGCGCTCCTGCGCGAGATCGTGCAGCCCCTGCCGGTGCCCCGCCCGGCGGCGGCGCAGCCGGCGGCGGAGGCCTTCGCGCCGATCCGGTTCGCCCCGCTGCGGCCCGAGGCTCCGGCGCCCGAGGCCGGTCCGGCTCCGCTCCAGCCCGCCTTCAAGAGCGAGCCGCGGCGGGACTCCAAGCGCGAGACGCCCGAGGAGCGCGCGGCGCTCCTCGCCGCCGCCGAGGAGCGTGGCCGGCAGCAGGGCCTCGCCGAGGCGCGGGAGGAGGCCGAGATCGCCCGCCGCCAGGCGGACGAGGCGGCGGAGCTCCGCCTCGAGGCGGCGCGCCGGCACTGGAGCGCGGCCGAGGCCGAGGCCCTGGCCGACGGCTTCTCGGCGGCGCTCCGCGCCCTCGACGCGACCCTCTCCGACCGGATCGCCCGGCTCCTGGCGCCGGTCCTCACCGACGCGTTGCGCCGCCAGGCGATGGCGGAGCTGAGCGGCGCGCTGGCGCGGCTGCTCGGCCAGCCGCAGGCGGCCAATGTCCGGGTGAGCGGGCCCGAGGACCTCCTGGCGGCGCTCGCCGCCCGGCTCGGCCCCCTCGCCGACACCGTGTCGTTCACGCCCTCGCAGACCGCGGAGGTGCAGGTGAGCGCCGACCAGACCGTGATCGACACCCAGCTCGGCGCCTGGACGCGCCTCATCGCGGCGGCGGTGGCGGAGATCTGACATGTCCGAGGGCCACCAGGAAATCATCATCATCAAGCGCCACGGCGACCACGAGGACGGTCACCACGGCGGCGCCTGGAAGATCGCGCTCGCCGACTTCATGACCGCCATGATGGCGCTGTTCCTGGTGATGTGGCTGATCAACTCGACCAGCAAGGAACAGAAGCAGACCATCGCCGAGTACTTCAACCCGGTGAAGCTCGCCGAGGTCACCCACGACAAGAAGGGTCTTCGCGATCCCCACGACACCCCCTCCGAGCCCGGCGCCGAGGGCGGCAAGGCCGAGGGCAAGGGCGGCGAAGGCAAGGGTGAGGGGAAGGGCGAGGGCAAGGCCGGCGAGGCCGCGCCGGGCAGCCGGGCGCGGGAATCGGCCCTGTTCCAGGATCCCTACGCGGTGCTGGCGCGGCTCGCCGCCGAGACCGACCGCAGCGACGTCGCGAGCGCCGACGCGGCCGCGCTCGAATCCGGCCAGCCCGGCATCAGCGGCGGCGACGCGGCGCGCGATCCGTTCGATCCGCTCTATTGGCAGGTCGAGGCGCTGCCGCGCCACCGCACCGAGCGGCCGGGCAAGGTCGGCACGACGGTCGCGGCCCCCGCCGAGAACCGCCTCGACGCCGCAGGCCAGGTCGCGTCCGCCGCCAAGCCCCGGGACCCGAAGGACGCGCCGGTCCGCGTCGCCTCGGCCGAGGACGGCCTGCCGCTCACGCCGCGGGACCCGGCCAAGGACGCCGCCAAGGACATCGCGAAGGACGCGTCGAAGGACGGGGGCGCCAAGGTCGCCGCCCTGAAGGAGCCGGCGGTCAAGGAGGCTCCGAAGGACCTGGCCAAGGATCCCGCCAAGGATCCCGCCAAGGACGCCGCGAAGGCGGCCGAGACCGCCGCGGTCGCGGCGATGAAGGCCGAGATCGCCAAGGCGGTGGCACCCGCCGCCATCGGCACGCCGATGCCGAACGTCGAGGTGCGCCGTTCCGGCGAGGGCATCCTGATCAGCATCACCGACGACATCGGCTTCAGCATGTTCAATGTCGGATCGGCCGAGCCGACCCCGAAGGTCGTGCGGGCGATCGAGAAGATCGCCAAGATCGTCAACACCCGGCCCGGCCGCATCGTGGTGCGCGGCCATACCGACGCGCGTCCGTTCCGCTCCGAGACCTACGACAACTGGCGCCTCTCGACCGCCCGGGCCCAGATGGCCTCCTACATGCTGGTGCGCGGCGGCGTCGACGAATCGCGCATCGAGCGCATCGAGGGCTACGCCGACCGCGCCCCCCGCAACACCGCCGACCCGAAGGCGGCGGAGAACCGGCGCATCGAGATCCTGGTGCGGGGGCTGCCCGAATGAGGCGCCTGCGGGCCTTCGCGACGGCCGGTATCCTTCTGGCCGGGCTCGCCTCGGCCGCGCTCCCGGCGCGTGCCGGCGGCGACGGGCACGGCGCGCCGGCCGCCGACGCGCATGGCGGCGGCGGTGGCGGACATGGCGGGGGGGGCGGCCACGGCGAGCCGCCCAAGCCGATCGAGCCCCTGCCGGTGGCGCCCCGCGGGCTGCCGGTCGAGCTGGTGCGCACGCTGCAGCTCTTGCAGGACCGCATCGCCCGCGGCTCGACCCAGGCCCACCTCGCCCAGCGCCAGCTCCTCGGCCATATCGAGCAGCGCCTGCTCGCCCTCGAACCCGAGACCTGGGCCGCCCCCGAGAACCTGCGGGCGGCGGTGGTCTTCGCCTTGAGCGGCGGCGGGCCGGCCCTGCTGCGCCGGATGATCGAGACCGGCAAGCTGCCCGAGGCCGATTCGGCCCTGGTGGTCGGCTCGCTCGCCTACCTGGAGGGGAGGGAGCGCGAGGCGCGCACCCTGCTCGGCCGCTACGATCCCCGGACCCAGCCCCCCGGCCTCGCCGGCCAGCTCGCCCTGACCCAGGCGGCGGTCACGGTGCGGGAGGCGCCCCGCAAGGCGATCGAGCTCCTCGACCTCGCGCGGCTCCTCGCCCCCGGCACCCTGGTGGAGGAGGGCGCGCTGCGCCGCGAGATCTTCATCCACGCGCAGGGCGGCGACGCCAAGCGCTTCGAGGTGCTGTCGATCCAGTACCTGCGGCGGTTCCGCCGCTCGGTCTATGCCGGCAACTTCCGCCAGCGCTTCGCCACGGCACTGACCCGCCTCGACTTCGACAGCGACCGGTCCCGTGTCGCCCAGCTCGAACGGATGCTCGACGAGATCGAGCCGAGCGAGCGGCGCGACCTCTACCTCCTGGTCGCCCGGGCCGGGCTGGAGCAGGGCCGGCGCGAGACCGCGACCTTCGCGGCCGAGCGGGCGCTCAGCCTGGCGGGCCCCGACAGCGAGGCCGCCGCCCGGGGCCGGCTCTACCGCGCCGCCGCCCTGATCGTGGCCGAGGGCCGCTACGAGGAGGGGCTCGACGCCCTGCGCGGCGTCGACCGGGCGGGGCTGGCCCCGGCCGACCTCGCGCTCCTCGACGCGGCGCTCTCCACCGCCCGCCAGATCCGCGGCGGCGCCCCGCCGCCGCCCGCCGCCGAGCCGCCTTCCGCCCGCCGCCAGATTCCCGAGGCCGCCTCGATCACCCGCGCGCAGGAGGCGCTCGCGCGGGTCGATCGGATGATCGACAGGACCGACGACCCGTGACCCCCCTCGACGCCATGCTGCAGGGTCCGCGCACCCGTCTCGACGGCGGCCGCACCGCCGGCGAGCCGGCCCGCCCGGACGCCGCCCCCGGCTTCGATGCCGTGCTCGAACTCCTCGAGAGCCGCGAGCGACCGGAACCGCCGGCCCCGCCGGAGGGCGGGACCCCGACCTCCTCCGAGCCCGCCTCCGCGCCGGCCGAGCCGGCCCCCCGCGCGGCGGGCCTCGGCGCGCTTCTCGCCGGCCCGGCCGCGACCCCCGCTCGTCCGGGTGCCGTCGATATCGCTGCCCTGATGGAGCGAGCCGCGAACCGGCCGGCCGTGCCGAACCCCGGGCCCTCGGCGATGGCCGGAGTCGCGATCGCGGCTGTTCCCTCCGCACCGGCGGTCCCCGGCGCGCCGATACCGGCCACGCCGACGACTGCCGAGGCTCCGGCGGCCGGCATCCCCGTGCCCGAGATCGCGTCGCGACCCGTCGCGCCGGACGGCGTTCAGCCCCGGCTCGGGCAGCGGGAAATGCCGGCCGCGACCCGCGAGGCGCCGTCCCGGTCACCAGCGCCGGCCCGGGCCGCCGCGACGACGGACGCGACTGCGCCGGCCACCGATCCGGCGATGCCGGCTTCGGACGGGGCCGAACCGCAGGCCGGGCCGGTGCCGGCCGTGGCCGACCCTCCCCCGGCCGATCCCGTGCCTGCGTCCGGTCCCCTCGCCGTCATCGCGTGGCCGACGCGCCTCGACGCGGCGATGCCCGTTCCGGTCGCCCCGGCGGCTCCCCCCGGCACGCGGGCCGGCGCAGCGGCCTCGGCTTTGCGCATCGTGGCCGACGCTATGCCGGCGCCCGCCGGTTCGCTCCCGACGCTCGCTGCCGGGGTCGCGATGCAGCCGATGGCCTCCGTGGTCGCGCAGGAAACCCATTTCGCCCCGGTCTCAGGCGTTGCCCGTCC
>NZ_JTHF01000125.1 GCF_001043895.1 Methylobacterium indicum
CGCGGCATCGAGCGGGCGCCTCGGCTCGCGCCAGCTCACCGCCGATTCCGACCTCGACCTCGTGGTCCTGTACGATTTCGACCCCGATGCCCGCGAGAGCGACGGCAGGCGCCCGCTCGATGCCGCGGTCTACTACAACCGCCTGACCCAGCGCCTCGTCGCGGCGCTCACCGTGCCGACCCGGCGCGGACGGCTCTACGAGGTGGACCTGCGCCTGCGCCCGAGCGGGGGCCAGGGCCCGATCGCCAATCAGTGGCAGCGCTTCGCCGCCTATTGGCGCGACGAAGCGGAGCTTTGGGAGCACATGGCGCTGACCCGCGCCCGCGCCATCGCGGGCGATCCCGGCCTGATGGTGGAGGCCGACGCCACCGCCGCCGCGATCCTGCGCCAGCCCCGCGACCCCGTGGTCGTCGCCCGCGAGGTGCGGACGATGCGCGCCCTCGTGGCGAAGGAAAAGGGCGACCACGGCCCCCTCGACCTCAAGCTCGCCCCGGGCGGGCTCCTCGACCTCGACTTCCTAGCGCAGGGCCTGATCCTGTCGCACGCCGCGGCCCATCCCGATCTCGTCGGTCTCGACGCGCCGGAGGTGCTGGCGCGGGCCGGGGATCTCGGCCTGATCGAGACCGGCCTCGCCGGCCGCCTCGTTACCGCCTACCGGCTCCTCGACGACGTCCACCACTGGCAGCGCCTGATGGTCGAGGGCGAGTTCGGCCGCACCGCCCCGGCGGCGGCCCGCGCCCGCCTCGCCACGGCGTCGGGGCAGCCCGACGAGGCGGCCCTCGTCGCGCAGCTCGCCGAGACGCGGGCCGGGGTGCGGACCGCGTTCGAGGAGATCCTGGGATAGGCGGGGCGCCCGAGGACGCCCCTCGCGGACGTTACGGCTGCCAGGCCGGCCGCTCCACGGGGGTCTCGGCGGCGGCGGCGTCCATACGGGCCATGAGCGCCCGCAGGGCCTCGGTCACCCCCTGGCGCGTCGCCGAGGACAGGATGAGCGGTGTTTGGCCGGTCTCCTCCTCGATGCGGGCGACCTGGAGCTCCAGGGTCTCGGGATCGAGGGTATCGGCCTTCGAGAGGGCCACCACCTCGGGCTTGTCCTCGAGCCCGTGGCCGTAGGCTTCGAGCTCGGTGCGCACCAGCCGGTAGGCGGCGCCGGCATCCTCGCTCGTGCCCTCGACGAGGTGGAGCAGCACCCGGCAGCGCTCGACATGGGCCAGGAACTTGTCGCCCAGGCCCACGCCCTCATGCGCGCCCTCGATCAGGCCCGGGATGTCGGCGAGCACGAATTCGCGGGTATCGACCCGCACCACGCCCAGCCCCGGATGCAGGGTGGTGAAGGGATAATCGGCGATCTTGGGCTTGGCCGCCGTCACGGTGGCCAGGAACGTCGACTTGCCGGCGTTGGGCAGCCCGACGAGGCCGGCATCCGCGATGAGCTTCAGGCGCAGCCAGAGCCACTGCTCCTGGCCCTCGAGGCCCGGATTGGCGTGTTTCGGGGCGCGGTTGGTCGAGGTGGTGAAGTAGGCGTTGCCGAAGCCGCCGTTGCCGCCCTTGGCGAGGCGGAAGCGCTGGCCGACCGTGGTCATGTCGGCGATCAGGGTCTCGCGGTCCTCCGACAGGATCTCGGTGCCGGCCGGCACCTTGAGGATCACGTCCTCGCCCTTGCCGCCGGCGCGGTTGCGGCCCGAGCCGTGCTCGCCCTTGCGGGCCTTGAAATGCTGCTGGTAGCGGTAGTCGATCAGGGTGTTGAGCCCCTCGACGCACTCGATCCAGACGTCGCCGCCGCGGCCGCCGTCGCCGCCGTCCGGCCCGCCGAACTCGATGAACTTTTCGCGCCGGAACGAGACGCAGCCGGCGCCGCCGTCTCCCGAGCGGACGTAGACCTTGGCCTCGTCGAGGAACTTCACGGGACGAACTCCTGAATCGGGGAAGGGCGGCCGGGGAGGGACCCCGGCCGCCGGATCTTATCGGACAATCAGGCGCCGACGCGGCATTCCGCCCCGTCGTGGCGCGCGAAGACGAGACCGGCGGCGTGCCAGGTCTTCAGGCTGTCCCAGGCGCGCCGGTCGAGCCGGAACCGGTCGACCGGGAAGACGCCGCCCCGGGCCGGGAAGGCCTGGAGGCCCGACCCGACCGAGGCGAAGCCGCACTTCTCCAGCACCCGCCGCGAAGCCGGGTTGACCACCCGGGCCGAGGACGAAAGCTCGTCGCCCTCGGTATAGGCGAAGAACGCGTCGATCATCGCCCGCGCGGCCTCGGTGGCCAGCCCTTGGCCCCAGTGCGGCGTGCCGAGCCAGTAGCCGAGATGCGGCGCACCGCCCTCCGGGTCGGGCTCGATGCTGACGATGCCGATGGCCTGGGCCGGGTGCCGCCGCGGCGTGATCGCCATGACCAGCGCCCGGCCGTCCGCGTTGGCCCGCCGCGACTCGAGGATGAAATTATCCACGGAGGGCGGATCGAGCGGATGCGGAATTCGCGCGGTCATCCCGGCTACGGCTTTCTCACCGGCGAATCGGACGAGGGCTTGCGCATCGGCCTGACGGGCCCAGCGCAGCCACAGCCTCCGGGTCTCGAGCCGGAAGACATCGTCGCGGGTGAGGTCGGGAAACATCGCCTGACTCCGATCCGAACCCAGAGCCTCCCGCTCGGGCGCGGTTACGAGAACGACGAAAGGGAAGGTGGTTCCCCACCTTCCCCTCGTGATCTCGCTCGGAGCTTGGCCGTTTCAGGGCCCAGATGAGCAGGAGTCGCCGGGTCGGTGTGGGGACACCGGCGGAGCTCCCTCGTCACTGGCTCCGTCGGGTTATTCTGCGGCCTCCAGGGCCGGGGCGGCGTCGTTGGCGACGACCGTTACGAACGCGCGGCCGCGTTTCGTAATGAATTGCACCTTGCCGGCGGTGAGGGCGAAGAGGGTGTGGTCGGTGCCCATGCCGACGTTGACGCCGGGATGCCACTTGGTGCCGCGCTGACGCACGATGATGTTGCCGGCAAGCACAGCCTCGCTGCCGAACTTCTTCACGCCGAGACGACGACCGGCCGAATCGCGACCGTTGCGGGACGAACCGCCTGCCTTCTTGTGAGCCATGGGGCTAACTCCTGAATTCTGGAAAAAGGGCTCGCGGCCAGCTTTACGCGGCGCTGATGCCCGTGACGCGGACCACGGTGAGGTCCTGGCGATGACCGCGCTTGCGGCGCGAGTTCTGGCGGCGGCGCTTCTTGAAGGCGATGACCTTCGGGCCGCGGGCCTGCTTGACGATCTCGCCGGCGACGCTGACGCCGGAGACCAGCGGGGCGCCGACCTGGGTCGTGCCGGCGCCGTCGGTGAACAGCAGCACCTCGCCGAAGGTGACCGCGGTGCCGGCCTCGCCCTCGAGCTTCTCGATCGTGATGACGTCGTTGGCGGCGACGCGGTACTGCTTGCCGCCGGTCTTGATCACTGCGAACATCGTTCTCGTCCGTGTTCCATCCGACCTCCAGCTTGGCGCCGGGATCGTCTTTTTGGCAATTGACGTTCCGTCAGCCGAAGGGCCGCCCGCGAACGCGACGGCGCACGGTCCTTCACGGTCCGCGCGCCAGATGTCTCCGTTACGGGCCCGCGACCCGTCTGTCAACGCCGCGGCGACCGGGATTCGGTCCCCCGCCTTGATTTCGCGGCGGCCTTCGCCGAAGACCGCCCGGTCGGCAGGCCGCATGTCACCCCTTCCGATATGGGCCGGTGCCGACGCGCGGGAGACCACGATGGAAGAGCTTGTTGCCCGGGTGACGCAGGCCACGGGACTGGACGCGACCACGGCCCAGACGGCGATCGGCCACATCCTGGCCTTCCTGCAGAAGGAGGGCCCGGCGACGGAGGTCAACCAGCTCATCGCCGCCATGCCGGGATCCGAGGCGGCGATCGCCCAGGCCGGGGCCGGGGAGGGCGGCGGCGGCCTGATGGGCATGCTCGGCGGCATGATGGGCGGCGGCGTGATGGCGCTCGGCCAGAAGCTGATGTCGGCCGGCGTGCCGATGAACCAGATGCAGCCGCTGGGCCGCGAGCTGTTCGCCTATGGCCGCGAGAAGGCCGGCGAGGACGTGATGGGGCCGATCGTCGGCTCGATCCCGGGCCTGAGCCAGTTCGTCTGAGCGGAATGCGGGCGGGGCGCTGCCGCCCCGCCAACCCTTTGATCACCTTCGCAAACCTCTGTCATATTCCCGTACCGGCTTCGTGGTGTTGTGTCGGCACGCGGGGACGGTCGCGGCGACCGCCTCACGGGCGCCGGATCGGTCGGCGCCGCACGGGATGCCTCGACCATGGTTCCGTTCCTCACCCGCGGCCCCTCCGGCGACGGCCGCGACGCCCCGCCCGGCATTCCCTTGACCCGCCTCCTGGGTCGGGCCGCGGAAGGCGGCATCCACCTCAAGGGACTGGCTCAGCCCTCGCGCCTCTTCCCGCGCCTCAGGCACTTCGAGACCCCCGGCCTCGACCCGGTGCTCGGCCGCATCGGCTCGCTCGAGGTACGCCTCGCGACGACGCCCAAGGAGATCAAGCGGGCCCAGCGCCTGCGCTACCGCGTCTTCTACGAGGAGATGGCGGCGATCCCGACCGGCCTGGCCCTGCTCAAGCGGCGGGACGCCGACGAGTACGACGCGGTCTGCGACCACCTGCTGGTGATCGACCACGACGCCCAGGAGCAAAAGCCCTTCCGCAAGCCCAAGCCCCGGGTGGTCGGCACCTACCGGCTGCTGCGCCAGGAGCAGGCCGACCGCCATTTCGGCTTCTACACCGCGGGCGAGTACGATCTCGGCCCGGTGCTGGAGGCCAATGCGGGCAAGCGGATTCTCGAACTCGGCCGCTCCTGCGTGCTCAAGCCCTACCGCACCAAACGCACCGTCGAGCTGCTCTGGCACGGCATCTGGACCTACGTGCTCCATCACCGCATCGACGCGATGCTCGGCTGCGCCAGCCTGGAGGGCACAGACCCCGAGCGTCTGGCGCTGCCCTTGAGCTTCCTGCACCATTTCGCCCGCGCCCCCGAGGGCTGGCGTGCCCGGGCGCTGCCCGGCCGCCACGTCGCCATGGACCGCCTCAGCCGCGAGGCGATCGACCCGAAGGCCGCCCTCCACGCCCTGCCGCCCCTGATCAAGGGCTATCTCCGGGTCGGCGCCACCTTCGGCGACGGCGCCGTGGTCGATTACCAGTTCGGCACGACGGACGTGTTCGTGGTGCTGCCCGTCGCGGCGATCGCCAAGCGGTATATCGGGCATTTCGGCGCGGAGGCGGGGCGGCACGCGGCGTGAGGGACGCTCGAACGGTCCCTCAGCGTACCAGGGGCCTTGCTGGACAGCCCACGACGGTCTGGCCGGCCGGCACGTCCCGCGTGACGACGGCGCCGGCCCCGACGACCGCCCCGCAGCCGATCCTTAGATTCTGCAGGATGCAGGCGCCGAGACCGATGAACGCGTCGGCCTCGCATGAAACATGGCCGGCGAGGCGAGCCCCCGGGCCGATGCACACCCCGACATCGAACCGGCAATCGTGGTCCACGCTCGCGGCCGTGTTGACGAGGCAAGCCTCCGCCAGGACAGCGCCGACGCCAACGATCGCGCCGGCAGCGAGGAACGCGCCCGCGCCGATCCCGGCGCTCGGCGAGACGATGCTCGCGGGGTGAACGATGGTGCCGAGCTGCCCGCCCTGTGCCCGAACCACCTCCACCATTGATCGCCGCAGAACCTGGTCGCCGGTCCCTGGATGAATCCGGCAGTCTTCCAGGAAGCTCCGATCGTGCAGGCGGTCGAGCCCGCCGAGGACACGGTGTGATCCAAAGAACGGCGCGCCGGCAGGCAGCGTGTCCGACAAAACGCCCCGAACCGATAGCCCGGCGAGATCCGCGGCTTCCAGCACCACGCGGGCGTGCCGGCCCGATCCGCCGATCGCGACGACAAGCGGCGCAGGAGAGGCGATCATCGACACCGGCGAGCCACGCCTACACCAACCCCCGCAGCCCCTCCCGATACGTCGGGTAGGCCAGTTCCACCCCCAGTTCCTCCCGGATCCGCCGATTCCGCACCCGCTTGTTCTCGCCGTAGAAGCTGCGCGCCATCGGACTGAGGCTGGCGGTGTCGAAATCGACCGCCGGCGGCAGCGGCAGCCCGGCGAGGTCCGCCGCGAAGGCCGTCACGTCCTGGGGCGGGGCGGGCTCGTCGTCGGTGACGTTGTAGACCGCGCCCGGGCGCGGGCGGTCGAGGGAGGCGGCGAGCGTGGTCGCGATGTCGTCGACATGGATCCGATTGAACACCTGGCCCGGCTTGACGATGCGCTGCGCCTTGCCCTGGCGCAGCTTCTCGAAGGCGTTGCGGCCCGGCCCGTAGATGCCCGACAGCCGGAAGACCTGAACCGCCTTGCCGGTCCGCGCGCCGAGCGCCAGCCAGGCCTCCTCCGCCGCCACCCGGTCGCGGGTGCGCTGGTGGGTGGGGGTGGGCGGCGTCGCCTCGTCGATCCAGGCGCCGCCCTGGTCGCCGTAGACCCCGATCGTCGAGAGGTAGCCGATCCAGCGGGCAGGGCTTTTCGCGATGGCGTCCGCGAAGGCGTGGAGCGCCGGATCGTGCCCGGAATCCGGCGGGATCGACACCAGGATCGCGTCGGCCCGCGCGAGGTCGTCGGCGATCCGCGGGTCGACGTCTTCCGGCGAGAAGACCCGCAGCGTCGCCCCGTCGACCGCAGCGGGCGCCTGGCGGGTCGCGGTGACGGAGGCGAAGCGGGCGCGCTCGCGCGCCGCGAAGTGGCCGGCCGTGTAGCCGAGCCCGAAGACGAACAGGTTCATAGGCCGAGCCCTGCCTGAAGGATGTGCGGTCTTATGCAGGGCGCCGCCCTGCACCCGCCAGAGGGCTCGCCCTCTGGACGCCCGGATTTTTCGCCAGATCCCACTCGGCCAGCACGTCGCGATCGGTCTCGCCCGGCGGCGGGCCGGGGGGCAGGCGGCCGAGGCGGGCGAGCGCCCACACCGCCATGCCGCGCACCAGCGGCGCCGCATCGTCGAGGAGCCGCAGCGCCTCCACGGCGAGATCCGGGTCGCCTGAATTGCCCACCGCGATGAGGACGTTGCGCAGGAAGCGGTCGCGCCCCGTCCGCTTGATCGGCGTGCCGGCGAAACGCTGGCGGAAGCTCGCCTCGTCGAGCCGGGCCAGTTCGGCCAGGGGAGGGGCGGCGAGGTCCGTGCGGGCCGAGAGCCGCGCCTCCCGGGCGGCGGCCGCGAACTTGTTCCACGGGCAGACCGCCAGGCAATCGTCGCAGCCGAAGACCCGGTTGCCCATCGGCTCCCGGAACTCCGCCGGGATCGGTCCCTCGTGCTCGATCGTCAGGTAGGCGAGGCAGCGCCGGGCATCGAGCCGGTAGGGGGCCGGAAAGGCGTTCGTCGGGCAGGCGTCGAGGCAGCGCCGGCAGCGGCCGCAATGGTCGCTCTCGGGCGCGTCGACGGACAGCTCGGCCGTGGTGTAGATCGCTCCGAGCAGGAGCCAGTTGCCGAACTTGCGCGACACCAGCACGCTGTGCTTGCCCTGCCAGCCGAGGCCCGCGGCTTCGGCGAGCGGCTTCTCCATCACCGGCGCGGTGTCGACGAAGACCTTGACCTTGGCCCCCGCCTTGGCCGCGAAGGCGCCGCCGAGTTCCTTGAGCTTGCCCTTGATCACGTCGTGATAGTCGCGCCGGCGCGCATAGACGGCGATCGACCCCCGCGCCGGATCGGCGAGGGCCGCCAGCGGATCGCCCTCCGGCCCGGCATTCATCCCGAGCATCACGATGCTGCGCAGGTCCGGCCACAGCCGCGCCGGGTCGGCGCGCTCGGCCGTGCGCTCCTCCATCCAGGTCATCTCGCCGTGATGGCCGGCGGCGAGCCAGGCGGAGAGCCGCCCGGGCAGGGCCGGCACCGCGTCGGGCCGGGTGACCGCGAGCGCGTCGAAGCCGAGCGTCCGGGCGCGGGTCTCGAGGAAGTGCCGCAGCTTGTCCGGGGTCGGGGCCGCCGTCAGAAGTCGAGATCCGCGTAATGCTCGGCCGGCGCCATGCCAGCCACCCGGTCGGCGAGCAGGCTGCGGAAGGACGGGCGCGACTTCACCCGGGCGTACCAGTGGCGCGCCATCTCGTCCTCGTCCCACGGCACGTCGCCGAGATAGTCGACGCAGGACAGGTGCGCGGCGGCCGCGAGGTCGGCATAGGTCAGCTGGCTGCCCGCCAGCCAGTTCCGCCGCGAGATCAGGTAGCCGATGTATTTCAGGTGATAGCGCACGTTGCTGCGCGCTGCCCGGATCGCGTTCATGTCCGGCGGGCCCCCGCCGTGCTGCGAGGTCATGAAGCGCTTGTGGATCTTCTCGGTGACGAGGTAGGCGGTCACCTCCTGGTCGAACTTCTGCAGGAACCAGTCGAGGAGGCGCCGCACCTCGACGCGGGCGGCGGGCGCCTCCGGCAGGAGCCGGATGCCGCTCAGCCCGAGGCCCCGGGTCTCGTCGAGATACTCGGCGATGACGCTGCCGCCCGGCACGGCGAGGCCGCCTTCCTCCACCAGCACCGGCGTGGTGCCGGCGGGGTTGAGCATCAGGAAGTCCTCCCGGCGCTCCCAGGGGCGCTCTTCGACGAGCAGGGGCTCCATGCCCATCTCGGCCATCACCAGGCGCACGAAGCGGGAATGCGGGCAGAACGAGGAATGATGGAGCGTCGCCATGCGGGGCCGTTTCGCGCTTCGTCTGTTGGCTGGCCTTGAAAGTCGGCTCGCGGTGGGTCGTGCGGGGGTCGCGTCTGTGTCAGGCTTGGCCCGCGCGTGATTAACGCCCGGTCACCACCATGGCTATGTCTTTCGGCATCCTTAACACGACGATGCCGGGCTGGTAACCGAGCCTCAACCGTGTCGGTGCGAGGCTGCGCCGGTCGGACGAGCCATCCGGTCGGACGAGCCATCCGGTCGGACGAGCCATCCGGTCGGCCGAGCCATGTGGCCGGAGCGGTCCGGCCCCGCCACCACAGACTTGCCATAGAGGTCTTGCCACAGAGGCCCCGCCGGGCCGGTGCGCCGCACGGGCCGGGCCCGGGGCGATCCGATGTCCTTCCCCATCCCCGCCGGGCGCGGTCGCGACCGCCCGCGGCGCGACCACGAGAGCAGGCGACGATGACGACGGCGACACGCAGGAGGGCGGGCGGCCCCGCGCGCGGCACGACGATGGTTCGGGGAGCGCGGTGATGGATCTCGCCAGCATCGGCAAGGCCGTGGTGCTCGCCCTCGTCGAGGGCGCGACCGAGTTCATCCCGGTCTCCTCGACCGGCCACCAGCTCCTCGTCGGCCACTTCATCGGGTTCGAATCGCCGAACAACACCTTCGAGGTGCTGATCCAGCTCGGCGCCATCCTGGCGATCGTCGGCGTCTATTTCCGCCAGCTCCTCGACCTGCTGCGGCGCGCGCCCCGCGACCCGAGCGCCCGCCGGTTCATCCTGGCGATCCTGGTCGCGTTCCTGCCCGCCGCGATCATCGGCGGCCTGTTTTCGAAGTACATCAAGTTCTACTTGTTCAATCCCTGGATCATCTGCTCGACGCTCGTCGCCGGCGGCCTCGTGCTGCTCGTCATCGACGAGACCGAGATCGAGCAGAAATACGACGACGTGCACCAGTACTCGCTGCCGATGGCCTTGAAGATCGGCTTCTTCCAGTGCCTGGCGATGATCCCCGGCGTGTCGCGCTCGGGCGCCACCATCGTGGGGGCGATGCTGATGGGCTCGGGCAAGCGGGCCGCCACCGAGTTCTCGTTCTACCTCGCCATGCCCACCATGGCGGGCGCCTTCGCCAAGGACCTGCTCGACAACTACAAGAACCTGTCGAAGGACGATGTCGGGCTGATCGCCATCGGCTTCGTGGTGGCGTTCCTGTCGGCCCTGTTCGTGGTCCGCAAGCTCCTCGACTACGTCTCGCGGCACGGCTTCGCGCTGTTCGCCTGGTGGCGCATCCTGGTCGGCGCGGCCGGCTTCGCGGGGCTGATCATCTTCGGCTGAGCGTCGCGGCGGGGGTGCGCGCACCTCCGCCGCCGCGACGGACCTCGACCAATGGCGTGTGGCGCGGCTATGTGCTGGCGTTAGGGAGAGATCCGCGCCACGAGGACCCGCGACATGGACGATACGACGCTCGCCGCCGCCTTTCCGGCCGCCACCGAGGCGCAGTGGCGTGCCCTGGTCGACGGGGTGCTGAAAGGCGCCGATTTCGAGAAGCGGCTGGTGCGCCGCACCCCGGACGGCATCGAGGTCGCCCCGCTCTATCCCGCGGCCGAGGCCGCCCCCCAGCCGGGCCGCGCGGCGCCCGGCCGCTGGCGCGTCAGCCAGCGGGTCGACCATCCCGATCCGGCCGAGGCCAACGCCCTGGCGCTCACCGACCTCGAAGGCGGCGCCGACGCCCTGACCCTGGTGCTGGAGAAGAGCCCCGCCGCACGCGGCTTCGGCCTCCCCGGCCCGCAGGCGATCGAGGCGGCGCTCTCGGGCGTGATGCTGCCGCTGATCGGCCTGCGGCTCGATGCCGGCGCCGCGGGCCCGGACGCCGCCACGGCGCTCGTCGCCCTCGCCAAGGCCCGGGGCGACGATCTCGGCACCCTCGACATCGATCTCGGCCTCGATCCCGTGGCGGTCGAGGCCGCGACCGGCGCGGCCCCGCCCTGGCCGGCGCTGCCTGAGATCCTGCGCGACCTCGACGCCGCCGGGTTCACCGGCCGCGCCTTCCTGGCCGATGCCCGCCCGTTCCACGAGGCCGGGGCCGGCGAGGCGCTGGAACTCGCCGCGCTCCTCTCCGGCGCGCTCGCGACGCTGCGGGCGCTCGAGGCCGGCGGCATCCCGCTGGAGCGCGCCCGTGACGCCCTGGCCTTCCTGCTGGTCGCCGATTCCGACGAGTTCCTGACGGTCGCCAAGACCCGGGCCCTGCGCCGGCTGTGGGCGCGGGTGGAGGAGGCCTGCGGGCTCGACCCCGCGCCGCTCCGCCTCCATGCCGAGACCGCCTGGCGCAGCACGACGAAGCGCGACCCCTGGGTCAACCTGCTGCGCGCCACCGCCGCCGCCTTCTCGGCCGGCCTCGGCGGAGCGGACGCGATCACGGTCCTGCCCTTCACCGCGGCGCTCGGCCTGCCCGACGCCTTCGCGCGCCGCTGCGCCCGCAACACCCAGCACGTCCTCCTCGACGAGGCCAACCTCTGGCGCGTCGCCGACCCGGCCGCCGGCGCGGGCGGCTTCGAGACCCTGACCGAGGCGCTCTGCACCGAGGCCTGGGCGCAGTTCCAGGCGATCGAGCGGGACGGGGGGATCGCCGCCAGCCTGCGCTCCGGCGCCCTGGCGGCCCGCCTCGCGGCGCTCCGCCAAGCCCGCGACGCCGAACTCGCCACCCGTCGCCAGCCGATCACCGGCACCAGCGAGTTCCCGGACCTGCACGAGGCCCCGGTGGCGGTGCTGGCGCCGGCCCCGGCGGCCGATCCCGTGCCCGAGGGGGCGCTGCCCTCGCGACGCCTCGCCGAGCCCTACGAGGCCCTGCGCGACGCCTCCGACGCGGCGCTCGCCCGGACCGGGCGGCGCCCGCGGGTCTTCCTCGCCAATCTCGGGCCGTTGAGCGCCTTCAACACCCGCGCCACCTTCGCCCGCAACGCCTTCGAGGCCGGCGGCATCGAGGCGGTGACGAACGAGGGCTTTGCGGATCACGCCGCCATGGCGGAGGCCTTCCGGGCCTCGGGAACGCGCGTCGCCTGCCTGTGCTCGTCGGATGCGGTCTATGCCGAAGAGGCGGTCGCCGCCGCCGAGGCGCTGCGGGCGGCGGGCGCCACCACGCTCTACCTCGCCGGCAAGCCGGGCGAGCTGGAAGCTACCTTGCGGGCGGCCGGCGTCGCCCACGATCTCTATGCCGGCTGCGACCTCGTGAAGCTGCTCGGTCAAGCCCAGAGCCAAGCCCAGGCCGCGGCCTGACCCTCGCACCCCGGGGCCGGTGCCGCCGGCCCCGGGCGCCCTATCTTCCACGACCGTGACCGAGATCCTGTTCTACCACATGCAGCGCCAGCCCCTCGAGGCGGTGCTGCCGAGCCTCCTGGAGAAATCCCTGGAGCGGCAATGGCGCGTCGCCATCCAGGCGACGAGCGAGGAGCGGCTGCAGGCCCTCGACGACCACCTCTGGGTCTTTTCGGAGGAGAGTTTTCTGCCCCATGGCACCGACCGCGATCCCGATTGCGCGACGCAGCCGGTGGTGCTGACCCTGCGCGACGCCAACCCGAACGCCGCCTCGATCCGCTTCCTGGTCGAGGGGGCGTCCCTGCCCGACGACGCGGGCGACTACCAGCGCATCTGCATCCTGTTCGACGGCACCGACCAGGACGCCCTGTTGCGCGCCCGCGAGCAGTGGCGCGGTGCCAAGGAGGCCGGCCATAGCGTCGCCTACTGGCAGCAGGACGAGAGCGGCCGCTGGCAGAAGAAGGCGTGATGCCGCCTCCGCTCGAACGATGCGGATCGAGATCGAGCCCATCTCCCTTCTCCAGGGTGGGAGAGGGGGATCCGGCGCCCGATCCCTCCGCGATCCGGAGGCGGAACCCTGGAACGAACCGGCCTCGCGAGGAGACGTCATGACCCGCATCACGACCCGGATCCTCGCGCTCGCGGCGGTCCTGTGGCTCGGGCCCGCCCCGGCCGTCCTGGCGCAGCAGGCCCGCCAGGACAACCGGCAGGAGGCGCGCCAGCCCGAGGGGCGGCGCCTGCCGCCCGACGCGACGACCCAGCACAGCCTCACCCTGTCGGGCGGGCGCACCTTGAGCTTCACGGCGACGGCCGGCAGCCTGCCGCTGGTCGACGAATCGGGCAAGCTCCAGGCCGAGATCGCCGTCACGGCCTTCACCCTGGCCGGCAAGGACGCGACGACGCGGCCCGTCACCTTCGCGGTCAATGGCGGACCGGGGGCGTCCTCGGCCTATCTCAACCTCGCGGCGGTCGGGCCCTGGCGCCTGCCCCTCGACGGCACCAGCATCAGCCCCTCGATGGCGCCGGTGCCGGTGCCCAACGACGAGACCTGGCTCGACTTCACCGACCTCGTCTTCATCGATCCCGTCGGCACCGGCTACAGCCGCGCGACCGGCGACGACGCGAAGCGCTATTACGGGGTCGAGAGCGACGCCTCCGTGCTGTCGGCGGTGATCGCCCGCTGGCTGCGCACCAACGACCGGCTCGCCTCGCCAAAATTCTTCCTCGGCGAGAGCTACGGGGGCTTCCGCGGGCCGCTCGTCGCCCGCAAGCTCCAGGACGACGTCGGGGTCGGTCTGTCGGGGCTGGTGCTGCTCTCGCCGGTGCTCGATTTCGGCTACCTCCAGCCGCCGCGGCACAACCCGCTCGGCGCCGTGACGCGGCTGCCCTCCCTCGCCGCCGCCGGGCTGGAGCGGCGCGGCGAGACGCCCGGTCCCGCGCGGATGCGCGAGATCGAGACCTACGCCACCGGTCCCTACCTGTCGGATCTCCTGCGCGGGCCGACCGATTCCGCCGCCCTCGACCGCCTCACCGAGCGGGTCGCGAGCCTGACCGGGCTCGACCCGGCCCTGGTCCGCCGCCAGGCCGGCCGGGTCTCCGGGGCGAGCTACCAGCGCGAGGCCGACCGCGACGCGGGCCGGGTGGCGAGCGCCTACGATACCGGCGTGACCGGATGGGACCCCGATCCGAGCGCCGCCTTCGGCCGGTTCCAGGACCCGATCCTCACCGCCATGCAGGCGCCGCTGACCAGCGCGATGATCGACCTCACCGCCCGCACCCTGAACTGGCGGGTGCCGAACCTGCGCTACGAGCTTCTGAGCAACGCGGTCAACGGCGCCTGGAACTGGGGCGGGGGCCGCTCCGCTCCGGAGGTGGTGGGGGAACTGCGCCAGGCGCTCGCCCTCGACGGCAACCTGCGGGTCCTCGTCGCCCACGGCTACACCGACCTCGTCACCCCGTACTTCGCCTCGAAGCTGATTCTCGACCAGATGCCGTCCTACGGCACGCCGGCTCGCCTCGCCCTGTCGGTCTATCCCGGCGGGCACATGTTCTATTTCCGCCAGGCGTCGCGGGCGGCCTTGCGCGGGGATGCGCTCCGCCTCTACGAGACGGCCCTGGCCGCGCGGGGAAGCGGCCCGAGGACGGACGAGGCACGATGACCGGCCAGACGACGATGCGGCGCATAGGGGCGGCCCTCATGGGCGTCGGTACGCTGGCGCTCTCGGGCTGCGGCGGCAGCACCGACCGGGCCGCCCCGCCGCCGGTGATCGCCGCGCCCAAGCCCCCGCCGCCGGTTCCGGCCTGGGGCCCGGTCCTGGCGCAGGACGGCACCTGCACCGGGCCGGTCCCGGCGACCGCCACCGAGATCGCCCCCGGCATCCCCGAATGCGAGCTGGTGCGGCTCAAGGGCCACCCGCCGACCGACGTGCTGGTCGGCGAGAGCGGGCGGGGCCAGCGCGAGGTGCAGGTGCTCTACACCGAGCCCGGTGCCAAGGAGCTGTACTTCTTCGTCAACAACCGCCTCGACCGGATCGTGAAGTAGCGCGACGGCACCCGACTTGCGTCGCGCCGACAGGCCGCGCGGCGCCCCGCGATTCGCCGAGCGAGACCCGCAACAGGGACCACGGGCATCATGCGTGAACCGAATGCGGTCGATTTCTGGCGCGGCATCGCCCTGATCACGATCTTCATCAACCACATCCCGGGCAATTTCTTCCAGAACTATACCTACTCCCAGTACGGCATCTCGGACGCCGCCGAGCTGTTCGTCTTCCTGGCCGGCTGGTCGATCGGCATCGCCACCCGCGGGCGCGACGGTACGCCCGAGCCGGCGCTCCGCACGGTGCTGCGGCTCCTCTCGCGCATGGTCGAGGTCTACCGCGCGCAGCTCGTCATCACGGCGCTGGCGCTGGCGATGCTGGCGGGCGCCGCCCTCTACCTCGACAACCCGCTGCTGGTGGAATGGCACAATGCCGGGCCGATCTTCAGCGACCCGATCCAGGCCACCGTCGGCTGGGTGACGCTGCTGCACCAGCTCGGCTTCTTCAACATCCTGCCGCTCTACGTGGTGCTGCTCGGCCTCGCCCCGGCCTTCGTGCTGCTGGCGCGGGTGCATCTCGGGTTGTCGATCGGGATCTCGGTGCTGCTCTACGCCGTCAGCCTGGTCTTCGAGATCAACATCCCGAGCTGGCCGATGGAGGGCCACTGGTTCTTCAACCCGTTCTGCTGGCAGCTGCTGCTGGTGCTGGGCTTCGCCGCGCACGAGTGGCGGCGCGGCTCCGGGCGCTTCGTGGTCTGGCGGCGCCGGCTGATGCCGCTCGGCATCGTCATCGTCATCGTCGGCGCGATCCTGTCCTGGTTCAACCTGCGGCCCGATCCGCTGGCGGTGCCGGAGCCGCGCCTGCTCTTCATCTTCGACAAGTCCTACCTGTCGCCGGCGCGCCTGGTGCACTTCCTCGGCGTGCTGCTCGCCTTCCAGGCCGTGTTCGGGCTGGTCCAGCCGCGGGCGCGCTGGCTCACGGAGCAGCTCGCCGGCCTCGGGCGCAACTCGCTCGCGGTCTTCTCGGTCGGTTCGGTCGCGAGCCTCGGTGCACAACTGATTCGGTTCTGGACCGGGGGAGGTTTCGCAACCGACGTCTTTGTCGTAGGATGCGGCTTAGCCTCACTCTCCTTCACGGCATGGTTCGTCGAATGGCGCTCTCGCTCTCCCCGTCCCTCCTCGGCGGCGTGAGCTTCGCCTTGGTCGCAAGCCTCGGCTTCGCCGTGCAGGCGCAGTCGACGACGCCGCCGGCGGCCCAGGTGCAACCGGCACAGGCGCCGTCCCAGCCCGCCCTGGCCGAGATCCCGGCGCTCCAGGCCACCGCGCCGAGCGCGGACGCGCCCGATCCGAGCCTGTCGCCGGAATGCCGGGTGCCGGGCTCGAAGCTCTACACCCTGGCCAAGCTCAAGGCGGTCAAGAAGGCCCTGCGCGAGCACCGTGCCGTCCAGGTCCTGACCATCGGCTCCAACTCGGGAGGGCTCGGCACCGCCGCGACCTATCCGGTGCGGCTCGAGGACGCCCTGACCCGCTCGCTTCCCGACATCGAGGTGACGGTGGAGAGCCGGGGCGTCTCCGGCGAGATCGCCTTCGGGGCGGCGGAGCGACTGCGCAACCAGGTGGCGGAGATCGAGCCCGACCTCGTGGTCTGGCAGGTCGGCGGCAACGACGCGCTCGCCCGCGTCGACATCGAGGAATTCTCGCAGTCGCTCGCCGAGACGGTGGCCTGGATCAAGTCGCACGGCATCGACGTGGTGCTGGTCGATCCCCAATACACCGCGAGCCTCGCCAAGGACGACTATTACCGCCAGTTCGTGCTCGCGATCCAGAAGGTCGCCGAGCGCGAGCAGGTGCCCCTGGTGCAGCGCTACGAGGCGATGCGCTACCTCGCCACCCGGGCGATCAGCGCCCTGAAGGGCGCTCCGGCCCAATCCGGCGCCGGCTTCCGCCTCGCCGATCTCGGCTATCGCTGCATGGCCGAGCACGTCACCCGGGCGATCACCGTCTCGCTGCTGCAGCCCGACATCGCCGGCCCGGCAATTCCACCTCCGGCGCATTGACGGGGCCGTTCGGGCGTCACGGTCTCGGCGGCAGCTCGCGCAGGATGTTGTTGACGACGTCCTCGACCGCCTCGCGGCCGGTGTCGTGCGCCTTCAACCGGCTCTCGAGCCGGCGCAGCTGTGGGGTAAACTCCGCGGGCAGGACGGGGTCGCCGAGATAGTCCGGCTTCCCGGCCTCGGCGTTGTAGGTCGAGCGGAGCTGCTTCCCGAGGTGTTCGCGCACCGGCTCCGGCAGCGCGGCATCGTGATTCTCGTAGGGATCGGAGGGCATGGGGAATCCGTATCGCTCTGGATCTCGCGGCAGCGGATCCTGTCGATCCGCGCAGTCCTCATGCAGAACGACGCGCGACGGTGTTTCGTTGCAGGCTGTGCCGCAACAACACTAGGGACTTTTCTGACCGACAAAGCAGAAAGCCCCGGCGCAATGGCCAGGGCTTTGCTGTCGGAGTGTGCGCCACCGTAAGGCGGCGCACCCAAAGACGAGATAGTCGAGCGACCTCGTCGATGAACTTAGTCGATGACCTGCACGATGCGGCGGGTGCCCGGGTCGACCAGCACGACGCGGTCGTTGACCACGGTGTAACGGCGGCCGCGGATGCCGTACTCGGACGGGACCTCGTAGTAGCTCACGCCCGACGAGGGCAGCACGCCGCCGACGGCCACGTCGCCGTCCCAGTCGTAGGAGCGGTGCTGGCGCACGGCATAGGAGCGGAAGCGCGGACGCTCGTCGACGCCGAGAAGGCCGCCGACCGCACCGGTCGCGGCGCCGACGGCACCGCCCACGATCGCGCCGACCGGACCGGCCGCGGCAGCACCATCCTCGGCGCCGCGCTGCGCGCCGGGCAGCAGGCCCTGGGCCTGGGCGGCCATCGGCAGGGTGAGGGCGAGGGCGGCGGCGGCCAGAAGGGTCTTCTTCATCGGATGGGTCTCCGTTTCGTCCAGTCCACCCCGGTCGAGCGGGGCGGCTCTCGGGGGATGTAACGTCGCTGTTGGCGAAACGGTTCAATCGACGCGGTCAGATTTATCGTGCCCGGCACGACGAGAATCACGGGAACCCGGCAGGTGTACTCCGCCGGGGCAGGGGACCCGATCAGGCGTCCTTCGGCATCGCCGACTGGATCAGACGATCGGTGCCGAGATCTTCCTCGTCGTAGCCCAGGAGTTCCGCCAGGCGGCCGCGGGCGCGGCTGACACGGCTCTTCACCGTGCCCACCTTGCAGCCCATGATCGCCGCCGCCTCCTCGTAGGACACGCCCTCGGCCCCGACGAGGACCAGGGCCTCGCGCTGGTCCGGCGGCAGCTTGGCGAGCGCGCTCTGCAGATCCTCGACGTCGAGCCGGTCGCCCTGATGCGGCGCGGTGGCGAGCCGCGCGGCGTAGGAGCCGTCCTGGTCCTCGACCTCGCGCACCCGCTTGCGGTGGTCGGAGTAGAAGATGTTGCGCAGGATCGTGAACAGCCAGGCGTTCAGGTTGGTGCCGGGCTGGAAGCGGGCCCGGTGCTGCCAGCCCTTCAGGAGCGTGTCCTGAACCAAGTCGTCGGCCCGGGCCGGGTTGCTGGTGAGCGACAGGGCGAAAGCCCGCAGGGAGGGCACGGCCTGCAGGAGCCCGTTGCGGAATTCCGGCAACACGGCCTCGCCCTGGACCTTGAGCGCCGCTTCCAGGCGGGCGATCAGGTCGGCGAACCGGTTGTCCGGGTCGGTGTCGCCCAGGGCCTCGTAGGTCGCCCGGAGCTGGCCGCCGAGATGCGACCGGATGGTGGCCGAGAGGCCGGGACGGTCCTCCCCCGACGGAATCGGGGCTGACGGATTCGGGGCTATGTCTCGCGTCATGGCTCTCGCGTCTGCCTGCCTAGGGGAAGATGGGCCCGGGGGCCGCGACCGGAAAGGGCAACCTTAGCGAGAAACAGGCTTGGCGAGAAACGGGCCGCGACCGAGAGGGCGGGCCGGCGCCGCTCAGCCGCCGACCCCGGCCCCCATCTCGTCCCCGTCCGGCACGCCGAGGCGGAACGCCAGCACCTCGCCGGGGGCGAGGTCGGTCCAGTTCTCGTCACGAGTCAGGGGACGGGTCGCCACCACGGTCACGATGTCGTCGGGCGTGGTTTCTTCGGCGAAATCGACCCGCCAATCCTCGTCGATCAGCGTGGCGGTGCCGAACGGGGCCCGGCGGGTCAGGGTGCAGAGGCGCTTGCCGCAATGGGCGTAGAGGGTGCGGCTGTCGGAGAGCAGCATGTTGAACACCCCGAGCCCGTGCAATTCGGCGCAGAGCTCCCGCACCGCCCCGTCGAGGCGGGTAGGCTTCGGCAGGCTGCCCCAGCGCTCCTCGAGCCGGCCCAGCATCCAGCAGAAGGCGTGCTCGCTGTCGGTGGTGCCGACCGGCCGGAAGCGGCCGAGCGTCAGGCGCTTCACCCCCTTGAGCTGGCCGTTATGCGCGAAGGTGAAGGTGCGGCCCCACAATTCGCGGCTGAAGGGATGGGTGTTCTCCAGCGTGACCCGGCCGCGATTGGCCCGGCGCACATGCGCGATCACGATCCGGCTCTTGATCGGGTATTGCCTGAGCAGCCGGGCGATCTCCGAGCGGGCGCTCGGCTCCGGGTCGTGGAAGCTGCGGCTCCCGCGGCCTTCGTAGAACGAGATGCCCCAGCCGTCCTGATGCGGCCCGGTCTCGCCGCCGCGGCGCGCCAAGCCCGCGAAGCTGAAACGGATATCGGTCGGGACGTTGGCGCTCATGCCGAGCAATTCGCACATGCGACGGTTATAGGGCCGTGGTGGTGAGCGGGGAGTGAACGGCGCTACCCCCGCGACAGGTAATCCACCAGCGTCATCGTGAACAGGATCCCGACCCAGAAGAACCCGATGCCGGCAAACAGCTTCACCAGCGGCGGCTCGTGGCGGACCTCCATCGAGAACCACAGGATCGTCGCCACCATCACGGCGGCGACCAGCAGCTCGACGATCCAGACATGCGGGACGGGGAGGGTAGCGCCCAAGCCGACGTTGATGCCGAGCATGACGAGAAGCGCGCCGGCCGTCAGAACCGGCTCGCGCATGTGCCGCCAGAGGGTGCGGCGCTCGTCGCTTGTGCCGAACACGGGGCTCTCTCCTACCGGTTGAGCACGTACAGGGTCGGGAAGGCGAGGATCCAGATCAGGTCGATGAAGTGCCAGTAGAGGCCGAAGATCTCGATCCGGTTCTGGTGCTGCCCCAAAAAGCCCGGGCGGCTCGCCTGCCAGGTCATCACCAGCAGGATGGTGATGCCGGTCATCAGGTGGAGGCCGTGCAGCGAGGTCGCGACGTAGTAGAGGTTCACGAACAGCCGCGAGGGCGGAGAATCCTTCAGCTCGTAGGGCCGGTCGGACAGGAACGGCATCATGTGTTCCTGGTAGTCGGCGTAGTACTCGTAGCCCTTGAGGAGCAGGAACAGCGTACCGAGCGCCGCGGTCGCGAGCATGAACCGCACCATGCCGCGCTGCCAGCCCAGCCGCGAGAGCTGGATCGCCCCCGACATGGTCAGGCTCGAACCGATCAGCACCACGGTGTTGATGGCGCCGATCCAGAACTTGAGGTGACGCGCTGCCTCCTGCACCGCCTCGGGGTGGAGCAGGCGCAGGATCAGCGCGGTCAGGAACAGGCCGGCAAAGAGCAGGAGCTCGGTCAGCAGCCAGGCCCACATCCCGAGCACGGCGGCGCGTTTCTGCTGCTCGACGGTCGCGAAGTGCGAGACGAGCTTGACGCCTACGGCTGAGTCGGAGGCTCCGGCGCTCACGAGTGCTGCCTCCCGGTCTCCTGGGCCTGGAGCGGGTAGTCGTAGGGCACTTTCGGCGCCACCGGCTCGGTCAGGAAGTTGTGGGCCGGCGGCGGTGACGGCACCGTCCATTCGAGGCCCTTGGCGTCCCAGGGGTTGGCGGGCGCCCGCTTCCCGAACCAGATCGAGTAGACGAGATAGACCATCGGGAAGAGGTAACCGACCGCCAGGATGGTCGAGCCCGCCGAGGACAGGATATTGAGGAACTGGAATTCCGGCGGGTAGACGTGGTAGCGCCGCGGCATCCCGAGATAGCCGAGGATGAATTGCGGGAAGAAGGTGACGTTGAAGCCGATGAAGATCAGGAAGGCGGAGATCCGGCCCCAGGCCTCGATGTACATCCGTCCGGTGATCTTCGGCCACCAGAAGTGCAGGCCGCCGAGAAAGGCCAGGACCGTGCCGCCGACCATGATGTAGTGGAAGTGGGCGACGACGAAATAGGTGGCGTGGACGTGCTGGTTGATGGCGAGCGTCGCGAGATAAAGACCCGTCAGGCCGCCGAGCACGAACAGCCCGATATAGCCCATGGCGTAGAGCATCGGCGTGTCGAGCTTGAGCGAGCCCTTATGGATCGTCGCGGTCCAGTTGTAGACCTTGACCGCGGACGGCACAGCCACCGCGAAGCTGAGCACCGAGAACGCCACGCTGGCAAAGTCGCTCTGCCCGTTGACGAACATGTGGTGGCCCCAGACGAAGAAGGTCACCGAGGCGAGCCCGATCGCCGCGTAGGCGACGAACTTGTAGCCGAAAAGCTTCTTCTGGGCGAAGGCCGGGACGATCTCCGAGATCACCCCCATGCCCGGCAGCACCATGATGTAGACCGCCGGGTGGGAGTAGAACCAGAACAGGTGCTGGAACAGCACCGGGTCGCCGCCATAAGCCGGATCGAACACCCCGATATGGAAGGCGCGCTCGGCGATGAGCAGGATCAGCGCCACGGTGATGACCGGCGTGGCGAGCAAAAAGATCAGGCTGGTGGCGTAGTGGGTCCAGACGAAGATCGGCAGCCGGAACCAGGTCATGCCCGGCGCCCGCATGGTGTGGATCGTCACCACGAAGTTGAGCCCGGTCAGGATCGACGAGAACCCGACGATCGTCACGCCGATGAGTGCGGGCACCACCCAGGTGTTCGAGAAGGCGGTGGAAAGCGGCGTGTAGAACGTCCAGCCGGTGTCGACCCCCCCCAGCACCACGCTCGCCAGCGTGAACAGGGCGCCGGTCATGAACACGTACCAGGAGGCGAGGTTCAGCTTCGGGAAGGCGAGGTCCCGCGCGCCGATCATCAGCGGGATCAGGAAGTTGCCGAAGGTCGCGGGGATACTGGGGATCAGGAAGAACCACACCATCACGACCCCGTGGATCGTGAACAGCTTGTTGTAGGTGTCGTTGGTGAAGACCTGCCCGTCGGGGACGACGAGGGCCAGGCGCACCAGCCCCGCGGTCACCGCCCCGATGACGAAGAAGGCGGTGATGCTGGCGAGATACAGGAGCGCGATGCGCTTGTGGTCGGTGGTGAAGAACCACGAGCGCAGGGTGTGCTCGGCATGCAGGTAGTCGGCCCCGTGGCCGAGGCGGGAATCCGGCGTGTGGGGCTCGCGCAGGGCCGGCCCGTCGGTGATGGTGCCGCTGGTCATGGCTTCGCTTCCTGCTGCGCCGTCGCCCCCGTGCTCTTCAGGTACGAGACGAGACGGTCGAGGTCGTCGGGCGGGATCACGTTGCGGAAGGCCGGCATGACCTGCTTGTAGTCGGCGGCGAGCTTCTGCCGGTTCGGGTTCAGGATCTTGTCGCGGAGATACGTCTCGTCGGCCGTGACGGTGCGCCCGTCGGCGAGCCTGACCTCGCGGCCATAGAGGCCGGCGAGCGCGGGCGCCCGCACCTTGGCGCCGGGATCGTGGCAGGCGCCGCAGCCGTAGGATTCGTAGACGACCCGGCCGGCCCCGGCCTGGCCGCCCTGCTGGGCGCCGGCATTCTGCAGCCAGGCGGCGTAGTCGGCCTGGGTCATCAGGGTCAGGTTTCCGTCCATCTTCGAATGGTCGGTGCCGCAATATTCCGAGCAGTAGAGCCGGTAGCTGCCGGTGCGGTCGGCCTTGAACCACAGTTCGGTGTAGCGGTCGGGCAAGGTCGCCATCTGCATCCGCAGGGCCGGCAGATAGAGGTTGTGGATCACGTCCTGGCTGATCATCCGGATCTTGATCGGCTGGCCGATCGGCAGGTGCAGGTCGTTGATCTCGGATTGCCCGGTCGGGTGCTGGAACTTCCACATCCATTGCCGGCCGATCGCCTCGATCACCATGGCGTCGCCTGGCACCTGTTTCGAGATGAAGAACAGCCGGGCGCCCCAGACGAAGAAGATCAGGGTGAGCAGGAACGGGATCAGCATCCAGCTGATCTCGATGAGCACACTGCGGACGTTGCCGTGGCTGCGGTCGGCCTCCTCGCCCTGGCGGTAGCGGATCGCGAACCAGGTGATGGCGACGAAGACCGGCACGGTGAGGAGCAGGGTCAGGACCGTGAAGGCGAGGATCAGCCAATCGGTCTCGACGGCGGTGGCAGAGGCCGCGGCCGGCCAGAGCTGGAGCGCGAGGTCGGTCGGGTTCATCGGGCGGGGACTCCGCCGGCCGCGGGCGGGACGGGATCGAGAGACTGTCCGGCGACGAGCCGCATCGCGCGGTCGATCGGGATGCGGGCGCGCCCGTCGGGCAGGGGCGCGTAGCCGGTGAGCCGCGCGCTCTCCCGTGCCTCGTAGCGGGCGAGGTCCTCGTAGGGCGCGCCCTGGAGGTTCGGTGGTGGCGGCTGCACGCGGGCGGTCTGCTGCGGCGTCAGCGGCAGGGTCCCGGCGACGTTCCAGGCGCCGAACAGGTGCATCATCAACCCCACCGCACCGATCGCGGCGCCGACGGAGGCGGCGAGACCCGCCACCACGAAGGCGGTGCGGCGGACATCGACATCCTCCTCCTCGAACCCTTCCGGGTTGTGGGGCCCGGGATCGGGCTCGGGCTGGCGCGACGCGGGCCTGAAGCCGGAGAGGCGCAGGAGCCCCGCCGCCGCGATGGCGGGGAGGAGCGAGAGCGGGCCGGGCCGAGTCTGGTCGCTCACGAGACGCGCCCCCGCAGGCGGCGATCGACCGGGCCGTAGAGACCGCCGGCGACGCCCACCACGCCGACGAGGGCGAGCGCGTCGGCCCAGGTGAACCGGAAGGCGCCGCGGAAGCCCGGCGTCACGAGCCAGAAGATCTCGGCCCCGTGGAGCAGCAGGATCAAGAGCGCGATCCCGGCGAGCAGCGCCGGCCGGCCCGCATTGCGGCGCGGCACGAGGACCAGGGTGGCGAGCACCATCACGCCGACACCGGCCCAGACCCCGAGGCGGCCGAGCGCCCCGTCGCGGGCGAGGTACCAGCGCGCCTCGTCGGGGAGGTTGGCCGACCACACGATCAGGTACTGCGCCGCGTGGACGAAGCCCCAGATCGCCAGCAGGACCAGGATCGGGTCGGCGAAGGCCGCCGCCGTACGCTGATCGCGGCCGGGCCGGCCCGACGAATCGCGGGCCGCGATCAGGGCGGCGGCCGACAGGGCGAGGCCGGCCTGAATCGTCATCACGAGGAGGCCGAAGGCCGTGGAGGCGAGGCCGGGATCGGCCGACTGCACCCAATCCTCCGCCGCCAGCGTGCCGGTGACGGCGTAGAGACAAAGGCCGAGCACCGCCCTCGACCGGCGCTTGGCCGCCGCCGGGCTGCCGGGCTCGGCGGCCGGGCGCCGGAAGGTGTCGGCGAGCCACAGCCAGATCGCCAGATAGGCGAGGCTGCGCAGGATGAAGAAGACGGGGGTGAACCACACCCCGGCAAGCGGCGTGCGGGGCGCGACGCCCCGGTCCCACGGATAGAGGCCGCCGAGGCCGAGCAGCACCGGCAGCAGCAGCAGGCCGGCGATCGGCAGGAGCCCGAGCAGGCGGCGCAGGGACGCGGCCATCGGCCCGGCGGAGAAGCCCGCCAGTTCGAGCCCCATCAGCAGCGGCAGGGCGCCGGCGGGCAGCGCCACCAGCACCAGCCAGGCGGCGAGGTAGGACGGCATCACCGGGCTGCCGGAGGCACCGGCGAGCGCGCAGGCGGCCAGCGCCGCGGCACCGAGGGCGAGGGAGATCGGGCGGCGGCTCATCGCGCGCCTCCGGGGGTGGGTTCGCCGCCCGCGGCCGCGACCTTCGCCTGGTCCTCCGCCGGGAGGCTCGCCAGGGTCGCGCCCTGGCTCAGCTGCAGCGCGCGGATATAGGCGACGATGGCCCAGCGGTCGGCCGGCGGCACCTGCGCGGCGTAGGGGAGCATGTTGCCTTTGCCGTTGCTGATCACGTCGTAGAAATGCTGCGCGGGCGCCGCCCGCAGGCGTGCCTCGTCGAAGGCCGGCGAGCGCGGGTAGCCGCGCTGCACGATCATGCCGTCGCCGAGCCCGGCCGCGCCGTGGCAGGGCGTGCAGAAGACGTCGTAGCGCTCCTGGCCCCGGACGAGCAGGGCCGGGCTCGCGGCGGCCGGCTGCGGCACCGGGCGGTCGGGCGCCGCGCGGGCCACCGTGCCGGGCGGCGGCAGGCGCATGGTCTGGCCCTGGGGGAAGAACGGGTTGCGGTCCCAGGTCTTGGCTTTCGGCTGGCTCACCATGTTCGCCTGGTCGCAGGCCGCGAGCCCGAGGGGCAGGAGAAGAGCCAGGAGGCACGGGCGCATCACAGCGGCACCCTCCGCACCATCAGGGGGCGCCCGTTCGGCAGGCGGGCCAGGGCCTGCTCGATGCGGGCCGGATCGAAGCGCGGGCCGGCGGCCTCGAAGGCGAGGAAGAAGCGGTCCTCGCTCGCCCGGGTAAAGCCGGGAATCGCGAAGGCCGGGTGGTTCAGGCGCGGCAGGCGGTTCTGGAACAGCAGCGCCAGCACCGTGACGAGGCCGCCGCACAGCGTGCCGAAGGACACGCTCGGCACCATGAAGGACTGCCACGAGAAAAGCGGCCGGCCGCCGACGTCGAACACGTAGTCGAAGCCGGTGGCGTAGAGGCACATCGCCATGAAGGCACACCCGCCTGCCAGCGCCGCCCCGAGGGCGACGAGGGGCAGGATGCCGGCCGGCTGCTGGAGGGCGCGGGTGACCCCGCCCATCGGCACGGGGCCGTAGGTCTCGATCCGCGCGCCGAGGTCGCGGTCCTTCAGGGCCTCGACGGCCGCCGCGAGGTCGCCGGAGCGGTCGAACTCGGCGCTGATGCCCCAGAGCGGCGCGTCCTGCGTCTCGGCCGGGGTCGGCGCCCGCTCCCCGCTCGGGCGCCCGTCGGCGTGCCGGTCGGCGAAACGCCGCGTCTCGGTGATCGAGACCATCGGCAGGGTGCGCAGTCCGAGGAGCAGCAGGGCGAGGAAGAGGCCGACGGTGCCCAGAAGCGTCGCGATCCCCCACAACCCCATCGTGTAGGGATGGGCGGAGGAAGGCAGGAAATCGTGGCTGAGCGTCACGATCAGCAGCATGAAATGGTCGCCGAAGCTGCCGATGGCGGCGGCGAGGCCGACCAGCGCCACGGCGAGGCCGGAGCGCCGGAAGGCGGCGCGCCAGAACAGCTGCACCGGCAGAAGGGCGAAGACCACGATGAGCCAGAACGCCCAGGCATGCGAGCCGGACAGGCGGCGCACCAGCACCGACCGGTCGTAGGCGTCGCCGTGCAGCAGGCTCGAAAAGATCTCGGTGCCGTAGCAATAGGCCGAGACGAGGCCGAGCCCCAGCATCAGCCGCGCCATCAGGGCGATGTGGCGCTCGGTGATCAGCGCCTCGAGGTGGAGGGCGCGGCGTACCAGCACCGCGAGCGCCGCGGTGACGCCGACGCCGGAGAGGAGCGAGGCAGAGAGGAACGTCACCGGGAGCAGCGTGTCGTGCCAGCCCGGCAGCACCGTGCCGGCGAGCATCACCGAGGCCCCGGTCTGGAGCGCGACGACGAGGACGAGGGCGAGGGCCGAGAGGGTGCGGGTCGCGAGCACCCAGCGCTCCCAGTGGGTCGCCGCCCCGCGCCAGCCGAGCGCCAGGATGCCGTAGACCTGGGCGCGCAGCAGCGTCAGGCGCCGCCGGCGTCCCCGCCCCTCGTCGGCGGCCCGCGCCTCGTCCCGGACCGCCTCGAAGGCCCGGTCGCGCAGGGCCGCGAAGTCGGGCAGGAGCCCGACATACCACAGGCCGAGGCAGACCCCGAGGAAGCTGATGATGTCGATCGCGTCCCAGACCAGGGGCGAGCGGAATTGCGGCCAGAGCGCCAGGGTGTTGGGGTAGGGCAGGGTCCAGTAGAACACCCAGGGACGCCCGAGATGGATGATCGGGTAGAGGGCGGCCGCGGCCGCCGCCAGCACCGCGGTCGTCTCGGCGATCCGGTCGATGCCGGAGCGCCAGGCGGCGCCGGTGAGCCGCAGGGTGGCGGAGGTGAGCAGAGCCCCGCAGGCGATGCCGATCCACCAGTCGTAGGCGACGATGTCGAGCGCCCAGACGACCGGGTTGTTGTTGTGCCAGATCCCGACGCCGTTGAGGAGCAGCCAGGCCAGGGCCGCCGCGAAGACGCCGAGGAGCCCGCAGGCCCCCGCGAAGGCGATCCACCACGCCCGCGAGCGGGCCCGCGCCGGAGCGCCGGTGACGGCGCGGCCGATCGAGGACAGGTCCTCCTTCGCGCCCAGCAATCCGGCCCGGGGGGAGAAGGTGCCGCTCATCGCGTAGTCCCGGGTGTCGCGGCGGGTTCGCCGGCGGCGGCCTCGACCAGCCGGGCGAGGTAGGTCGTGCGGGGCTTGGTGTTGAGCTCGGCCAAGAGGCCGTAATTGCGCGGATCGGCCGCCGCCGCGGCGACGCGGCTGCCGGGATCGCGCAGGTCCCCGAAGGTGATGGCCCGCGTCGGGCAGGCGCCCTGGCAGGCGGTGACGACCGCGCCGTCGGGGATCGGCGCGTGGTCGCCCTTCGTCGCGTCGATGCGGGCGGCGGCGATGCGCTGGACGCAGTAGGTGCATTTCTCCATCACGCCGCGGGCCCGGACCGTCACCTCCGGATTGCGCTGCTGCTGCTGCACCGGCGCCATGTCGCCCGAATAGTCGAGGTAGTTGAAGCGCCGGACCTTGTAGGGGCAGTAGCTGGAGCAGGCCCGCGTGCCGACGCAGCGGTTGTAGACCATGAGGTTCAGGCCCTCGCGGTCGTGGACGGTCGCCTCCACCGGGCAGCCGACCTCGCAGGGCGCCTGCTCGCAATGCATGCAGGGCACCGGCATGAAATGGGTCTTGGGCGCGTCGAGCCCGCCCTCGTAGTAGCGGTCGACCCGCAGCCAGTGCAGCCAGCGGCCGAGAGCCACCTCCTCCTTGCCGACGACCGGGATGTTGTTCTCGGACTGGCAGGCGGTGACGCAGGCGTTGCAGCCGATGCAGGCGTCGAGATCGATCGCCATGCCCCAGGCGCGTTCCTGGTCGTAGCGCCCGCCGGGCGAGGTCGGGGCCGGGGGGTAGAGCGAGGGCAGGGCCGCGCGGGAGGCGACCGGCGCGGTGCTGCCGACCGGCTGCACCCGCACGAAGTCGTGCCCCTCCATCGTGCCGTGGTCCTGCGTCGTCACCGGCGGCGCCTTGCGGCCGGTCTTCGCCAGGGTCGCCTCGGCGAGGCGCCAGGGCGTGGCCGCGGCGCGCAGGCGATAGGCGTCGTAGCCGAGCCCGTCGGCGAGCTGCTCGGGGATGCGTCGACCGTAGCCGAGGGAGACCGTGACGGAATCCTCGGCCTGGCCGGGCTGGATCCAGACCGGCCCCTCGATCCGCCGGCCTTCCGCCTCGAGCGTCACGACGTCGCCCTGTCGGAGTTCCTCGCGCTCGGCGAGGCCGGGGCCCACCGCGATCACGTTGCCCCACACCACCTTCGTGAGGGGTTTCGGCAATTCCTGCAGCCAGGCGAGGTTGGCGAGGCTCCCGTCCCAGACGGTCGCATCGGGCCGAAAGACGACCTCGACCCGCCGGGCCGGACCGGCCGGCGAGGGCGCGGGCCGGGCGGACGTCACGGCGGCGGGCAGAGGGGCGCCGACGGGCTCGGGAGCGAGCGCGGTCCCCTCGAAGAAGCCGGCCTGGAGCACGGCATCGCGCCGGGCCGTCCAGGCGACGTCGGGCTCGCCCGGGGAGCGCCAATGGGCGTCGAACAGGGCGGCCCCGTCCTTGGCCTCCGCATCGGTCAGGATCGACAGGATCTCGGGTACCGACCGGCCGTCGTAGAGCGGACGGATCGTCGGCTGGATCGGCGTCACGGTCCCGTCGAGGGAGCGCGCGTCGCCCCAGGATTCGAGGGGGTGGGCGAGCGGCAGGTTCCAGTCGCAGTGGAAGGCGGTCTCGTCCTGATAGAGCCCGGCATGGATCTTCAGCGGCACCCGGGCGAGCGCTTCGAGGAAACCGAGATCGCCCGCCGCCTCGTAGACCGGGTTGACGTCGAGCATCACCAGGACCTGCACCTCGCCCCGACGCATCGCCTCGGCGAGGGCATCGAGCGGCTCGGCGTCGAGGACCGGCACCGGGGCGGTATGGAAGACGGTGCGGCCGGTATTGCCGAGCGCCGCATTGAGGCGGTGGACCTGGGCCAGCAGCTCCGGTCCGGCCTGGGCGCCGGCGAGAACCAGCCCCTCGCCGCGGGCCGCGTTCAACGCCGAGAAGGTTTGGGCGCGCCAGGCGGCGGCCGGACCGCCGCTATCCTGCGCCCTCCCGCCGCCGGCCTCCGCCAGGAGGTCGCGCACGAGGGCGGACAGCCCGTCCGCGCCGATCGCGAGCGGCGCTTCGGCCTTGGCCGAGGTCAGGTTCGGGCTCGGCCCGGCATGGTGGAGGGCGAGCAAACGCCCCTCGGCGGCGGCCTTGCGGCGCGCCTCGACCCAGTCCCGCGCCTGCCCGACCTGGCCGGGACCGGGATCGAGCACGTCGCCGTCGAGGGACACGAGAACCTTCGCCCGGTCGAAGCGCCAGCGCGTTTCCAGCGGCCGGCCATGGGCGAGGCGGGCGCCCTCGTAGAGCGCGTCGCGGCCGACCGGCGCGGAGACGTGCCAGCGCATACCGGGGAAATCCCGGCGCATCGCGGCGACCTGGGCGGCGAGCGAGGGCGACGTGATCGGGCCGGTGACGAGGTGGAGTCCGCGCCCGCCCTCCGCGGCCTTCAGCGCCGCGACGCGCCCGGTCATCGCCGCGCGGAAGGCCTGCCACGAGCTCGGCCGGCCGAGATGCTGCGGGGTCTGGAGCCGGAACGGATCGTAGAGCCCGAGAATCGATCCTTGCGCGAACACGTCGGTGCCGCCGCGGCTCCAGGGGTGCTCGGCATTGCCCTCGATCTTGAGCGGGCGGCCGTTGCGGGTGGTGACCGTGATGCCGTTGGCGAATCCGTCGACGAGGGCCGCCGAGGCGTAGGCGAGGGGCGCGCCCGGGATGATCCGCTCGGGCTGGCGGACATAGGGGATCTCCTGCGTGCGCCCGTCCGGCTGTCCGCAGGCGGCAAGCCCGCTCATCGCGAAGGAGGCGGCCATCAGCTTGAGGAAGCCGCGCCGGTCGGGCGAGGCGGCCAGCCGCGCGGCGGCCGGGTACTCGGTGTCGAGGAAGGCCCGGAACTCGGGCGAATCCGCCACCGCGTCGAGGCTGCGCCAGAACGTCGGGCCGTCGCCGGAGGCGAGGCGGGCGCGCAGCGCCCCGATGTCGTGCGTCATCGGTGGCAGATCCCGCATTCGGTCAGACGCTCGCCGCCCCGGATGTGATACTGGCGTACCAGTTCCGGCCCGAGCGTCGCCTGGTTGGCCGGCGGGCTCCAGGTCATGTTGAGGATCTGGTCCTTCGGCCGCACGTATTTCTCGGGGTTGCGGTGGCAATCGAGACAGAAGCTCATCTCGAAGGCGTTGGCCCGGTAGGTGAGCTGCATGTCGGTGACGGCGCCGTGGCAGGTCGAGCAGCCGATGCCGTTGGTCACGTGGACCGAGTGATTGTAGTAGACGTAGCCCGGCAGCTTGTTCAGGCGGGTCCAGACCAGGGGCTGGTCCTTGGCGTAGCTCGCCCGCACCGGTTCCAGCATGTCCGAGCCGGACCAGATCTGGCTGTGGCAGGTCATGCAGGTCTGGGTCGGCGGGATGCCGGCGGTGGCCTGCGTTTCGACCGTGGTGTGGCAGTAGCGGCAGTCGATCTTCAATTCGCCCGCATGGTGCTTGTGGCTGAACGGCACCGGCTGGGCCGGCGCCACCCCGACGCCGGTGACGTAGGAGGAGCGCACCAGACCCGCCCCGACCACGGGAAGGCCCGCCAGGCAGGCGGCCGCGGTGAGGAGCGCAAGGCGCAGGAGGGCATCGGCGCCCGGCGCGAAGAGCTGGCGCATGGCCTCACACCCCGCCCATGCGCGCACTCTCCCAACCCGGGAGACCGCGCGGCGAGGCCGTCCGTTTCGAGGCGGGAATCACGCGCCGCACGCCACCCTCGTCATACCGCCGCCCTGTTCGGAACGATGCCAGGCTAGGTGGCGCGCACGCCGGTTGCGGCCAGGGCGCCGCGACGATGATTTTCGCGCTGCGACAGCATGGCGTCGGCGGCGGCGACGCCCGCCGCCGTGCCTCAGGCCGCGAGCGCCCGGGCCATCAGGGCCGCGCCCGCGCCATAGCCGGCAGGCGCCGGCGCCGCGAGCGGCCGGAAGCCGTGGCGTCGCCAGAAGCCGGCGGCGTCGCCGACCGCGACCAGCACCACCTCGGGCAGGCCGTGCCGTGCAGCCTGCGCCAGCATCAGCCCGACGACCGCTGCGGCCGCGCCCTGCCCGCGCGCCTCCGGCAGCAGCGCCACGTCGTGGATGCACCAGGCGTCCGCTCTCTCCGGCAGCGCCCCCAGCAGGGTGTCGAGGTCGGGCACCGAGCCGGAGCGCCAGGGATGCCCGACGGCATATCCGGCGAGCGCCTCCCCCGGCCCGACGAGGGCGAGGCAGCCCCCGGGGCAGAGGCGCAGGCGCTCGGCCATCACGGCGTCGTCCTCCGGATAGCCCGGATGGACATGGACCGCGATGGTGGAGGCCGCCGGCAGGTCCGCCGGCCGCATCGGGCGCCAGCGCAGGGCGCCTGCGCTCAACGGGCGGTCTCGTACTTGAACTCCGGCGCGGCCTGGAGCTGGGCCTTGGTCAGCCGGATCTCGGCCTCCGCCACCGTCGCGTCGGGCCCGGTCGCCAGCACCGTCGCACGGCCGCGGGGCTCGGGCGCCGCGACCGAGCCGGTGGCCTCGTCGACGGTGCCGCTGCGCTTGGCCGGCACGGCGGCGAGCGCCTGGTCGGCGACCGCGGCGCCCGGCATCGTCCGGGGGCCGGCGCTCTGCGCGGCGGCTTCGCTCGGCGCCCGCTCCGGCGTCGTATGGGAGGGTGCAGCCTCCGCGGCGGCCCGCCCGGTGTTCCAGGCCAACCGGTCGAACGGCACGGCCACGGATTTCTGGCCGATGCCGAGGAAGCCGCCGACCCCGATCACGACCGCGCGCACCCGCCCGTCCTCGCCAAGCAGCACGTCCTCGATCTCACCGACCCGGACATGGTCCTGGCCGATCACCTTCACGCCGACGAGCTTCGAGGCCCGCATGCTGCCGGGCTCGGGACGGGTCAGGAAGCCGGCGGCATCGGGGGCCGGCTGCTGGGCGCGAGCGGGGGCGATCAGCATCGCGACGAGGGGAAGGGCGAGCAGGGAGGCAGGGGGACGGAAAAGCATGGTTGGGTGTCTCCGAGGCCGGTCGCGGTGGGGCTCGAAGGCTCAACGGGGCCGGAGCGTGACGGTTCATCGCGGGCGACCAGGCGGCCGCGGGCGGAGGGGGTGCCCTGGGACGAAAGATGGGTGCGTTCGGGCTCTCCCCCCACGAACGGCACGGCTACTCCGGAAGAGCGCCTTCACGCATCACGCACGGATGCTCTCACGCGACAACGGGCATTCGAACCGGGAGGCGCGGACGCGACGCCCCGAGGGCGGGGAGTGGAGACCGGCACCGCCGATCACCCCGCCCCCTGCGCGCTGGACCGTTTGCCCCGGCAGCCCCTCACCGCGCCCCGCGCTTCAGATCGTCGGCGATCAGGAGCGCGCTGCGCCCGTCCCCGGCTTCCGCCAAGCGGTTGCGGTAGACCTGCAGGTTCTCGGTCACCCGCTGCACGTAGTTGCGGGTCTCGGTGAAGGGGATGCGCTCGACCCAGTCGACCGGATCGACGCCCGGGTTGCGGGGATCGCCGTAGGCGTCGATCCACTTCTTCACGTTGCCGCCGCCGGCATTGTAGGCCGCGAAGGCGAGGATGTAGGAGCCGCGCCAATCCTCCATCAGCTCGCCGAGATGGGCCTGGCCGAGGCGGGCATTGTAGGCGGGATCGCTGGTCAGGCGGTCGGTGTCGAAGGCGGCGCTGACCCGGCGGGCGGTGCGCTGCGCGGTGGCCGGCATCATCTGCATCAGGCCCCGCGCTCCGACGCTCGATTGCGCCCGCGGGTCGAACTGGCTCTCCTGCCGGGCGATGGCGAAGACCATCGCGCGCTCGACCTGCGGCACGGCGGATGACGCCTCGTAGGTCGGGATGCCGTTGGTCGGGTAGGCGTGCCGGTCGAGGGGCAGGCCGCGCTGCACGGCGGTCTTGCCGATCGCCACCAGGGCGCGGGGATCGTTGAGGGCCATCGCGACGTCGCCGAGGGCGTTCAGCTCCGCCGGGTCGGACAGGCGCTGGGCGAAATCCATGTAGAGCGGGAGCATCAGCTCCTTGAGGCCGGCGGCGGCGAGCAGGCGAAGCGCCCGCACGGCGTTGCGGTTCTCGAAGGCGGTGCGGGCGGTCTCGTCCAGGATCTGGCACGGCCGCAGGGCGAGGGAAGCCTGGCCGAGCTTGGCCCGGGCAAGCTGGCCGTAATAGGCGATCGGCTGGGCGCTCGCGCGCTCGTAGAAGGTCCGGGCCTCGGCGGCCTGGCCCATCGCGTCCGCGGCACGGCCCTGCCAGTAGGCGGCGCGGGCGACCGAGATCGGCGTCTCGGCGATCGCCGCGGCGTTGGCGAAGTGCTTGGCGCCGAGGGCCGCGTCGTCGAGGAAGCGGAGCGCGATCCAGCCGGCGTGGAACTCGGCCTCGATGCGCTTCTCGACCGAGCGGGCGCTGTGGCCGGCGGCGACCGCGTAGGCGGTCTTGGCGTCGCCGGCATCGAGAAGCTTGCGGGCGACGATGCGGCGCTCGACCCACCACTCGTCGGGATCGGCCAGGACCTCGGGATTGCGGGGCGCTTGAGCCATCACGGCGGCGGCCTCCGCCGGCTTGTCGAGGCGGCGCAGGTACTGGGCGCGGGAAAAGAGGTAGGAGGAATCCTGGCGCAGGCTCGGCGGTACGGCGTCGAGGGCCGCACCCGCATTCGCCGCCTTGGCCTCGACGGCGCGGCGCGCCCGCACCAGGGTGCCGTAGGCCTTGCCGGCGTAGGCGGCGGCGCGGCCGGCGCTGTCCCAGTCCTCCTTCATCAGCGCCCGCTCCATGCGGTAGCGGTGATCGACCTCGCCGAGCACGCCCGGGAAGGCGTCGAGGACCTTCAGCTCGAGGGTGCGGCCGAAGGAATCCTCCCGCCAGAGGTCGCGGGCGAGGGTGGCGGCGTCCTCGGAGAGCCCGTCGGCCTTGAAGGCGAGGGCCAGGGCGAACTTGCCCGGCGCGCTCTGCGGCTTGCGGGCGGCGAAATAGGCCCGCACCAGGGCCGGCGACTTGCGCTGGGAGAGCAGGGCCTCCTCGGCGCGGCGGCGCACCAGGCCGCCCACCGGCCAGTCCGGGTTGTCGCGGATGAACGAGACGGTGCGCTCGAAGCCGATGCCGGCGCCGGCCCGGATCGCCACCCAGTCGAGGAGGGCGCGGGCGGCCGGGTCCTTGAACCCGTCGCGCAGGCGGTCGCCCTCGCTCACCTGACCGCGCCGGTAGGCCTCGACGGCGCTGCGCAGGGCCGGACCGTCGATCTCGGTGCCGAGCGCCGGGCGGCCCGGATCGGGTACCGGCGGCACCGGGGCCGGCGGGGCGATCGCCGCATCCGGGACCGGGAACGGGATCGGCGCCTCGGTGTCGGCGGAGGCGAAGGCCGCGGCGGCCGCCGGCAGCCGGGATCCGGCCTCGCCCGCGGAGCTCCGGCGCAGGCCGTCCGCCGGGGTGAACCCGTCCGCCTGGGGCAGGCCCTCGCCCTGGGTGAAGCCCTCCTCGATGGCCCGCTCGACCGCGCGGGCGGGCGTCACCGCCTCCGCGGGCGGGGGCGCCACCGCGGAACCGCCGAGGGCCGGGCCGCCCACCGCCGCCAGGGAGGTCAGCGCGGCGCCGGACACCGTGAGGGCGAGGACCGCGAGGCGGCGCCGACGAGGCGAGAGCAGCATGGATCCCGTTCCCCTGGAAGCTCGAATGACCGGACGCCTCATGGTGAAAGCGCCACGTTAAGAAGCGATTAACCCTGGCATCCGGTGGAGCCGGAACGCCGGGGGGCCGCGGAGCGTTTGCGCGCGGCCCGGCGAGGGCCTATGTGTCGAACGCCGGACGGCCGAGGTTTCGACCCTGCAGCCTCCCGCACCGGACCCGGCCGCGGTCCGCCTGCGGGCCGGCCTCCCAACCAGAGACATCCCGGGGGCGCCGCCCCGACCGGGCGAGGAACGCCAGCATGACGTCGACGCCAATCTCGCAGCGCCTGAGGGGCTCGCTCACCGCCCTGGTGACGCCGTTCCGCGACGGCGCCTTCGACGAGCACGCCTTCCGGGCCTTCGTGGCCTGGCAGATCGAGAACGGGACCCACGGCCTGGTGCCGGTCGGCACCACCGGCGAGAGCCCGACGCTCAGCCACGCCGAGCACGACCGGGTGGTCGAGGCCTGCATCGACGAGGCCGCCGGCAAGGTGCCGGTGGTGGCCGGGGCCGGCTCCAACTCCACGGCGGAAGCGGTCGAGCGCTCGGTTCATGCCGAGAAGGCCGGGGCGGACGCCCTGCTCATCGTCACGCCCTACTACAACAAGCCGACGCAGGAAGGGCTGTACCAGCACTTCAAGGCGGTGAACGATGCGGTCGGCATTCCCATCCTGATCTACAACATCCCCGGCCGGTCGGTGATCGACATGACCGTCGACACCATGGCCCGGCTCTACGAGCTGCCGAACATCGTCGGGGTGAAGGACGCCACCGCCAACGTCGCCCGGGCGAGCCTGCAACGCCAAGCCATGGGCGAAGACTTCATCCAACTTTCTGGCGAAGATGCGACGGCGCTCGGCTTCATGGCGCATGGCGGCCACGGCGCGATCTCGGTCACCTCGAACGTCGCGCCGCGCCTCTGCGCCGACTTCCAGGAAGCCTGCCTCGCCGGGGATTTTCGCACCGCGCTCGCCCTCCAGGACCGGCTGATGCCGCTCCACACCCATCTCTTCGCCGAGACCAACCCGTCGCCGACGAAGTACGCGCTCGCCCGCCTCGGCCTGATGGGCGACGAGGTGCGCCTGCCGATGGTGCCGGTGGGGGAGGGCACCCGCGCCCTCGTCGACGGCGCGCTGCGCCATGCCGGCCTCACGAACGGCTGAGTCACGCCCTATCTGAAGGCGGGGGCCCCCGGGCTCCCGCCGCGCCCCTTCAGGACCTCCGACCCGCCCGATGGCCAAGAAACCCGAGCCGAAGAACCGCGTCGTCGCCGACAACCGGAAGGCCCGCTTCAACTACGAGATCACCGACACGGTCGAGGCGGGCATCGCGCTCACGGGCACCGAGGTGAAGTCCCTGCGCGGCGGCAAGGCGACGATCGGCGAGGCCTTCGCCGGCCCCTCCGGCAACGACCTCCTGCTGTTCAACGCCTACATCCCCGAATATCTCGAGGCGAACCGCTTCAACCACGACACCAAGCGGCCCCGCCGCCTGCTGCTGCACCGGCGCCAGATCGACAAGTTCATCGGCGCGACCCAGCGCGAGGGCTACACGGTGGTGCCCTTGAAGATCTACTTCAACGAGCGCGGCCGGGCGAAGGTCGAGCTGGGGCTCGGGCGCGGCAAGAAGCTCCACGACAAGCGCGAGACGGCGAAGGAGCGCGACTGGCAGCGCGACAAGGCGCGGCTGATGCGCGACAAGGGCTGAGCCCGGCCCGGCGCGCCGGTACGACACGCCGCATTGTCGCCGCTGCGCCGGCCTCCTAGCTCCTTCGCCTTCAGACCATCGCGGAGGCGCCGATGTTCGTCGAGGGAGGATGGCGGCCGTCCTGGGAGCCGCCGCCGCGGCCGCCGCAGCCCCGGCTCACCGGGCGCCAGGAGCGGGTGCTGGTCTGGATCGTCGTCGTCAACATCCTGCTGTGGTTCATGGCGCCGATCGGCGGCGCGACCCTGATCCACGCCGCCCTCGCGATGATGCGGTAGGCCGCCCGCAACCCGGCCCCGCGCGGCCCCGAATTGCCGCCCGCCCGACCCGCGTGCTAGCGCCACCGTCCCACCCCACGGACGTAAGCGAGCATCATGGCGCGGCGCCCCCTCTTCTCCGGCGACATGCTGCCGCTCCTCACCCGGCTGTGGCGCGACTGGCTGCGGCCGCATGCCGGCACGCTCAGCCTCGTGCTGGTGCTGATCGCGGTGATCGGTGCCGCGACCGGCTTCTACCCGACCCTGATCAAGGCCGCCTTCGACGCCTTCGACGCCAAGGATGCCGGGGCGCTCGCCTACGGCCCCGTCCTGGTGATCGCGGTCACGGCGGTGCGCGGCTTCGCGCTGCTCGGCCAGACGGTGCTGACCAACCGGGTCGTCACCCGGGTCGAGGCCGACATGCAGGCGGCGCTCTACGGCCACATGATCGATCAGGACCTGGCCCAGCTCGGCCGCGAGAGCCCGGCGAGCCTGACCCAGCGCTTCACCACCGACTTCGCCTTCATCAAGGAGGCGCTGACACGGATCTCCACCGTGCTCCTGCGCGACGTGGCGATGCTGATCGCGCTCGTCTGCGCGATGGTCTGGATGGATCCCTGGCTGACGATCATCGCCGGCATCGTCGTGCCGTTCGTCGCCGGGCCGATCGCCCGGATCGGCAAGAAGCTGCGCCGGGTCTCGACCTCGACCCAGGAGCAGGTCGGCCTCACCGCGAGCCTGATCAGCGAGAGCCTGGCCGGCGTTCGCGTCGCCAAGACCTACGGCCTGGAGGGCTATCTCAAGGGCCGCACCCGCGACGCCCTCGACGAGGTGCGCCGCCTCAAGATGAAGGCGGCCAATGCCCGCGGCCGGCTCGATCCGCTGCTGGAAGTGGGCGGCGGTCTCGCGGTGGCGGGCGTGCTGGCCTTCATCGGCCACCGCATCCTGTCGGGCGAGAAGAGCGTCGGCGACTTCACCGGCTACGTCGCGGCGCTGCTGCTGGCCGCCCAGCCGGCCCGGGCGCTCGGCAACCTCAACGCCATCCTGCAGGAGGCGCTGGCTGCCCTGTCGCGCACCTTCGCGCTGATGGACGAGGCGCCGACGATCCGGGAGAAGCCGGGGGCTCCGGCGCTCGCGATCACCGGCGGAGAGGTTCGCTTCGAGGCCGTGCGGTTCCGTTACCGCGACGACGCCCCGGCGCTGGAGGGCATCGACCTCACGGTCCCGGCCGGGCGGACCACGGCGCTGGTCGGCCGTTCGGGGTCGGGCAAGTCGACGCTCCTGTCCCTAGTGCCGCGGCTCTACGACGTCACCGAGGGCCGGGTCGTCATCGACGGCCAGGACGTGCGCGACGTGACGCTGGACTCGCTGCGCCGGGCCGTCGCGGTGGTGTCGCAGGAGGTTGTCTTGTTCGACGACACCATCGCGCAGAACATCGCCTTCGGCCGGGAGGGCGCGAGCCGGGCCGAGATCGAGGCGGCCGCCAAGGCCGCGGCGGCGCACGACTTCGTCACCGCGCGGGCGGAAGGCTACGACTTCCGGGTCGGACCGGCCGGCAACCGGCTCTCGGGCGGCGAGCGCCAGCGCATCGCGCTCGCCCGCGCCTTCCTGCGCGACGCCCCGATCCTGCTTCTCGACGAGGCGACCTCGGCGCTCGACGCCGAATCGGAGCAGCTCGTCCAGGCGGCGCTGACCCGGCTGATGCGGGGCCGCACCACGCTCGTCATCGCCCACCGCCTCTCGACGGTGCGCGACGCCGACCTGATCGTCGCGATGGAGGGCGGCCGGGTCGCCGAGACGGGCAACCACGCCGCCCTGATCGCCCGGGGCGGCACCTACGCACGCCTGCACCGGCTCCAGCTCTCCGACGACCGGGAGCCCGCCGCGGCGGCGCAGGCATCGTGAGGCCCGAACCGCAAGCCCGGCCCGAGGCGCCGTCCGGGCGGCGCCTCGCCGAGGGCGTCGCCTTCGCGCTGCTGGCCGTCAGCCTGTGGGGCGGCTGGTTCGTCATCACCCGCCGGACGGTGGGGGCGGGGGGCGTGCTCGGGCCCGCCGACCTCGTGGCGCTCCGCTTCGGCATCGGCGGGCTGCTGCTGCTGCCGGTGCTGCTCCTGCGCCTGCGCGGCCTCGACCGGCGGGCGTACCTCGACGGCGCGGTCCTGTACGTGGCGCAGGGCGCGCCCTTCGCGCTCCTGATCTCGATCGCGCTCCGCTACGCGCCGGCCGGCCACGGCGCGGCGCTCACCCCCGGCACGATGCCGCTCTTCGCCGCGCTCCTCGGCGCCCTGGTGCTCGGCGACCGGCCGGGGCGCTTGGCGCTCGCCGGCCTCGGGCTGATCGCCGCCGGCGCGCTCACCCTGGCGGGGGGCTTTCGCGATACGGACGAACTCTTCGGCTACGGCCTGCTCCTCACCGCCGCCTTCCTGTGGGCCGCCGGCACGGTGCGGATGCGCCGCTCGCGTCTCACGGCCCTGGAGGCGACCGCGCTCATCTGCGTCGGCTCCCTCGTCACCTACCTCCCGGTCTATCTCGCCTCGGGCCTGTCGCGCCTCCTGGAGGCGCCGCCCGCCGAGGTCGCGATCCAGGCCCTCTACCAGGGGGTGCTGGTGAGCGTGGTGGCGCTCGTCGCGTTCAACCGCTCGCTCGGGCTGATCGGCCGGCGCACCCCGGCCTTCACGGCACTCGTGCCGGTGATCGCGACCATCCTGGCGATTCCGGTTCTCGGCGAGGTGCCCGACCCGCTCCATGTCGGCGCCATCCTGGCGATCGGCGCAGGCGTGCTGCTGACGACGCGGGGGTGAAGGGGAAATATCATTACGCAGAGGAATATTACAGATTCCCACCCGAACACGATCGGCTTCTCTTGCACAGCGCCGTCCAGCCGTTTTACCACAGGCGGGAGATGGCCTACTTCACTCATACGATCGATGGCGTGACCCTCGATCTTGCCCATTTGGAACCTCGTACGCTGATCCTTTCTTCCCAGAAGCTATCGCGCGAGCTGCAAATCAAGATTCGTTTCTCAAATCACTGCTTTACATGCAAATTCAAAGATGGTCTCCACGCCGCTTCGCAGCTGATCATGGACCACAAGCAGCGCCGTGCCTACGACGCAGAACGACACCACCTTTCTTTTCGATTGCCTGGTATCGTCGATAATCTACCATCAGCGGCTGTCCATCTGACGCCGACCGATCGAAATTACGTCTACATCGCAAATATCGCCATGGAAGACGGACGACAGTATCCGATGTACTTCAATCTTCGCCGAGCGTCTCAGGAGCATTCCGCCGACCTGCTCATGTTTGTCGAGAGTGCATATCCAGTTGCCGACCGTCGCCAGGTGCTGGCAGGTACCACCAAGATCAGTTTTCCGATTCTGTGCGCCAAGATCTACCGGGGCGAGGTGATCAGACCACGAGCGCGCCGCTAGACATGAAAAGCCCCGCGTCTCGCAAAGAGAGCGGGGCAATCACTCGCCAGAACACTTGGATATCTCGCGTTGCGCGTGGACCGGTCGTGGCTTCGCACATCCGGCGGTCCGGGGCTGTTGCGGAGAACCGCTCAGGCGATCAATCCCCGATAAGGCAGATATGCCGATCGGGCGCGGAATTTCAACCCGTCTCCGCCCCCTAACGGACGCTCCTTCACTCCCGCCGCAGCAGCCGGTCCACCAACAGGTCCGACCACACGCCCGCGCGGAAGTCGCGCTTGAGCGCCTCGGGATCGTAATGGTGCTCGACCCAGTCGAGGAAGCTCAGGCCCTTCGGCTCGCCCTCGGTCAGGTAGCGCTCGAAGAACGCGTCGAGGATGCCGGTCTTGGCGAAGCGGAAATGGCCGAACTTCGCCGAGAGCTGGCGGGCCGCCTCGCGCACCGGCCGGCCCTCGTGCAGGATCAGGTAGAGGGCGGCGGCGAGACCCGCCCGGTCGGCGCCGGACTTGCAGTGCAGCACCGCCGGATAGGCGAGGCCGGCGAAGAAGTCCTTGGCGGCGAGCAGCGTCGCCTTGTCGGGTGCCTCGCGCGAGCGCATCACGAACTCGACGAGGGCGAGGCCCTCGCGCTCGCAGGCCTCGCGCTGGAGCTGCCAGGAGCCGTGCTCGCGCCCGCCGCGCAGCGAGATGATCGTGCGCACGCCCTGGCGCCGGAACCAGGCGAGGTCGTGCGGGCCCGGCTGGGCCGAGCGCCAGACCATCCCGCGGCCGATCCGGTGGCGGTTGAGATAGGCCAGGCGGAAGACGCCGTGATCGACGAGCAGCATGTTGGCCCAGGCGCGCAGGCGCCCGCCCGGTCCGGCGATCGGCTGCTCCCAGCGGGCGATGCGGGCCATGCGGCGGGCGTAGCGGGTCTCGGGCGGGAGGAAGCGGTTGAGCACGAAGGGGAGGGCGCCTGGCTGGAACGGAAGAACGCGCTTCGCGCGGGCAAGCAGGAGGCCGCTCTACCAGCCGCGTGACCCGGCCGCAACGACCGGTCGTTCGATGAGCCGGCGTACAAGCCTGGCATTGCGCTTGCGACGGCTCCCCCGCATCGTGGGAACGCGATCCGTCGGCTAAGAATCGAGGGGGAAGGCCGTGAGCACTCAGGTCATCAGCATTCGCAGGGCCCGTGAGCAGGATGCCGGGATGCTGTCGGAGATCTTCGACGCGGCCTGGCGCGAGGCCTACCAGGGCATCATTCCCGGCGTCGCCCTCGACCGGATGCTCGCCCGGCGCGGCCCGCGCTGGTGGCGCTCCACCATCGGGCGCAGCCGCCCGCTCGTGGTCCTCGAGATCGGCGAGAGCGTCATCGGCTACGTCTCCTACGGGCGCTGCCGCGACCGGGCCCTCAAGGCCGAGGGCGAGATCGACGAGATCTATCTCTCGCCGAACTACCAGGGCCTCGGCTTCGGCACGCGGCTGTTCCGGGCGGTGCGCAACGATCTCGCCGACCGGGAGGTGCGCCGGATCGCGGTCTGGTCGCTCACCGAGAACCACCGGGCGCGGGACTTCTACGAGCGGATGGGCGGGCGCGTCGTCGCCGAGGCCTGCGACCGGGTCGCGGGCGCCGACCTGCCCAAGGTCGCCTACCTGTTCGGCTGACGGCGGGGGCGGATACCCCGCCCTGCCTCTCGTTTGGTCGCCGCCGGCCGTCATCTGCACACCGCGTGCTCAGCCGCAACAAACGGCCCGTTCAGGCCGGTTTTCGCGGCAAGCGTGGCCGGACGGGACCTTGTCCTCGACTGTCACAGCCGCCGTTGCGTCCCGGCGCTTGTGCGGGCGCCCGCGGCCCTCTAAGGACCGCGCCATTCAGGGGCGCATCCGCCCTTGCTGGGAGTCTGCTCATGCGCCTCGATGCCATCTCCATCGGCAAGAACCCGCCCGAAGACGTCAACGTCGTCATCGAGGTTCCAGTCGGCGGCGAGCCGATCAAGTACGAGATGGACAAGGATGCCGGGACGCTGATCGTCGACCGGTTCCTCTACACCGCGATGCATTACCCGGGGAACTACGGCTTCATTCCCCACACCCTGTCGGGCGACGGCGACCCGTGCGACGTCCTCGTCGCCAACACCCGGGCGATCGTCCCGGGCGCGGTGATGAGCGTGCGCCCGGTCGGCGTGCTGGTGATGGAGGACAATGCCGGCGAGGACGAGAAGATCATCGCCGTTCCGTCGCGCAACCTGACCAAGCGCTACGACCGGGTCGAGAACTACACCGACCTGCCCGACATCACGATCCACCAGATCCAGCACTTCTTCGAGCACTACAAGGATCTGGAGCCCGGCAAGTGGGTGAAGATCGTGCGCTGGGGCGACAAGGCCGAGGCGCAGCGCCTGATCCTCGAGGGCATCGAGCGCGCCAAGAAGGCGAAGTGAGGCAGGCCAATCAAGCCTGGATCAAGCAAGCCTTGGTCCAGTAAGACCGGCCGAGCAGGGCCGGCGGCGGGTGCCCGGTGCACCCGCCGATACGCCCTGCTCCGACATGTCCTCCACGGGAGGCCGTCAAGAAGAACCAGTCAGGCGCGGGAGACCTCTCCGATCCGCGAGGGAGATCCCGCGCCTGACCGGTTTGGAGCGCGGGCCGTGCGGACGTGTCTCCACGGGGTTCGACGGCGCGCCGGATGCCGCTCTCGGGCGGGGCCGCCCTGGCCTGTCGCAAGCCGCTCGAAACGATCGTCCGGCCCGTCGCGGACGGGAAGGGGGCGCCACGCCGCACAGCCGGCGCCCGGGCTCTCCGCAGAAGCGGTTCTCAGACCGCCCGTGCTTCCGCGGCCCGCGGCTTCTTCACCGCATCGTTGTAGGGCGCGTTGTAGGCCCGGCGCACCGAGGCCCAGTAGGCCTCGCGCTCGTGGGCCGGCAGGCGGCCGAGCGCGGCATTGAGCGCGGCCTCGCCGGCGGCTTCCAGCCCGCGCAGCTGGTCCGGGGTGACGTCGTGAACGGTGGTCATCGTGAGGGGTCCCGAGCCCGGTTGGGTTCGGCGGCCACCATGCCACAAGCACGGCCGTTCCGCACGCTTCCGCTTGCCGCGCGACCGCGTCGCCCTACAGCATTTTTTCGGCGGACGATCCCGATTCGTGACGGCTCGCGCGGGGTGGCGTCGTCGCGGTGACCGTCCCCGCCGTTCAGCGACCGGGGGCGCCATGAGCCGGCACTACCGCATCTTCGCCGACTATCATCAAATCTATCTGTGGGATCACGGGGTGCGCCCGGACGCGCCGACGGACTACACGGACGCCGATACGGTGCGCCGGATCAAGGCGGCGCCCTTCGTGGTCGTCATCCAGCCCGAGCGGAACACGGAGGTCCCCGTCGCGATCGAGGTGGTGCGGACGGCGCCGCCCCTCGACCTGGACCGGTGGGACCACGTCGCCGAAGCGAGCCTCGCCCTTCCCTCCGGCCGGCTCGAGATCCACGAATGCACGGGCGGGTCGGTCGACATCCTCTCCGTTCCGCCCGGAACCTACCGGGTGCGGACCGCCCATGGCGGCCTCGCCACGATCGACCCGGACGGGCTCGACGGCCGGGACCATTACCGGATCGTCCTGTGGCCGGCGCCTGTCGCGGAGATCGCGATCCTGAAGCAATACACCGGTCCGCGCGACGCGCCCTGACCGCCCCGCGCCCGGCGTCGAGCCTCAGCGCGTGCCGCCCTTGGAGCCGGACAGGAACGGGTTGCGGTCCGCGGCCCGGGCGGCGCTCGGCGGCAGGCCGTCGGCCTCCCGCGGCCGGTCCCAGGCGGGGAGGGGTGCGCCGGGCGGCGCGGCGCCGGCATTCCGTTCCCTGCTCCAGCCGTAGCCGGCGTTGATCCCGGCATAGAAGCCGGTGAAGTCCTCGGCCGCCGCCGGCGTGGCGAGGATGCCCGCCAGGGCGAGCCCTGCCAGAACGGCGCGCAAACGGAAAGGAGCGGCGGCCAAGGGCCACCGCTCCATCCGTATCAGTCGATCATCCGTGCTGAGTTGCACCGAGGATCAGTCGACGCTGATGCTCTGAGCCTCGCGGCCCTTCATGCCTTCGACCACGCCCATGGTGACGGGCTGGCCCTCAGCGAGGGACTCGAGGCCGGCGCGGGCGAGCGCCGAGCGGTGGATGAAGACATCCTTGCCGCCGTCGTTCACCGACACGAAGCCGAAGCCCTTGGCCGGATCGTACCACTTCACGGTGCCGGTCATCTCGGTCGAGGGACCGGAGGCGAAGCGGCCACCGCCGCCGGCGCCACGCTCGGGACGGTCGCCGAAGCCACCACCGAAGCCGCCGCTGCGCGGGGGACGGGGATCGCGACGGACCGGAGCCTCGGCCGTGCTGGTGTCGACGCTGGTGATGTTGGTCACCTGCGGGCCCTTCTGGCCCTGCGCGGTCTGGACGCTCAGGCGGGTGCCCGGCATCAGATCGGCGTGACCAGCCGCCTCGACGGCGCGAATGTGGAGGAAGGCGTCGCCCGAGCCGTCGCCGAGCTCGACGAAGCCAAAGCCCTTCTCCTTGTTGAACCACTTGACCGTCGCGTCACGCTCCGGCCCGGACGGGGCAGCGCTGCGCGGGCCGCCGCGGTCGAAGCCACCGCCGCCGCCGCCGAAGCCGCCGCCGCCGTAACCGCCACCACCGCCGCCGTAGCCACCGCCACCGCCGCCACCATAGCCACCGCCGTAGCCGCTGCCCTGCGGGGCCTGATCAGGCCACCGCGGCTCGCCACCACCCTCGTCGAAGCCGCGACGGCGCGGCTCCCTGAAATCACGACCACGTCCCATTAGAAGCTCGCCAAAACGTAAAAACCGCCGACCACCCTTGTACCCCGGTGCGCTCTGTGCCTGACAGCGGACGCCTCGAGATCGTTCCATTCCCGGTTGCGGTGACCAAGATGACCGCCACACTCCTGACGCAACTCAGACCGTCCCGCAAGGCGGATCTGCCACGTGTGACGATGACGAGGGTTACTTTCTCACGTCGCGAAGCGGATTGACAGCCCGATTCGGCACCTTTTCCCCGTGTCCTTCCCGCACCAGTGTGGCACCCGTGCAAGCCTCGTGGCACGAAGGCCGAACGCTGCCCCAGGGGCACCCGAAGCTCCTGATTCGGAGCGTTTTCCGACGGCCGGGACCCCCGGTGACGAACGGCGCGTTGCGCCACCGACCGCTCCGGCCGACCTCCCCACCGGGGCCGGCCCGGCTCCATTTAACCTTCGTCGAGGTTCCGATGCCGGCCACCCCGTACCGCCCGTCGCGCCGCCACGCCGATCTCGGGCCCGATTTCTACGACGTGGTGGCGGCGGCCCGCTTCCCGGCCCACATCCTGCGCCACCGCAACCGGCCCTGGGCCGCGCGGGTCGGCCTCGATTCTCTGACCGACGAGGAGTGGATCGCGCATTTCGGCCGCTTCGTGCCGCTCCCCGGCAGCTTTCCCGAGCCGCTGGCCCTGCGCTACCACGGCCACCAGTTCCGCAGCTACAACCCGGAGATCGGCGACGGCCGCGGCTTCCTGTTCGCGCAACTCCACGATCTCGCCGACGGGCGCCTGCTCGATCTCGGCACCAAGGGCAGCGGGCGCACGCCCTGGTCGCGCACCGCCGACGGCCGCCTGACCCTCAAGGGCGGGGTGCGCGAGGTGCTCGCCACCACGATGCTGGAGGCGCTCGGCGTCGAGACCTCGAAGTCATTCAGCCTGGTCGAGACCGGGGAAGCGCTGGTGCGCGGCGACGAGCCGTCGCCGACGCGCTCGGCGGTGCTGGTGCGCCTCAGCCACTCGCATATCCGCATCGGCACCTTCCAGCGCTTCCGCGCCTACGACGACACGGCCAACCTCCTGCGCCTCCTCGACCATACGATCGCGACCTACCGGCCGGAGGCCTGGCGCGACGACCCGGCCGACCGGGCCGCAACCTTCCTCGCCGATGTCTGCCGGCGCGTCGCCCGGATGGGCGCGCAGTGGATGGCCGCCGGCTTCGTGCACGGGGTGCTCAACACCGACAACATCAACGTGACGGGCGAAAGCTTCGATTACGGCCCGTGGCGCTTCGCCCCGGTCAACGATCCGGGCTTCACCGCGGCCTATTTCGACGAGTACGGCCTCTACGCCTTCGGCCGCCAGCCGGAGGCCCTGGGCTGGAACCTCGCCAGGCTCGCCGAGTGCCTGCTGCCGCTCTCCGACGAGGCCAGGCTCGGGGCGGCCATGGACGTCTACGGTCCGGCGCTCCAGGACGCCTTCGCCGACGCGATCCTGCGCCGGCTCGGCCTCGCACGGCCGGACGACGAAGCGGCGATGCACGCCCTCGTCGGTGCGTTCTGGGCCTTTTTGCAGACGAGCCGGGCGCCGTTCGAGCAGGTCTTCTTCGACTGGTACGGGGGCCTGGCGAGCCGGGACCGCGCCGCCCGCAGCCCGGCCGCCGCGCATTACGCCGGCGAGGGGTTTGCCCGGGTGCGCCAGGCGCTCGCCGCCCTCTCGCCCGATCCCGCCATCCGGCTCGACCACCCGTATTTCGCGCGAGCGACGCCCTGCACGATGCTGATCGACGAGGTCGAGGCCCTGTGGGCGCCGATCGCCGAGGGCGACGACTGGTCGGCCTACCACGCCAAGCTCGCGGCGATCGACACGATGGCGGAGGCCTACGGCACCCGGCCGGCGGCGCCCTGAGGGGGGCTCCCCGGGCCCGGGCCGGCCTCGGGGCCGCGCAGGCCGACACCGCGGAACAGGTGCCGGCCGAGGGGATCCATGCGGTAGCCGGTGACCTCCCGGCGCGCCGCCACGAACACCGCCGAATGGGCGATCGGCACCCAGGGCACCTCGCGCCGGACGATGCCTTGCGCCTCCCGGTAGAGCGCCGCCCGGGCCTCCTGGTCCGGCAGGCGCCGGGCCCGGGTCACCAGGGCGTCGAAGGCGGGATCGCACCAGCGCGCGACATTGCTGCCGCCGGGCCGGGCCGGCGCGCAGGCGAGGAGGACGCCGAGAAAGTTGTCGGGGTCGCCGTTGTCGGCGGTCCAGCCGAACAGGGCCATCGCCGGCACGCCGGCCAGCATCTTGGCCCGGTAGGCGGCCCAGTCGTCGGTCAGGAGGCGCAACCTGATGCCGATCCGGGCGAGGTCGGCCTGGATCATGTCGGCGACGCGCCGGCCGTTCGGGTTGTAGGCCCGGCTCACCGGCGGGTACCACAGCTCGGCCTCGAAGCCGGAGGGGAAGCCGGCTTCGGCGAGGAGCCGCTGCGCCGCCGGCCGGTCGAGGGGCGGGTCGGCGAGGGCCGGGTCGTGCCCCCACAGGTTCGGCGGCAGGGGCGAGCGGGCGACCGTGCCGCCCGGCCCGTAGACGCCCGCGACGATCGCCGCCTTGTCGATCGCCATCGCGACGGCGCGGCGCACCCGCAGGTCGTCGAAGGGCGGGCGCGTGACGTTGAGGGCGAGGTAGCCGACGTTCAGCTCCTCCTCCCGCATCAGCGTCAGCGCCGGATCGGCCTGGATCGCGTCGAGGTCGGCGGGGTTGGGGAACGGCATCAGGTGGCACTCGCCGGCCCGGACCTTGGCGAGGCGCACCGCCGCGTTCGGGGTGATCGAGAAGACCAGGCTGTCGATCGGCGGGCGCCCGCCCCAGTGCTCCGGGAAGGCGCGGTAGCGCAACGCGACGTCGGGCTGGTACGCCGCGAAGCTGAACGGGCCGGTGCCGATCGGCTCGCGGTCGAAGCGCTCGGCCTCGCCGGCCGCCGCGAGCGTCGCGGCGTATTCCGCCGATTGCACGGCGCCGAGCGTCATGGCGATGTTCGGCAGGAAGGTGGCGTCGGCCTCGCGCAGGCGCACCCGCACCGTACGGGCATCCACGGCCTCGACGGCCTCGATCAGGTCGGGCAGGCCGAGATCGCGGAAATAGGCGTAATGCCCGCCCGAGACGCCGTGGAACGGGTGATCCTCCCGCCATTGCCGGGAGATCGAGAACACCACGTCCTCGGCGGCGAGCGGCCGGCTCGGACGGAACCGGGCATTGCGGTGGAAGGGGACGCCGGAACGCAGGGTGAAGGTGTAGCTGCGCCCGTCCGGCGAGACCGTCCAGGATTCGGCGAGGCTCGGCCGGATCGTGGTGGTGCCGGGCTCGAACGCCACCAGCGTGTCGAAGACCGGCCAGGCCGCATCCATCCCGGTCGTCGTGGTCACGAGTTGCGGGTTGAGCGATTCCGGGTTGCCCTCGGAGCAGAACACCAGCGTCCGGGCGGTGGCCGGCGGGCCGAGGAGCAGGAGGGCGGCGAGCCCCGCCGCCCGAGACAGCCTCGCTCCGCGCAGAACCCCACCGCTTCGTCGATTCGTCACGGGCGTCGATCCCTCGCAAGCGGCGGCGGCGCCGTGCGGCCGGTCCAGGTCGGCGAGTACACACCGAACGGCCAGACTTCGAAAGCGCCACGGCGCGGCGTCACTCTCCTGAATGACGTGCGACTCGCATCGGCCCTTGAGCCACGCTCGCCCACACGCCGCAGGCCGCCCTACCGGATCGTCGGAACGGCCTCCGCCGCCGGGGCGAGACGGGCCGGGAACTCGACCCGCACCACGGTGCCGCGCCCGGGCTCGCTCTCGACGGCGATGCGGCCCTGCAGCTGGCCGGTGACGAGGTTGAAGACGATGTGCAGGCCCAGCCCCGAGCTGCCGCGGTGCCGGGCGGTGGTGAAGAACGGGTCAAAGATCCGCTCCCGGTCCTCCGCCGCGATGCCCCGGCCGTCGTCGCGTACCTCCAGGCGCAGCCAAGGCTCGTCGCGGGACCCGTCGCGGGAGAGCGCCACCACGATGCGGCCCGGCTCCCCCCGGGGGAGGACGCCCTCAGTGAAGGCGTGCACCACCGCGTTCTTGACCAGGTTGGTGACGACCTGGGCGAGCGCGCCCGGATGGGTGTCGACCTCGATCTCCTCCCCGTCGAGATCGACCTCGAGATCGAGGCGGTGCCCGCCCCGGCGCAGGAGCGGGCCGAGGCTGCGCATCAGCTCGGCGAGCCAGGCGCGCAGGGGGAAGCGGCGCTGCTCGTCGCTCACCCGGTCGACGGCGACCTGCTTGAAGCTCTGGACGAGATCCGCCGCCCGGGTGAGGTTCGCGGTGAGCAGGTGCGAGCCCTCGCGCATCCGGTCGACGAAGCGGGTCAGGCGCGAGCGCGAGAGCTGGCCCGCCGCGGCGAGCGCGCCGAAATCCCGCGCCTCGTCCCCCATCAGGGTCGCGGTAGTGAGCGCGATGCCCAGCGGCGTGTTGATCTCGTGCGCCACCCCGGCGACGAGCTGGCCCAGGGAGGCGAGCTTCTCGGCCTGGATCAGGTCGGACTGGGTCTGGCGCAAGGCGGCGAGCGTCCGGTCCGCCTCTTCCTTGGCCCGGAGGAGGGCGCGCTCGCGCCGCCCGATCTCGTCGACGAACATCGCGGTCGCCCGGGCCATGTCGCCGAGTTCGTCGCGCCGGCGCTCGACCTCGCCCGCCAGGACCGCCCCCCCCAGCACCCGCCCGCCGGGATCGGCGGCGAGCGCCAGCATGCTGCGCTGGAGCTGACGCAGGGGCCCGGTGATCGAGGCCGCCGCCGCCAGGCCGACCGTCGAGCCGAGCACCAGGCCGACCCCGGCGCCGATCACCAGCACGCGCACCAGGAAGGTGCCGAGGCGGTCGGCATCGTCGATGAAGACCTGGTTGAGGCTGCGGGCGGTCTCGCCGATCACCGCGGCGAGGCCGTCCATCGCCGCGAGCCCCTCGTTCTGCCGGCGCAGGCCCTCGACCGTGGTGCCGAGGCGCTCGCGCCAGCCGTCGATGGCCTCGATCATCTCGCCCTGGATCAGCGGCGAGATCGGCAGGGCGGCGGCGGTCTCGGACAGGCGCCGCCCGTCCTCCAGCATCGCCGCCGCCGCCGGGATGTCGCGCCGGCGCAGGGCCTCGGCGGTGCGCTGGCCGAGCTTGAGAGTGGCGAGCGCGATGTTCTGCGTCGCCTGCTCGGTCTCGTTGGCGCGGACCGCGTAGGCGAGGAGCTGCGCCACCTCGTCGTGCAGCGAGCGCTGGGCCGAGCCGTCGATCTTGAGCACCCGCTCGCACCATTCGTCGAGGACGTTGACGACCGAGGGCGGGGGAGACGTCAGGGGCGCGCGCTCGGGTGCCGCGCCACCGAGGACGGCGAGATGCGGCTCCTCGGTCTCGCGCCAGGCCTCGTAGGCGGCGGTGAGGATCAGGAGTTCCTCAGCCTCCATCCCGCGCCGGTCGTCCTTCAGGGCGACGGCGAGGTCGCGGGCGGCGTTGCGGACATGGACCATCGACAGACGGACCATCGAGGCACGCATGGCGGCCGGACGGGCATCGCTCGCGCGAAAGGCCTCGATCTCGGTCTGCGCCACCTGCGCCCGCAGGGCGTTGACGGCGCTCACGACGTCCCGGACCCGGCGCAGGGCGGCGGCCTTGTCGGTGAGGGAGGCGACGAGATCGGCATTGGCGGCGCGCTGCCGGTCCCGGGCCTGGTCGGCGAGGCTCACCAGGGCGTCGGCGCGGGCCGCCATGTCGGCGATCAACCCGTCATTCTCCCGGGTGATCCGCACCAGCGCCTGCATCTGGTCGATCGAATCCTTCAGAGCGGCCCGGGCGGCCTCGATGCGGGCCGCCTGACCGGGCGTGCGGGCGTAGCCGCGCAGGTCGTCGAGGGAGCCGGCGGATTCGGCAGTGAGGCGGGCGAAGCGTTCGGCATGGTCGGTGCGCTCGACCGGGCGGGCCGCCAGGAACTCGTCCCGGACGGTCATCGACAGGGTCAGGGTGCGGTAGATCGCGCCGGCCAGCACCGCCCCGTCGCGGGCCGTCCCGGCCTGGGCGAGAAGCAGCCAGCCCGCGAGCGCGATCAGGGCCGCGATGGTGATCGGCAGGCCGCCGACCAGGAAGATCTTGTGGCCGACGCGCATCCTAGCCCCGCTCCGCCGCGGGTGACGACTATGCATCAATTCTCGGGCATCGCCAGGATCGGCGCCGGCGCCGAACGAGTGCGCGCGACGGCCGGGCGCCCGGCCTCGCGGGGTCCGGGGGGAACCTGCCGGATCGCCGGCGCGGCCCCGCCCTTGCGCCGGGTCGCCGGGCGGTCGCCGGCGTCGGATCCGGAC